>JAXDLK010000221.1:0-5106 GCA_034666665.1 Candidatus Binatota bacterium
TGAGACGGAAGTTCCGGAAGGCGGCGCGGTAATAGTTGATCGCTCCGGTCGCGGCGCCCGGCTTCTGGATCGCCTGCTTGAGCTCGCGGAGGTCCTCGTCGCTGAAGGTGCCCGGCCGCTTCGCCATCCCGCGGAACATGGTGTCGAGGATCGCCGCGTCCTTCCTGAGGAGCAGCCGCTCCGGGATCCGCGGCAGCTGGAAGAAGAACATGTACCAGCTGCGGCGGAGCTGGCGAAAGTTCGTGCGGAGCGCGCGGGCGAACTTCGCGGGGTGCGGGCAGTTCAGGACGATGAGCTTCTCGACCACGTCGGGGTGCTCGAGCGCCGTCGCCCAGGCGACGCCGCCGCCCCAGTCGTGACCGACGATCGTCGCCTTCGACTCGCCGAGGGCGCGCACCAGGCCGGCGACGTCGGCGGCGAGCACGTCGATCGCGTAGTCGGCGACCCGCGGCGGCTTGTCGCTGTCGCCGTAGCCGCGGAGGTCGGGCACCGCGACGCGGAAGTGTTCCGCGAGCGCCGGGATCTGATGCCGCCACGCGTACCAGAACTCCGGGAAGCCGTGGAGGAGGACGACCAGCGGCGCCGAGGTCGAGCCGGCGGTCACCACGTGGAATTGGATACCGTTCGCGGTGACGCGCTCGTGCTTCCAGTCGGGGTTCACGTCACCTCCACGGTCTGATGTCGGATCGGGCCCGAGCGCTCGGCCGTATGCGAGTCGCTGACGAGCGTCATGGCGGCGCCGTGCTCTATCGATGGGACCGCTCCGCTGTCAAACCACGTGGCCTTCCTCTTGCAACCGAGCGCTCGCGTGGTGGGAGTGATCCCCGTCGGGGACTCGAATCTGGTTGACAGCGGGCGGAGAGGGGCGCTCTGAATGAACCTCCGCCCCTCGCGTCCGTGAGGAGACACCGCAATGAACGTTTTGCTCGTCGAGGACGACAACTCCCACGCGGAGTTGATCCAGCGCTGCCTGCGGGAGCGCGGGACGGCGAACGTCATGCGCGCACCGACGGCGGAGCGGGCGCTCTCGATGCTCGGCGAGCGGCCCTTCCATCTGATCCTGCTCGATTACTCGCTTCCCGATCGCAACGGCCTCGAAGTGTTGCGGGACATCCGTCGCCACGGCCGCGACGTACCGGTGGTCTTCCTCACGTCCGCCGACTCCACGGACGTCTGCGTCAAGGCCATCAAAGGAGGCGCCGTCGACTACATCGTCAAGAAGAGCGACTACCTCGAGCAGCTGCATCGCATCGTCACCGCCACCGGGAGCGCCGCAGAGCCGAAAGCCGCCGAGGTTCGCTCTCCGTACGGCGCGATCATCGGCGATACGGGCGAGATGCTGCGGCTTCGCACGTCCGTCGTCCGGGCCGCCGGATCGACCGCCACGGTTCTGATCGAAGGCGAGACGGGCACCGGCAAGGAGCTCGTCGCTCGCGCAATCCACTTCGCGAGCGCGCGTGCGAAGAAGCCATACGTCGCCGTGAACTGCGCGGAAATCCCCGAGCACCTGTTCGAAAGCGAATTCTTCGGGTCGATGCGCGGTGCGTTCACCGGCGCGGTCGCCGACCGCAAGGGTCTCCTCGAGAGTACCCAGGGCGGGACGCTCGTGCTCGACGAGATCGAGGCCCTCGCCTCCGGTCATCAGGCGAAGCTCCTGCGCGTTCTTCAGACGCACGAGTTCAAACCCGTCGGCTCGACGCGATTCGTGCGCTTCGACGCGCGCGTGGTCGCGGCGTCGAACCAGGATCTCGAACGGCTGGTGGAGCAAGATCGTTTCCGTCGCGACCTCTTCTATCGGCTCGACGTGCTGCGCATCCGGGTCCCGGCGCTCCGCGAGCGCGGCGAGGACGTCACGCTGCTCGCGTACCACTTCATCGAGAGGTTCAATCACCGGAACGGAACGCGCTTCGGCGAGCTTTCCGAGCGCGCGCGAAATGCCCTGGAGAATCATTCGTGGCCGGGAAACGTCCGCGAGCTCGAGAATCTGATCGAACGCATGCTGGTGAACTCGAACGACGACGTCATCGACGAGACCGAGCTCCTGGGGCGCCTCGATCGCCAGGGCGCGGGATCGGGACGGGATCGCGTCCTCGAGGCGCTGGCGCGCAACCGGTGGAACCGCGAACGTACGGCACGAGAGCTCGGCATCTCCCGCGTGACGCTCTGGCGAAAGATGTCACGCTACGGCATCCGCTCCTGAGCCCGCATCCGTTTCACCGGCAATGACGCGTTTCAGCGCGGCCGGCTCGCGGACGGCCTGCGCGCGTCGCCCGTAACGATCGGTTTCGCCGCCGGCCGACGGCCGATGCTCGCCGACGGCGCAATTCGCGGTTTGCCTCGGACGCCGGCGGCGGCACGGGAATCGCTACCCTCGGCACCGCGCCCTTACTCTGCTGTGCGAAGTCTTCACGTGGGCGAGGAGTGTCATGCCGTTCGACCGATCGCGAGTGGTTCCCCTCGTCTGCGGCCACGAGCTCCGCCGTGATTTCTCCGAGCTCGTCGCCGACGCCGTTCCCGCCGAGCACCCCGACGCGGTCCGGCGCACCTGGGCGGCGTACAGAGCGCCTTACCTCGATTTCCTCTGGTGCGGCGACGATGCGTGCGATGGCTTCCCCGAAGCGCTCGAGGATCTCGCTGGCGGCGCCCATCGTCTGCTCGCGATCGCGCGCTCGGCGCTGATCGACGTCGCCCGAGAGATTCCCTCGGACGACCGGCTGGGCCGCGCCGTACGACGGCTCTTGGCGGACGAGGGGCTTCGTGGTCGCGATCTCTTGATCGTCGCCTTCGACGACGGCGCGCTGCCGTACGTGGGCCTCCTCGGCGGCCGAGCTCTCGTCGAGCACGTCGTCGGGCGCTGCCGCGGTCTCGCGGACGAGACCGTGCCGGTGCTCGTCACGGGCGAGACGGGCACCGGCAAGGAGGTCATCGCCCGAGCGCTTCATCGTCTCGGGCGCAGGCGCTCGAAGACGTGGCTCGCGCTGAATTGCGCCGAGCTGCCGGAGAGCATCCTCGAGAGCGAGCTCTTCGGCCACCTCCGCGGCGCGTTCACCGGTGCCGCCATGGATCGCGCCGGCCTCTTCGAGGCAGCCGGGGACGGCACGGTGTTTCTCGACGAGATCGGAGAGCTGCCTTCCGGCGCTCAGGCGAAGCTCCTTCGCGTGCTCGAAGAGCACCGGGTCCGCCGCCTCGGCTCGGCTTCACCTCGCCCGCTTCACTGCCGGGTGGTGGCGGCGACGAACCGAGTGCTGGCGCGCGAGATCACGCGCGGCACGTTCCGTGCGGACCTGTTCTACCGCCTTCGCGGCGCGGAGATCCCGCTCCCGCCGCTGCGCGAGCGTCGGAGCGACGTGGTGCCTCTCGCCCAGCTCTTCGCGACACGCGCCGCGCTCCGTTTTCGCAGGCCGGCGATCGGCCTCTCGGACGACGCGAAGCTGGCCCTGTTGTCACACGAATGGCCCGGCAACGTGCGCGAGCTTCGGCAGACGATCGAAGCGGCGGTCTTGCAGTGCAACGACGCGTGCATTCGCGCGAGCGCCCTCTCGATCCTGCCCGCACCCGCCGCGGCCGCGGGCTCCACGACTCTGCTCACGGTGCGCGCGCTCGAACGCGCCCACATCGTCCGCGCACTCGAGACCACCTCCGGGAACAAAGGGGCGGCGGCTCGGCTCCTCGGCCTCACCCGGCAAAGCCTGCAGCGGCGACTTCGCCGACACGGGCTCGCGCTCGCGAACGAAGGCGGTCTGCGGCAGCCGGAACCGGACGCCGGAAACGGGCACGCACTGGTCACCGACACCGAGGAGTCCCAGTGATTGCAGCGTTTTCACAGCGACAGGCGCGGCACGCCGGCTGCTCCTTCTCTCTCGCACCGACGAGAGAAAGCGAGGGCCCTCCGATGTGCAGAAGAATCGTTTCGATCGCTGCGTTCTTGTTCGTGACGATCGCTCGAACCACGGTGTTCGCGGCGATCACGTATCCGGCGGGCACGACGCTCGAGAAGGTATGGATGTCGCCACCGAAAATCTCTTCCGAGCGCGGGGTGGAGATTCTCAGCAGCCGCCTGCTGAAGGCGCAACGCGAAGGCGAGGAGGTCGAGTTCGGAGCCGAAGAGATGGAAGCGTTCAAGTTTCTCTTCGATCCGAGCCGCGCCACCGTCCGCGAAGACCCGAAAGGGCGGACGTACGTCTACGAGCTGTCCCCCGCGACGATGACCAGCGCGCAATCACTCTTTCATCAGAAGCTGACGCGGTCGCTCGCGGATGGGCTCGGCGCTCGCACCGCGAGCACGTGGGTCGACTGCATCGGCTACCGGTTCTTCATGAGACTGAAGCTGATCCTTCGGTTCACGAGCCAGATCGACATCTGGGGAATGGCCGCCTTCGGCGTCAACTTCCACTACGGGACGAACAACTCGGATCTGATCTACGGATTCTATCCGTTCGGCTTCCAGGTCGGGTACTGGAAGGCTCTCAAGTGCGTCCTCGACGCCGGCGGGCTCCCCTCGCAGGAGGAGTTCCAGAGCTGCGGGCGGACCAAGCAGTGGATGCTGCAGGGCCCGTCGATTCTCACACTGTCGTCGATGACGGGACACGTCGTCCCCGGCGTCGCTCAGGCGAGTCTCATGTACGCCGGCGCGCTCGCGAGCGGCGACGCCGACGAGTTCCGCACCTCGTTCCAGTACCGCGCTTCCGGCGACGCGACGTGGCTGCTCGGGCCGAGCCACACGCCCCTGCCTTCGAGCGTGCACCTGTTCACCACGGCCAGCGGATCACCAGGAACCAACTACCACTACAACCTTTCGATGGTCGTCTCCTGGTTTCCGACGATCGCGCTCAACGCCGCGTACAACAATCCGGTCCGTTACCGGAACGAAGTCTACACCTACGACGGCCGGGGCGACGGGAACCCGCACTCGCTCGGCAACTTCTTCGCCCGCGAGCCGCTCAGCCGGCACCACGAACCGCTCGCCTGCGACTGATCGCAGCCATTCCGGAGGAACCGATGAAAAACCCACGATGCTCCATTCTCGTCGTTTTGCTCTCGTTCTGGACCGCGACCGCCGGCGCGCAGACGATCGGCGCGCGCTGGGATACCCCGAGCAAGCTCACG
>JAXDLK010000222.1:0-7208 GCA_034666665.1 Candidatus Binatota bacterium
CCGTCCAGGTCAGCAGGCCGTACTCTCGCGCATGACCGAGGTTCTGTTCGTCGAAGTGCTGCGAAGCTGGCTCGACTCGCTTCGTCCGGGGGAAGGAGGCTGGCTCGGGGCGCTACGCGATCCCCACATCGGAAAGGCGCTTCAGCTCCTCCACAAGAAGCCTGCGCAGCCGTGGACACTCAGCGATCTCGGTCGGCGAGTGGGGCTAGGACGATCCGCCTTCGCCGCCCGTTTCAGCGAGCTCGTCGGTCAGCCGATGCTTCGCTATCTGATCGAGCGGCGAATGGAGGAAGCGGCGATGCTTCTCGAGTCGAGTGACCATGGAATTGCCGAAGTCGCCGATCGCGTGGGCTACGATACCGCCTCGGCGTTCTCGAAGCTCTTCACTCGGCACTACGGGCTCTCGCCGAGCAGGTATCGAGCGACGAATCGAGCGACAAAGAACGACGGTAGACGTAGCGGAGGATGATCATGGGGAATTCGAAGCAATCACGAGTCGCGTTCTTGACCGGCGCCGGCCCGGGACTCGGCGCGTCGCTCGTGCGTCGATTCGCGAAGGAATACGCGGTGGCAATCAACGCTCGGAACGAGAGCTTCGTCAAGTCGCTCGGGGATGAGATCCGCGCGTCCGGCGGCACCGCTCTCGAGGTTCCGGGCGATATCGGCGATCGCGACCAGGTCGCCGGCATGTTTCGTTCGATCCGCGAGCGGCTCGGCCCGCCGGAGGTGCTGCTCTACAACGCCGGTAGCGGCGCTTTTGGGACCGTCACCGAGATCACGCCCGAGCAGTTCGAAGCGAGCTGGCGGGTCAATGCCTTTGGAGCATTCCTTTGTGCAGCGGAATGCACGCCCGACATGATCTCTCGCGGGCGCGGAGTCATGCTGTTCACCGGCGCGACCGCGGGTGTGAAGGCGGGCCCCCACTCGGTCGCGTTCGGGCCGGCGAAGTTTGCGATGCGGGGCCTAGCGCAATCGCTCGCTCGCGATCTCGGTCCCAAAGGTATCCACGTGGCTTGGATCAATGTGGACGGCAGCATCGACATCCCGGGAGCGAGGGGACTAAAGCCTAGCTTGCAAGACAGCGACTTTCTCAAGCCTGACGCCGTCGCAGAGACCTACTGGCATCTTGCGCATCAGGACCGGAGCGCTTGGACGATGGAGCTGGAAGTCCGTCCGTTCAAAGAAAAGTTCTAATCGCCCGGGCGGCGGACGAGGCGTGAATTCCGGAGGATCAGGTCGTATCCCAATCGATCATCGAGGCGACGTTGAGCATCCTCGGATCGTCGATCTCCGTTAACGACCCGAGGAACAATCTCGTCGACCGGCTTCCGTAACGAACGAAAAAGGTGATTCGGGAACGATGGAAGAAGCTGCGGTGCCTTGCGCCGATCGCAATCGGTCTTAAATCGGCCAGCCGAGGTGCAGAACGGTGCAGAACGATGAGCGGGATTCTCGGTTCGAACGTGCGGAAGTGTTACGGCCTCGATTGACGCTATGATCTTCCGGCGGCAGCGCCTCGTGCAGCTTCCCGGACCGGAGCCTCGTCCGCGCGAGTCGAGCGCGTCGAACGCCACACTCCGAGGGTAAGCCTTCCGCGCCACGGCATGGCCATCGCCCGGCTCGTCCGCGTCGCCCGATGCTGCGGGCTCGACCTCCGTCAGCATGCGGCATCGTCTGCGTCCGCCAGACTGAACACAAAGGTCGCGCCGGGTCCTTGGTTCGGCTCCGCCCACAACCGGCCGCCATGCGCTTCGATGATCGAACGGCTGATCGCCAGGCCCATTCCCATCCCCTGCGGCTTGGTCGTATAAAAAGCTTCGAAGAGCCGGTCCATTTCCTCGGGTTTCAACCCGGTGCCGGCATCCTGCACGCTGAGCAAGGCCACGGATGTTCCATCGCGTGTTTCGCGTCGCCCGCAGATCATCAGGACACGTTGCGATTCCTCGACTGTGTTCATCGCATCCATGCCATTGACGATCAAATTGAGCAAAACCTGCTGGAGTTGCACTCGATCACCCACTACGGACGGCAAATCTTCGGGCAGTTCGGTCCGGATCGAGACGCCCCGCGTAAACGATTCATGGCGAGCAAGGGCCAGGACATCCTGGACGATATCCCTCAGACCCAAAGGCGACCTCTCGACGGCCTCCCTTTTCGCCAACTGGCGGACGCGCTGGATGACGGCATCCGCGCGGTGGGCATCGTCGATGATGTCTCCTAGTGCTTCACGTACTTCTTCGAGGTTCGGAGCACCGCTCGGCCCGCCTTCGCCTGGGCGCTTTGGCGTGGATTCCAAGAGGTTGAGACACGCGTTGGCATTGTTGACGACTGCAGTGAGTGGTTGGTCGACCTCGTGTGCTATGGAGGCGGTCAGTTCACCCATGGTCGTCACCCGACTGGCGTGTGCAAGATCGGCCTGTGCCTGGCGCAAAGCCTCTTCGGCCTGCTCGCGCTCGACAGCGATACTCGCCAGATGGGTGATCTGGTCGACGAGGTTATCGTCTTGCCGGGTGGGGCTGCGCGGTTCGCGGTAGTAGATCGCGAAGGTCCCCAATACCCTGCCTGCTGACGAAAGTATCGGCGTGGACCAGCACGCTTGCAGCCCGTGCGCCAGGGCCAGAGCGCGGTAATCCGCCCACAGCGGATCGCTGGCGATGTCAGAGACGATCACTGGCTGTGCGCGGTAAGCTGCCGTCCCACACGAACCCACGCAGGGGCCGATGACGAGGCCATCGATTGCCTCAGTGTAGGGTACTGGCAGGCTGGGCGCTGCGCCGTGGCGAAGCTGATTGGCTTTCGGGTCCAACAAGAGGATCGACGACAAAGCACCGCTGGCCAGTTCTTCGACGAGCCGGCATAAGGCATCGAGAATGCGAGCCCGAGAATCCCCCCTGGCGATCATTTCCAGAAGCCGTTTCTCTCCGCCCAGCAACATCTCGGTTCGCTTGCGTTCGGTCACGTCCATCACCGCCCCGACGAACTCGAGTTCGCCCTGGTCATCTCTTTTGGCGCGCGCCACGACATGGACGTGTTTGACCGACCCATCCAGCATCACCAAGCGATATTCATGTTCGAAATCGTTCCCCGCTTGCGACGCACGGTCGATCGCCAGCTTCACTTGGGCCGCGTCTTCCGGGTGAACACGTTGAAGAATCAACTCCAGGGTCGGTGTCGTCATTTTGTCGTACTGGAAGATTCGGAAGGTTTCCTCCGACCAGATGATCTCGCCGGTGGACACTCTCCAGCCAAAGCTTCCAGTGTGACTGAGCTTTTGCGCCTCCGCCAAGTACGCCTCTTGGCGCTGCTCCGCACGCTGGCGGGCGATGAGAATGCTACTGGCATTCTGCAAGGCCGCCGATCGCAGGCGTGTGTTCTCGTCATCCTCGGTCGTCATTGGCCGGCTCCGATCAGTTCCGCCGCCATTTCCGTACCACGCACACGTGCCCGGATCTTGGCAAACGCCGTATCGCGGCTCAGGGACGTGTTATCGAAGAAAGGCGAGAATCCGCAGTCGTCGGTCGTCCCGAGCTGCTCGATCGGGATGTACTCGGACGCTTCCAGTACACCGTCCCGCACGTCTTCTGGGGTCTCGATGTGCGGGTTGATCGGAGCAATGACTCCGATGAAAACTCGCTGGTCCGGTTTCAGATGTTTCCGTATGATCTTGAGCACGCGCGCACGGTCCGGCTCACCCGCGAGCGCGATGTAGAAATTCCCCGCCTTCAGCTCGAACAAGCTGGGCAGCAACTCTGCATAATCGACATCCGCGCTGTGTGTCGAATCGAGGTCGTTCCCTGGGCAGGTATGGACCCCAATGCGCTGCCGCTCTTCGGGTGAGAAACGCGCAAGCGCCAGGTTGTTGAGGTCGATGAAGCTGTTCAGCAGATGCCCGGAAGGATCGATCTTCACGGCCAGGCGTCCTTCGGTGAAGTCCACCTGCACCTTGTACGCGCCCCTTTTCAGGCAGCGCCGTATCTCGGTTTCGTGCTCGCGGAGCAGATCCTCGATGAACTGCTCGCGAGAATAATCCGGAATCGCCTCGGCCGGGTACATCAAGCTCAAGGCCGACGGCGAGATCACCGCCTGCTTCACCGGGACGTGCGCGTAGCGCATGGCCCCATCCAGGTAGCGGTCGGCGTATCGCTTGTACCTGAATGGGCCGTATGTGAGCCGCAACAGGCGGCGTGTGTGACCGTCCTCGAACGGGATGGCGAAACCATCCGGGGCCGTGTTCGGAAGCCCGTACACGCCGTAGGTCGCGAATCCCAAATACTTCCTCTGTTCGCCGTCCGTCACCACCGGCGACCCTGTGGCTTCGAGCCGCTCGATGGTGTCTCGAACCGCATCCTCATAGAGAGGAGCCAGGGCAGGATCCTCGTTGGGATCCTCACTGCCGCATTGCGCCACTCTCTCGATCAGCTCGAGTGGTCTGGGGACGCTGCCAATCGGCTCGGTCGGAATCCTGATGGATGAAGGCTTAGCCACAGTCAGCCTCTTTCGGACACATCGCTCGTCGATGTTCGCGGCCCTTGCTCCTCGGGCTCATGCTCGCGTTCCTCTCCGGGCGGCGACCGGCCGTCCTGGCCGCGCCGCTTCGGGTTTGCCCGCGCGACCGAAGAGGATCGAGACGATCGCGTCGGCGTGAGTCTCTACGACGTCCTTCCGCATCGGATCCTCGCCCGTGAGACGCCGGCACTCCGGCGCCATGACGAAGAGGTGGGCGGCTGCGCCGATCAGGATGTAATGGAGGTGAAGCGAGGGGATCCGCGGAAGCGTCCCTTCGGACTGAGCGGCCTCGACGAGCGCGCGCGATGTCTCGTAGAGGGGACGCACGTGACGGTCGACGAGCCACTGCATGCGCGGGCCGTCCGTCTTCCCCTCCTGGACCATCAGCCGGTGGAGCTCGGGGTGCGCCGCCGCGAAGCGGACGTAGTGCCGGACGACGAGCCGCGCGCGCGTCAGCGGATCGACCTCCTCGAGTGCGCGGA
This sequence comes from Candidatus Binatota bacterium, assembly GCA_034666665.1. Taxonomy (GTDB): domain Bacteria; phylum Desulfobacterota; class Binatia; order JACPRU01; family JACPRU01; genus JAXDLK01. The sequence goes on from JAXDLK010000222.1 coordinate 4,989, forward strand.
TCCGGCCGCCGAGACTCTCGGCGAGGACCGCGAAGATGTGATCGACCGCTGCCTTCCAGAGGTCCTCCTTGCTCGAGAAGTGGTACGTGATGAGGCCCTGATTCACGCCGGCCCGAGCGGCGATGTCCCGCGTGCGAGCGCCTTCGAATCCCCGTTCGGCGAAGGCCTCGAGCGCCGAAACGACGATCCTTTTGCGGGTATCCCGCGCGCGCTGCTGCCTGGCACGCGGGGAGCGGCCGATGGCACGCGGCGGCAGATCAGGGCGGCGGCGCGAAGTGGGCATGACCGCCTTGTTTGTTCAATCGAATAGTTTTGTCAAGGTAAATTATACGGATGAATAACTACGGCGAGCCGGAACCCCTCGCAGGGAGCCGAGGCGGGGCTCGAAGCGCTCGTCGTGTGAATACGAGTAGCGGTCGAAGTGCTCATCGAAGAGCTGGTAGAAGGCGGTGCGTTCGGGATGCCGCGGGCGGTAGACACGCGGGAACGAAGCGGTAGAACTCGTTGGTACCGGCGCGGCCACGGCATCGTAGAAGCCAACGCCGTGCTGGCCGGTGGTCACGCTCGGTACGCTCACCTTTCTCGGCACCTGGAACGATTTCCTCTGGCCGCTGATCGTGCTGACCGACGAGGACCGCTACACGCTCCCCGTGGCACTCGCGAACTTGCTCGGCGAGCACGTGCAGGACACGGAGCTGATGATGGCCGGCTCGGTGCTGACGATCGTGCCGATAGTCCGGCTCTTCGCCGCGCTCCAGCGTCACTACATCGCCGGGGTAATGAGCGGCGTGCTCGAGGAATGATGCGGCGGCCGGCGCTCGCGTTTCTGGTTCTCGTCGCCGTCGCCGCATTCGCCTTTGCGGCGGAGGAGCGCGTGCTCGACGACTTCGATCGACTCTCCGGCTGGAAGGCGTCCGCCTCCGACGACGCCGCGGTGACGGTCTCGCCCGACGAGGGCGCGATGCGCATCGATTTCGCCTTCCCACCGGTCGGGGGGTACGTCACCGTCCACAAGGAGTTCGCGGTCGAGCTCCCGGAGAACTGGGCCTTCACGTTCCGCCTCCGCGGCGAGGCTCCCGACAACCACCTGGAGTTCAAGCTGATCGACCCGGGCGCGAAGAACGTCTGGCGGCGGACGTACCGCGACCTCCACTTCCCACGCGACTGGGAAGAGATGACCGTGCAGAAGGCGCGTGTCGATCTCGCCTGGGGAAAGGCGAGCGGCGGCAAGCCGACGCGAGTCGCGGCGCTCGAGATCGCGATCTCCACCGGATCCGGCGGCCGCGGCTCGGTGTGGATCGACGACCTCCGTTTCGAGGAGCGGGCGCCGGCGAGCCAGTACTACCGCACGCTCGAGGTGAAGGCGTCGAGCGCGCTTCCCGGTCACGATCCGGCGAACGTGCTGGACGGCGATCCCACGACTGGATGGAAGAGCGGCGGCGGCCGCCGCGAGCAGTGGGTACAGATCGATCTGCTGCGCGACCAGGAGTACGGCGGACTGATCATCGACTGGGACCCGGAGGACTACGCGACCTCCTACCAGCTGCAGACCTCCGAGGACGGCGAGGAATGGGCGATTGCCTACCTGAGCACGTGGGGAAACGGCGGGCGCGACTACGTGTACATGCCGGACGCGCACTCGCGTTACCTGCGCCTGCTGATGCAGAGCAGCAGCCGCGGCGAAGGCTACGGCATCAACGGCATCCAGATCGAGCCCTTCGAGTTCTCGCGGACGCCGAACGACTTCTTCCAGGCGATCGCGCAGGACGCGCCGCCCGGAACGTTTCCCAAGTACTTCTATGGCGTGCAGCCCTACTGGACCGTGGTCGGCGCGGCCGGCGACGACAAGGAAGCGCTCCTCAGCGACGACGGCGTGCTCGAGATCGAGAAGGAGAGCTTCACGATCGAGCCCTTCCTGTTCGCCGACGCGAAGCTCCTCGGATCGAGCGCGGTCGAGACGCGGCCGTCGCTCGAGGGCGGTCGCCTGCCGATCCCGTCGGTCAACTGGCGAAACGAGAAGGTCGGGCTCACCGTCACCGCGTTCGCCGCCGGCGAAGCCGGCGCCTCCACGCTGTACGCGCGCTATCGCGTCGAGAGCCGGAGCGAGGTCGCGCAGCGCGTGACGCTCTACCTCGCGGTGCGGCCGTTTCAGGTGGTGCCGCCGTGGCAGTCGCTCAACATGGCCGGCGGCGTCTCGCCGATCTCCGAGCTCAGCTCCGA
>JAXDLK010000223.1:0-3871 GCA_034666665.1 Candidatus Binatota bacterium
GATCGCCGCGCTCGGCGTACCGCGCCGGCGCGGTGACGAGGGTGAACGCCGCGGGATCGCAGGTCGCGACCTCGTCCCAGGAGAGCGGCATGGACACACGTGCGTCCGCGGTCGGTCGCACGGACCAGGCGGAGGCGACGGTGCGGTCCTTGGCGTTCTGGTTGTAGTCGAGAAAGACGCCCTGCCGCTCCTCCTTCCACCACTTACTCGTGGCCTGCCCGGGAGCGAGACGCTCCACCTCACGTGCGAGCGCCAGGGCAGCGCGGCGCACGTGATCGAAGGTCCAGCGCCGTTCGAGCCGGACGTTCACGTGGATACCGCGAGAGCCGGACGTCTTCGGCCAGCCGGTGAGACCATGCTCGTCGAGGACGTCACGCACAAGGAGCGCCACGCGGCGGATCTGTTCCCACTCGACGCCGGGGCTCGGGTCGAGATCGACGCGCAGCTCGTCGGGATGATCGAGGTCGTCGGCCCGCACGGGGTGCGGGTTCAGATCGATGCATCCGAGGTTGACGATCCAGAGGAGCTGCGCCGCGTCGCGCACGACGATCTCCCGGGCGGTCCGGCCCGAGGGAAAGCGCAGCTCCACGGTCTCGATCCAGTCCGGGTGCCGCTCGGGTGCACGCTTCTGGAAGAAGGGCTCGCGCTCGGCGCCGTCGACGTACCGCTTGAGCACGATCGGCCGCGCGGCGATGCCGCGGACCGCGCCTTCGGCCACGGCGACGTAGTAGCGAGCCAGGTCGAGCTTGGTATGGCCCGCCTGCGGGAAGAAGATCTTGTCCGGGTTCGTGAGGACGACTTCGCGGCCGGCGATTTCGATCACGGTCTGGCGCGTCTTGGCCACGACGACAGCTTGGCGGTTCGGCGCGGCGTTGCCAAATCCACGGCGTGCCCGGACGACGCGCGATGGCGACGGGTCAGCGGAGCTCGAGGCCGATCAGACCGAGGCGGTGCCGGATGTCGCGAAACGTCGAGTCGAGAAACTCGTTCATCGGTCCGAACGGAGAACCCGTGGCGTGGTGAAAGAGCCGCCACAGGTCGGCGACGAAGTCCTCGACGCGGCGGCGCTCCGCGGTGGACACATCGCGGAAGCGGTCCGCGAGATAGATCACGCCGAAGCCGGCATGCCGCGACTCGTCCCGAAGCACGAGCCGAATGAGATCGCGCAACAGGGGACAGGGGCTGTCGTGCTGGAACCGCTGGAAGAGCCCGACGGCGATTCCCTCGAGGAAGATCTGCATGCCGACGATCTTCTCGCCGTAATGGTCGGAGTCGAGCAACCGATGAATCAGATCCTCGAGCGGAGGGTTCACGAACGAGTCCTCGACGCCGAGCTTCTCGAGGTAGCGGCCGAACACCTCGACGTGCCGCGCCTCGTCGATGATCTGTCCGGCGAGACAGAACTTCGTCTCGAGCTCCGGAACCATGTTCAGGAGCTGCCCGCAGAGAGCGAGCGCGGCCTGCTCGCCGACGAAGAGCTGCGCGAAGGTGACCGCCCGCTCGCGCGCGCGCAGGCGGTCGAAGTCCTCGCGGCTGAAGATCGACTTCACCGTCTCGTACGTCTCCTCGGTGAAGTTCTGCACCGGTCGCGACCAGTCGATCTCGGTGGAGGCGTTCCACTGATACGCCTTCAGCTTCTCGTAGAGATCGAGCTCGGCGGGGATCTCGATCGCGAGCTTGGTGAAGAGCTCCGGTCGCTCACTCATCGGTCGCGCCCCGTGGCGTCCCGTCGCCGCGCGGTCGCCCGCGCCGGACCCCCGCGGGATCCGGCGATGCTGTCGTGTAGGAAGCTCCGACTAGAATCGGCGATTCCGGCCGCCTCCACCCCCGCCACCACCGCCACCGCCGAATCCACCGCGGCCGCCGCCGCCCCCACCACCGCCGCCGCCGCGCGAGGACTGCTCGCGCGCCTCGTTGACCGTCAGTCGGCGTCCGCGGAAGTCCTTTCCTTCGAACATCTCGATCGCCTTCTGCGCATCGTCATCCGATTCCATCTCGACGAACCCGAAGCCACGGGATTTCCCGGTCGCGCGATCCATGATCACGCTCGCGGACACGCACCGTCCCGCTTGCTTGAAGTGATCCTCGAGATCCGGGCCCGTCACCTCGTACGCGAGGTTTCCTACGTACAGCTTCTTTCCCACGATTCGCGCTCCTTCTGTTGCGGCTCCCGTCGCCGATCCGAAAGCGCGTGCGGCCAATCCGCCACGATCGTATTCCGAGACGACTCGGGATGCGTCACGAGCGCGTTCTGGTCTTCGGCTGGCGGCATAACCATTGGATTCACCCAGACGGCCTGCTACGGTCCGGGTGTCGCCACGGTCGACCCATAGCAGAGGTTCGGTCCGACGACGAGACCGGGAGGGTACTTTTGGGGAACAAGAGCCGGCCATCCGTCAACAAGCGCAGGAAGGAAGCGGCACGCCGCGAAAAGAAGCAAGCGAAGCTCGAGCGCATGGCGACCCGCGCGAGAGACAAGCAAGTGAAGCCCGCGGGCGAAGGCGAGGATCCCGATATCGCCGGCATCGTTCCCGGGCCGCAGCCGCTGCCCGAAGAGATGCGTGACCTGGCAGCAGAGGACGAGGAACGCTGAACCAACACGTTCCGCGCCGGAGGATCGCCGAATGATCAAAGTCGAAGACTACACGTCGCGCGACGGTCTCGGCCTGGCCGAGCTCGTGGCGCGACGCGAAGTGAAGCCCGAGGAGCTCGTCGAGGCCGCATTCAAGGCGATCGAGAAGGTGAATCCGCAGGTGAACGCGGTGCTGCAGACGCTCCCGTCGGAAGCGGCGGCAGAGCTGCGCGCCGGCGCGCCGGCGGAACCCTTCCGCGGCGTTCCCTTCGCGATCAAGGAGCTCGTGCTCCACGCGAAGAACGTCCGCTGCGACATGGGCTCGCGACTGGCGCAGGGTTTGACGCCCACCGAGGACACGGAGCTGATGGCGCGCTTCCGGCGCGCCGGTCTCGTGCTCGTCGCCACCACGCAGACGCCGGAGCTCGGCTACAATCCGACCACCGAGACCGTGGCGTTCGGTCCGGTACACAATCCATGGGATGCCGGGCGCAGCGCCGGCGGTTCGAGCGGCGGGTCGGGTGCCGCGGTGGCATCCGGCATGGTGCCGATCGCGCACGCGAATGACGGCGGCGGCTCGATCCGGATCCCCGCAGCGGCGAATGGTCTGGTCGGCTTGAAGCCCACGCGCGACCGCATTCCGACCGGGCCCGATTACGCCGATCCGCTGTCGGGCCTGGCGATCGAGTTCGCGGTGACGCGCAGCGTGCGCGACTCGGCGGCGCTCCTCGATGCCGTGGCAGGACCAGATGTCGGCGCGCCCAGTCATCCGGTGCCACCGGCGCGCCCGTACCTCCAAGAGGTCGGAGCGCCGGCCGGCAAGCTCCGGATCGCGTGGACGACGACGCCGGCGTCCGGCGAGAAGATCGACGCCGAGTGCGAGAAGGCCGTCCACGAGACGGTGAGGCTTCTCACCGATCTCGGACACACACTGATCGAGGACCGGCCGCGCTACGACTGGGAGGCGTTCCTCGAGAACGTTCACGTGATCTGGGTGGTCTTCAACGCGTTCTTCGTCGAAACGCTCGCGAAGACGCTCGGCCGCAAACCCGGACCCGACACGCTCGAGGCGGTGACACGGGCCTGCTGGGAGGACGGCAAGCGCTTCACCGCGGTCGACCTGGTGAACGCAATCGATCACCAGAACGTGGTGTCGCGGCAGGTGGGACGATTCTTCGAGGGCGTGGACGCCTTCGTGACGCCGACGCTGGCGCGCCCGCCCGCGCCTCTGGGCGAGCTCAACCAGAATCGCGAGGGCATGAAGGCAATGGAGTGGACGCGGCAGGTCTTCTCGTACGT
>JAXDLK010000224.1:0-9549 GCA_034666665.1 Candidatus Binatota bacterium
TCGATGCCGATGTCGTCGCTCGCCGATACCTCGATCGTGATCGTGCCGACGACGATCGGCACGGCGAGCGGGTAGCCCATGGACGAGTCGTTCACGTACGCATTGCCCGGTGCCGGGTCCACGATCGTCGCGACCGGCGCCTTCGTGTCCCCGCGGGCGTCGACACGGATCGAGGCGCTCGCTCGGCGCCAGTGGTCTTCGGTGCCCGGTGCGCCGTCGCCGTTCACCGCGTTCGCGGCCGCCTGCAGCGTGAACTCGCACAGGCTGGGGGCGCCTGCGGCCCAGGGAATCGTCCAGCTCCGCTGGTTGTTCCCGGCCATGTTGTGGCCGACCTCTATATCCGAGAAGTTCTGCGTACCCGCCGAAGCGGTGAACGTTCCGCCGTCGGTCTTCAGGTCGAAGCCACCTTGATTGATGCCGGTCAGAGGCACCGACGGATCCGAGATCGATACGGTCACGTTCGCGCTGCCGCGCGGAGGAATCATTGCGGGTGCGCTCAACGTAATCTGCGCGGTAGTGCTCTCGCTCGTGGAGTGACAGCTGGGCGCGCCGCAGCCCGCCGCGTACTGGCCCATGATGCCCATGGAGCGAGCGTGCGCGCTCGCGTACGGGAGCAGCGTCGCCACCATTGCAACCCGCAGCCAGGCGCTTCTCGTCATGGACACACCCTCCTCGCAGCCGAGACTCCGCCCAGGGGTGGCTGGTGCTGCCACCGGACGAGATCGACCAAATTGATTTGATATCGTCTTACCGGCCGCTCGGAGGGTGGTCAAGGTGAAATCCGGCAGCGCCGCCGGACCGGCCATCCGATGAGGAGGCGAATCCCGCTGCCGCCTCAGGATCCGGCGAACGTGTCGCAGTCGTCGAGGGTCCCTCGTTCGAGACCGCGCCGGAGCCAGCGGACGCGCTCCTCCGAGGAGCCATGCGTCCACGTCTCCGGCTGCACGGCACCGCCCGACTGGCGCTGCAGCCGGTCGTCACCGATCGCTGCGGCGGCCGCGAGGCCCTCCTCGGCGTCGCCTTCCTCGAGCATCTTGCGCTCGCGGTTCGCGTGGTGACCCCACACGCCCGCCAGACAGTCCGCCTGCAGCTCCTGCCGGACCGAGAGCGCGTTTCGCTCGCGGCCGCCGGCGGCGGCAGCCCGCTCGTGGACGCGGTCGGAAATGCCGAGCAAGGTCTGCACGTGATGGCCGACCTCGTGCGCGATCACGTACGCTCGAGCGAAGTCCCCCGGTGCGCCGAAGCGCTCGTCGAGCTCGCGGAAGAAGCCGAGGTCGATGTACACCTTGCGATCGAGCGGACAGTAGAACGGACCCATCGCCGCGCTGCCGAATCCGCAGGCGGAGCCGACGGCATCGGTGAAGAGGACGAGTCGCGGTGGCTCGTAGGAACGGCCTGCCGCGGCGAAGATCGCTTGCCACGTGTCCTCGGTGTCGCCGAGGACCCGAGCCACGAACTCCGCCTGCTCGTCGTTTTCCGGCGGTGCCGGCGCTTCGCCTCCTGGCTGCGTCGTCACCTGCACCTGCTCGAGCCCCTGGAGCAGCACGGTGGGATCGACGCCGAGAAACGTGGACACCAGGACGACGAGCAGCAAACCACCGCCCCCGAGCACGAGCCCTCCCGACGCGCGCATGCCGCGGCGGTCTTCCACGTTCGTGCTCCGCCGGCCGATCTGCCATCGCATGTCCGTACCTCCGTCTCGCCCTAGCCAACCCCCGACTGCCGGAGGGCGCTCGCAGAAGAGCTCGGGGGCCCAAGATGCTCCTCGCCAGCTCGGAGCGGGCCTGCACAGCTCGGACCGCGCCCCGCCAACCCCCCGCCTCTCCGAACGCGCTCGCAAAAAGAGCTCGCGGGCGCAAGATGGTCCTCGCCAGCTCGGACCGCGCCCTAGTGAACGTATCCGAGCGACTTCAGGCGCTCCACCGTCTCGCGATCCGGACGCGCCTTCGGCGCTGCGATCGCCTGTTCTTTCTGCAGCATCCCCCGGAGCTCCTGCTTCAAGCGGGCGCTGACGTCCGGATGCTCGGCGGCGACGTCCTTCCGCTCGCCCGGATCGTTCGCGAGATCGAAGAGCTTCCGGCCGTAGAGCTTCCACTCCTCCGTGCGGACTGCGATCGGCCGGCCCCCGTCCAGATTCGCGAACGCCACCAGCGGGCCGATTCGCTCGCCGTCGAGGATGGGCAGCAGGTTCACCCCCTCGAACTGCTCCGGGATCTCGATCCCGGCGGCCGCGAGCACCGTGGGAGCGACGTCGATCGCGCGTACCTGCTGCTTCACGGCGGCGCCGCGGTGCGCTGCTGCCGGCAGCTTGACCACCAGCGCGATCCGCAGGAGCTCGTCGTAGAGCGAATGCGCGTGCCAGCCCACGCGACCGTGCTCGCGGAACTCCTCGCCGTGATCCGAGAGCAGCACGATCATCGTCGGGTCGTAGAGTCCGTCCCGCCGAAGCCCGTCGATCAGCTTCGCGAAGGCGTCGTCGGTGGCGCGGATCTCCGCGTCGTAGGCGGCGATCATGTGCGTGAGATCGCGCTCGTCGATCGCGAACCGGCCCTCGTTGATCGCGGTCAGAAGCTGCAGCGAAATCGCCGCCGGAAGCGGCCCGAAATAGCTCGGCTCGAACGCGTGCAGCTTCGCCGGGTCGGGCTCGTACGGGTGATGCACCGCATAGGTGTGCAGGAACAGGAAGAACTTCGCCGGACGGCGGGAGTGGAGCCACGCGAGCCCGTCACCGACCGTTGCCGAAAAGTCGTCGCGGTGCTCGCTCGAGAACGTGTCGAAGCCCTGGTCGAGCCCGTACGCCTTGCCGACCTGAGCGCCGCCGTTGAAGCTCGCGGTGGCGTAGCCGTGGTCCCGGAGCACCTCGGCCAAGGTCTGGAAGCGCCCGGCGAGCGCGCGCTGCTTCATCTGCGATGCGTCATGGTGCCGCGGCCAGAGCGACGTGAAGATCGAGGCATGGGACGGCAGGGTCGACGGCGCCTGGGAGATGGCCTGCGCGAAGAGCACCGCGTCGCGGCGAAACTCGTCGATCGCCGGGCTGGTCGCGCGCGGATAGCCGTAACAGCCGAGATGGTCCGGCCGGAGCGTGTCCAGCGAAACCACGACGACGTTGATCGGCGCCTCGGCGGCGGCCGCGACCGCGGCGCCGAGACACAGGAGCAGGACGAGAGGAGCGCTGCGCATCCCCTCAGCGCGGCCCGGAGGGCCGCAACCGAATTGCCTCTCCCCCCGTATGGATTCGAACGCACAGTCGTGCGTTCGAATGCGAGCCGGACCGACCGGATGGGAGGTCCGTTTGGCGAGCCGGCCAGGAGAGGCCGACGGCCCAGTCGTCGGGTGAGGGGGAGCCGGTCGTGGAATCTTCGCGTCGCATGAGCAATCCGGCGGGTAGTAGCTCAATGCACGTACCCGAGCGAGCGAAGCCGCTCGAGCGTCCGAGCGTCGGGACGGGCAGCGGGTGCGCCGCTTCCGGCGCGTGGGGCGCCGAGCATGCGGCCGAGCTCCACTCGCAGCCGTGCGGCCACGTCCGCATTCCCGCTCGCGGCATCGCGGACCTCGTGGGGATCCTGCTCGAGGTCGTGCAGGATGTCGCCGTAGAGCTTCCACCGCTCCGTGCGGAGCACGACGGCATCGCCGCCGTCCTGCATCGCGACCGCGGGCAGCGCCGCGACGGGCTCCCCGCGCGCCAGCGGCACGAGGTCGATCCCGCGGAAGCTCGCCGGGACCGGGAGGTCGAGCACCGCGAGAATCGTCGTCGGCACGTCGATCGACCGGACCTGCTGCGTGACGGTCGCTCCGGCGTGTCGTGACCCCGGCAGCTTCACGATCAGCGGCACGCGCAGGAGCTCGTCGTAGAGCGTGTGCGAGTGCCAGCCGACGCGGCCGTGCTCGCCGAACTCCTCGCCGTGATCCGACGTGAAGACGATCAGCGTCTCGTCGTACAGGCCGCGCCGGACGAGGAACTCGAGCAGCGCCGCGAAGTCGTCGTCGACGGAACGGATCTCGGCGTCGTACGCGGCGATCACGTGCTCCAGGTCCGCCACGCCGAGCGTCATGCGGCCGTCATTGATCGATTGCAGCACCTCGATCGTGATCGCGTCCGGCAGCGGTCCGGCGTAGCTCGCCTCGAAGAGCCGCCGATGCGTCGCATCGGGTGTGTACGGGTGATGGACCTCGTAGGTGTGCAGGAAGAGGAAAAACCGCCGGCCCGGGTTGCGGTCGATCCATGCGATCGCCGGCGCGACGGCGGCCGCGAAGTCGTGCTCGTCGCGGGTGCGGTAGGTGTCGAAGCCCTGGCCGAGGCCGAAGACGGGATCGATCTGACCCCCGCCATTGTAGGACAGCGTGGCGAAACCGTGCGACCGGAGCACCTCCGCCAGCGTCAGCGCGTCCGGCGGCAGCGCCCGGTGCCGTCGCTCGGATGCGCCGTGCTCGTGCGGCCAGAGGGAAGTCAGCAACGACGCATGGGATACCAGCGTGGACGGCGCCTGCGCGATCGCTTGGGTGAAGAGAATCGAGTCCCGCCGGAAGCGGTCGATCGCGGGACTCGTCTCTCGCCGGTATCCGGAGCATCCGAGATGATCCGCGCGCAGAGTATCGATCGAGACCAGGATGACGTTCGCCGGCCGCTCGGCGGCGAGAAGCGGAGAGCCCATCAGGAGGGACGCGAGCATCGCCGTCGAGAGCCTCACGGCGTCGCTCCGTGCTCGCGGCAGTCGATCCACTGGCTCGCCTTTCCGAGCGGGAGCGCCCTCGCCGTCTCCTGCGGATCGACGCCGACGGCCGTCGGGAAGGGGCTCGAGTCGACGCGGCCGGAAGTATCGTCGCCGCGACCGCTCGACACGGTCCTCGAGAGGCAGCGAGCGGGGAACAGATGGCCGTAGAGTGACATCCAGCGCGCGTCCCTCTCGCCCACCAGGGAAGGCCTGATGTGAGAATGCCGCGAGGTGGCATCGCGTAGCCGATCATCAGCCCCTCGTCGAGGAACCGTGAATCTCGTGCGTCGTGGCGTTCGCCCCGCCCGCGGCACGTCGCGCCGATCGCGTGCTGGAATCCGTGTCGCCGCGTCCAGCGCGATCGGCCGGACGCCCGGGACTCACAGGCGGCGCCTGCCGCTCTGGATCGCGTCGTACGCCTCCGCGGTGAGCGGCACGTAGGCTCGCGCTCCGTCGTCGCGGACGTAGAGCGCGTCCGTGATGCTTCGGGGGTCGAAGCCCTCCGCGCGGTAGCGTACGGTCCTCGGCTTCAGCGTGCCGGTCGTCTCCACCGCATCGACGATGCGCAGGAAGAGCGGCTGCGCATAGCTCGGAAGCCCGCGGGCGACGTGCTCGTATACCCGCCCCCCGTCGAACGTGCTCGCCGCGCAGAGCGCGACTGCCGACATCCCGCCCCGTCCTTCGGCGTCGGCGATGCGGACGCCGTACGCAGCCGCGTGGCCGATCCCCGGAGCCTCCTGCATCACGTCCGCGACTTCCTGCGCCGAGACGTTCTCGCCTCTCCAGCGGAACGTGTCGCCGATCCGGTCGACGAAGTGGAAGTAGCCGTCGCGGTCTCGGCGCAGGAGATCGCCGGAGCGAAACCAGGCGTCGCCCGGAGCGAACGCGCTCCGCACGAGCTTGCGCTCGCTGGCCACGGGGTCACCGGCGTACCCGTCGTAGCGCATGCGGCCGCGGTCGGTGCGACCGAGTAGCTCGCCGCTCTCTCCGGCCGTGCACTCGACGAGGAATCCGTCGTCGCCGCGGATCAGCTCCTCGGTCGAGAGATAGAGGCGAGCGAGCTTGACGTGGTCGTGCTGGAACGGGAACGGCCGGCCGACGGAGCCGACGCGGCCGGTGCGGTTCAACAAGCTGACGTTCCCTTCGGTTGCACCGTACATCTCGTAGATGCGGCGTACGCCGAAGCGGTCCTGGAACTCGCGCCAGATCTCCGGACGCAACCCCGCCCCGGCCGCCCAGCGGAGCGCGTGATCGCGGTCGCCGGCGGTCGCGGGCCGGCGGAGCAGATAGCGACAGAGCTCGCCCACGTAGACGAAGCCGGTGGCGCGGTGGCGGCGGACGTCCGCGAGGAATTCGCTCGCCCGGAACCGCCTGCGCGACGCGAAACAGGCACCGGCGCGAAGCGCGAGCGCGAAGCCGACGAAGTTGCTCTCGCCGTGGTAGAGCGGCAAGGGCGCATAGATGCAGTCGTCGCGATCGACGTCGAAGATGCGCTGGAGCGTCGCGCCCGCGAGCGTGAAGCGGGAGTGCCGAACCACGGCTGGCTTCGGATAGCCGGTGGTTCCGGAGGTGTAGACATAGAGGAAGACGTCGTCGAGACCGGGCTCCGCGACGTCCGGCTCCTCCTCGCTCGCCTCCGCGAGCTCCTCCGGCAGTGAACGGAACCGGGGCGGCAGCGGGACGGCGCCGGGATCCGCCCAGACGGTCAGTCCTTCGAGGTCCCGGAGAGCGGCCATCGGTGCGGCGCAGGCCGCGTCGACGATCACTCGGCGTGCGCCGGACGCGCCGAGGACGTGCCGCAGAGCCTCTCCGGAGAGGTGCGTGTTGAGGAGAGCCCCGACGGCGCCGAGCTTCCCGATCGCGCCTTCCGCGGCGAGCATGGCGGGGCTGTTCTCCATCAGGATCGCCACCCGATCGCCCCGTCCGACGCCGGAAGCCGAGAGCAGACGCGCGAAGCGGTTGACCAACCGGTTCAGCTCGCGAAACGTGAGCTCCTCGGTCTCGAATCGCAGGCACGGGCGGTCCGGCAGCCGCTCTGCCTGTCGGCGGATCAAAGCCCCACAGGTCGCGCCCGGACGGTGGGCGTCACGGACGGCACCCGCGAGGCCGAGGATCAGCGGCAGCTCGCGCAGATCCTGCACCAGGTCGCGGAACGTCATCGCGCGTGGCCGAAGGTCGCGGAACCCCCTGCAGAGGAACGGAAGGTACCTTCGCCGGCGGAGCGCTTTCAAGCCTTCCCCGCGGCAGGTTTGCTCCGGCAGAGGGGGTTCCTCCATAATGATCGGAGAGACGTGAAGGATTCGAGCCTCACCGCCGGCGTGCTGGCGTTCACAGTCTGCGTCCTCACGGTCGCACTCGTGTGGGCGCTCAAGATCGGCGGGCTCACCGACCGCGTCATCGTCCTCGTCTTCCTGCTGTCGCTCGCGGTGATGAGCCTCCACCTCTTTCGCGACCGGCGCGCGATGGCGAGTCGCAACGCGGAGCTCGCCTTGCTCGCTCACGTGGCGACGCGAGCCGCGGACGGCGTGCTGATCACCGACCGCGACGGCCGCACTCTGTGGGTGAACGACGCGTTCACGCGGAGCAGCGGCTACTCGCTCGAGGAGCTGGTCGGTCGGAAGCCTGGCAGCATCCTGCAGGGCCCGGACACGGATCCCGCAGTCGTCGAGCGCATCCGCGAGGCGCTGCGGTCGAGGCGCAGCTGCCACGAGGAAATCCTCAATTACGACAAGAGCCGAAAGCCCTACTGGATATCGCTCAGCATCGGACCGGACTTCGACGCGGACGGGCACCTCGTTCGTTTCATCGGCATCGCCGCGGACGTGACGGCTCGCAAGCGCGACGAGGAGCGGCTCGTGCACGAGGCGGGGCCGCTCGCGAGCTGCATGCGGCTGGCAGGGCTCGGCGTCTTTCGCTGGGTTCCGGGGACCGACCGCTTCCGCGGCTCGGCAGAGCTCGATCGCCTGATCGGACGCTCGCGTCGCGAGGACGAGGAGCCGCTCTCGAGCTTCCTCGCGTCGGTCCATGCCGACGATCGCGGGCCGCTCGCGCGGGCGCTCCGCGACGGGGCCGCATCCGGTACTCCGGTCGCCATGGACGTGCGGATCGCGGTCCGGGACGGGACATTCCACGTTTTCGAGCTGCTCGCCGAAGAGCGGCCGGACACAGCGAGCCGCGAGATCCACGGAGTCCTTCGCGACGTCAGCGAGGCCCGCAACACGGCGGACGAGCTCGCGCGCGACCGGGATCGCGCGATCGAGGGATCACGGCTGAAGACGGCGTTCATCGCGGAGATGAGCCACGGGGTCCGCACCCCGCTCAACGTGATGCTCGGTTACAACCGTCTCTTGGCCGACCACCTCGCCGACGTCGGCGACCACAGTCAGGACCCGGTGCTCGACGGGATCGAGAAGGGCGGCAAGCGGCTCATCGAATCGATGGACCGGATCCTCGACCTCTCGCGAATCGAATCGGGTTCCTTCGAGCCGTCGCCGCAGCCGATGCGCCTCGCGGACGCCATCGACCGCGAGGTGGCGGCTCTCGCGGCGGACGCGAGTGACAAGGGCCTGAGCCTCACGACCGACGTGGAAGATCGCCAGGCGACGGTCGTGTTCGACGAGCGCTGCCTCCGCCGCGGGATCGCGAATCTGATCGACAACGCGATCCGTTTCACCGATCAGGGCTCGGTCGCGGTGCAGCTCTACCGGAACCACGAGGGGATGCTCACGCTCGACTTCGCGGACACCGGCGTCGGGATCGACGAATCGTTGCTGAAGAAGATGCTCGAGCCCTACGGGGAGGAAGACGACGGCAGCGGCCGGCGCTTCGAGGGCGGCGGCATCGGTCTGGCGCTCGCGAAACGCTACTTCGAGCTGAATGGCGCACGACTGTCGATCTCGAGCCGGCGGGGCGCCGGCTCGACGGCCCGCGTGCACTTCCCCGAAGCGATCGAGGTGCGGATTCGAGACGTGACGGAGCAAGCGGCCATGAAGCCCGCCTCTGCATCCGCGGCCGCTCCGGGAAACGGCAACGCTCGCAACGCGGTCCTGCTCGTGGAGGACGACGTCGACACCCAGATCTACATGCGCGCCGTCCTCGGCAAGCGATATCACGTCTACGTCGCATCGAGCGGTGAGGAGATGCGTGCACACCTCGCCGAGCATCTCGACGAGATCCGGCTCGTGCTCATGGATCTGTCGCTGAAGGGGGACCAGGACGGGCTCATGCTCATGCGTCTGATTCGCCGGACGGATGCATGGAAAGAGCTGCCGGTGATCTCTGTCACGGCCCATGCGCTCCCGGGCGACGTGAAGGAAGCCCTCGACGCCGGTGCGAACGCGTTTCTGGCGAAGCCGTTCGAGTACGAGCAGCTGCTGAGCTTGATGGATCTGGTCGCGCCTGCAGCGGCGTGACCCGGCGAGAGCGCGTCAGTCGAGCGCGCCCCAGAGTGGCAGGTCGCGGCCGTCGAGGATCGCGCCCGCGATCAAGCACCCGGCGTGTACGCCGAGCGCCACCCCGTGGCCCGCATAGGCGCCGGCGACGAGCACGCCCGGGAGGGTCGGATGACGGCCGATCACCGGCCGGCGGTCGTCGGTGAAAGCGATCGGGCCGGCCCAGCGGTGAGCGATTCGGGTTCGCGCCAGCGCCGGGTGTAGGTCGCGGACGCGAGCGATCAGGCGCTCGAGCGCGTTCACGGGATCCTCGCCGCTGAGCGATATCCGCGTGAGGTCGCCCGTCGCGTCGAAGGCGAGGCCGGAGCCGAACACCATCCCCCCCGACGCGAGTCGCCGGCCCCAGAGGTACGGCAGATCGACCGTGTAGAAGGGCAGCTCCGCCG
>JAXDLK010000225.1:0-3045 GCA_034666665.1 Candidatus Binatota bacterium
CGTTGCCGACGTCACGACCGCTGATCGAGTTCTCGAACTCCGCCGGGCAGTGACCGAAGGCACCGCTCCAGAGGTCGGGGTACAGGCTGGCGAGCCGGATCGTGCCGTAGCCGCCGAGCGATGCGCCGACGGTGACCTGGCGCTCGCGGTCGGTCCGGTAACGGGTGCGGGCGTCCTCGAGCACCTCCAGGAAATCGGCCTCGCCCATGCCTCGCCACCACGGCGCCCGCTGGCCGCGGCCGAGCGGACGTACGGACACCGGCGCGATCTCCGCCTCGAGCGCGGCATACGCGGTCTCGACTCCGTAGAGGTCCGTGCCGCCCTCCGGGATCGAGGCTCGCGGCGCGCTTCCGAGGTGACTCTGCCCGCCGCCGTGCGGCAGCACGACCAGGGGCGGCTTTCCCGCGGGCCATGGACAGTCGCCTTCCTCGAGACACGCCGGAAGCGTGACGGCATACGGCTGGTATCGTCCGAGGAACACCGCGGCGTTGTTGGCGACCACCCAGACCCCCTCGGTCGCGACGCGCGAGCGGTAGACGCGAGTGAAGTCGTGCTCGTCGCCGCGGCGGAGGAGCGGCGGATCCGACGAGTCGGCCGGATCGTCGATCCGGGCGAGATCGAGCGCGACCTCGTAGGCACCGCTCGTCTGTTCGGACAGCACCTGGTGCTGCCGCGTGCTCTGAAACGCCCGCGGCGTGCCCAGCTGGCACTCCTCGCGGAGCGAAGCGGATCCCTCGCATCCTTCCGCGGTGGTCTCGTCGCCGCGGAAGAACAGGTTGAAGACCTCCGGATCGCGATCGGTCACGGCGCCCTTCGGCTGGTCGGAGGCGTTCTGCGCCGTCCGCGGCGTCGCCTGCACCTTCATCCAGCCTCGCTCGGTGGGGTTCCAGAGGCCGCTGCCACCGACGAGCCGGAAACGTTCGGCGCCGCCGAGAAGCGCGCGCGGGAGCGCGATCTCGAGGACGTTGTCCGCGGTCCCGACCGCAGCCGCACCGCCGACGTCGTCGATCGGAGCTCCGTCCGCGCCGTCCGACACCATGGCGCACGGCCCGTGCGCGGTGACGAAGAGGTCGATGCCGGGTGTCGCCAACCCCGCGCCGAGCGGCCAGCTCGACAGCCCGCTCGAAGGATCGTCGTCGAGATGAAGGCCGAGGCCGACGACGGTGGAGTCGACGGCGTTCAGGAAGTTCAGACGGACGAGGAAGTAGACGAAGGCGTCGTCCGCGGCGACGCGGACCTCGACGACGTCGGCCGCGTTCGAGCCGTAACGGGTCTGCCGAGGCGACGCCTTGCCGATCGTCCCCGCCTCCGCGATCAGCGCCTCACCCTCGCCCGGGTACTGGAACGAGCCCGTGCCGTCGTCGTCGTACGGGTAGTCGGTCCAGACGTACTCGCCGCGGTCGTACCGCCCGGTGCCCGCGATCCACGTCGGCTCCCCCTGCCAATCGGCGGATCGACCGTCGATCGCGAAGCGTCTTCCGGAACCGATGTCGCCGCAGCTCGCAGTGACGTCCACGCTATCGATCGTACGGCTCCGCGGCGGCAGCACGATCTCCTTCCGCGAAAGGAATGGATCGCTGCTGGTCTCCGCGCTCGCCACGGACGCTGCAGCGAGCAGGAAGAGCAGCAATCGCGTGATGCGAGAGTCGCGCACGTCGTCCACGCGCCGGGACCGCCGGCGGGGCCACGTCACCCCCCTTCCCGGACGCCCGACGCTCACTCGAAGAAGACTGGTAGAGCGTCCTAAGTACGTGCCGCGACGCGGGAGCGTCAATGACGAATCTGGCGGAGCACGAACGGCTCAGGAAGGTGCCGCTACGGTCTCGGCTGCCGCCACCCGCTTCGGCCGCGGCAGGTAGGGCATGACCTTCTCCGCGAAGAGCTCGAGGTTCCGCATCACCTTCCCGTGCGGCATGTCGCCGACCTGGAACGCGCCCATGAAGATCCCGGCGCCGGCGCGCTCCATGTTGCGGACGAGCCGCTCGCCGACTTCGTCCGGGGTGCCGATCAGCGTCTCGTCGCTCGCGAGCGTCTCCTCGAGATCGAACTGGAGACCGCCGGGCCGCGCCTCGAGGAAGCCCTTCAGCGATCGTGAGGTCGTGTACCCGGGCGGCATCAGCATCTGCGGCGGGATGACGAGGCAGCGCTCGCCGAAGTACTTGACGTGCGGCCGCGCCTCGTCGCGCGCCTTCTTCGTATCGTCCGCGAGGTACACCATCGAGGTCCAGCCGAAGCACTCGGGGCCCGCCTCGTAGCCGTGCTCCTTCGCTGCCGCCTCGCGGTACTGGTCGTAGTAGCGGACGATCAGCTCCATCGGCGTGAACGTGCAGATGTACGGGTAGCGGCGCGCCGCGGCCCATGCGATCGTCTCGCTCGACCCCTGTGACGGACAGAAGATCGGCGGATGCGGCTGCTGGAGCGGCCGCGGCCACACGTTCACGTAGCGGAAGTGGTAGTGCTCGCCGTCCCACGCGAAGGGACCGGGCTCCGTCCACGCCTTCACGATCAGGTCGTGCGCCTCGTAGAAGCGCTCGCGCGACACCGTCGGATCGAGGTTCAACGAGAAGTACTCGCAGCCAATGCCGCGGACGAAGCCGGAGATCACGCGGCCGCCGCTGATGACGTCGATCATCGCGACCTCCTCCGCGATCCGCAGCGGGTTGTCGCGGAGGCTGATGCCGTTGCCGAGGATCGCGATCTTCGCCTGCTTGGTTCGCTCGCAGAGCATCGACGCGATCACGTTCGGCGACGGCATCGTGCCGTAGCCGTTCTGGTGATGCTCGTTGACGCAGACGGCGTCGAAGCCGAGCCCGTCTGCATGCGCGAGCTGATCGAGGTACTCGCGGTAGATGCGGTGGCCGGCCACGGGGTCGTAGAGGGTGTTCGGCAGCACCACCCAGGAGCTCCGGTACTGGCTCCGGAAGTCTTCCGGGATGTGCGGCCACGGCATCAAGTGGAAGAAGAAGAGCTCCATCACTCCCGTCCTTTCGAGCGGGGGGCCCGTGCGGTGCTCGCGGCCTTCAGCCGCTGCGCTCCTCCGATACC
>JAXDLK010000226.1:0-2519 GCA_034666665.1 Candidatus Binatota bacterium
TGGCGGCAGCCGATGCCGCGGCCGCCGGCCGCACGACGCTGGTCTGCATGAGCGACGTCGTCATCGGGGCGCCGGGAGGCGTGCGCGAGAGTCAGGGCGGCGACGGTGCCGCGGCATTCGTAATCGGGGACGGAGACGAGGTGATCGCCCGGGTCCTCGGGCAGGCATCGGCCACGGCCGAGCTGCTCGACGTCTGGCGCGTGCCGGAGGAGCGCTTCGCCAGGCAATGGGAGGAGCGCTTCGGCGCCGAGGTGCTCGGGCCGATCGCCGCGGACACGGCTGTCCGCGCGCTTCGCGACGCCGCGACCGAGCCCGGACAGCTCTCCACGGTGGTGATCGATGCCGCGAACCCGCGCGCCGGCGCCGGGCTGCCGCGGGCGCTCAAGCTGCAGCCGCAGCAACTCGCCGATCCGCTGCTCGACATGGTCGGCCGCACGGGCGCGGCGCATGCGGGGCTGGTGCTGGCACGGGCCCTCGACACGGCCGAGCCCGGCCGGCGGATCCTCCTGCTGTCGATCGCCGACGGCTGCGACGCGCTCGTTCTCGAGGTGACGGACGCGATCACCGAGCATCGCGCCACCCGTAGCGTCGATCGCTGGATCGAGTCGAAGCGCAACGACCTGCCGTACAACACGTACCTGAAATGGCGCGCCGTGCTTCCGTTCGAAGCCCCGCGACGCCCCGACCCCGAGCGGCCCGCCGCGCCCCCGATGCGGCGGCACGAGCGCTGGAAGCTCGGCTTTCACGGGTCGCGCTGCACCGAGTGCGGCGCCGGCCACTTGCCGCCGCAGCGAGTCTGCGTCGAGTGCGGCGCCGTCGACAAGATGAAGGACGAGCCCTTCGCGGATCGTACCGGACAGATCGCCACCTACACGATCGACCGGCTGGCGTACTCGCTGCAGCCGCCGGTGGTGATGGCGGTGGTCGACTACGAGGGCGGCGGGCGCTTCACGACGGAGCTCACGGACGTCGACCCGTCGGACGTGCAGATCGGTAACCAGCTGGAAATGACTTTCCGGCGCCTGTATTCCATCGGAGGAGTGCACAACTACTTCTGGAAGGCGCGTCCCAGGCGCTGAGCGGCGCCGGACCTGGAGGAGATCGAAAGATGGCGAGTCACGGCATTCGGGATCGGGTAGCGATCGTCGGCATGGGCTGCACGGCCTTCGGCGAGCACTGGGACAAGGGGGCGGACGACCTCCTGGTCGACGCCGCCACGGAAGCCTTCCGCTCCGCCGGGGTCGATTCCAAGCAGGTCGACGCCTACTGGCTCGGCACGCTCGGCAGCGGCATCTCCGGAATGGTCTTCTCGGAGGCGCTGAAGATCCACAACAAGCCGGTCACCCGCCTCGAGAACATGTGCGCCACCGGCTCGGAGGCGCTGCGCAACGCGGCATATGCAGTTGCCAGCGGCGCCTACGACCTGGTGATGGCGGTCGGCGTCGAGAAGCTCAAGGATTCGGGATTCTCGGGCCTCACCGGCGCGAACCCGCCGCATGACGGGACGGTGCCGAACATGACGGCGCCCGCGATGTTCTCGCTGCTCTTCCCGGCGTACGCGAAGAAGTACGGCGTCGACGAGGCGACTCTGAAGGACGTGATCTCGCGGATCGCGTGGAAGAACCACAAGAACGGCGCGCTCAATTCGAAGGCTCAGTTCCGCTCCGAGGTTCCCATCGAGAAGATCAAGGCGTCGCCGAAGGTGGCGGGCCAGCTGGGGATCTTCGACTGCTCGGGGGTGAGCGACGGCGCCGCGGCCGCGGTCCTCTGCCGCGCCGAGGATGCGCACAAGTACACCGACCGTCCGATCCTCATCAAAGCGCTGGCGTTCGCGGCCGGCGCGGGCGCGGGGAACATGAGCCCGAGCTACGACTTCACTTCGTTCCCGGAAGTCGTGGCGAGCGCCGAGGACGCCTACAAGCAGGCCGGCATCAAGGAAGCTCGCGAGGAGATCAGCATGGCCGAGGTGCACGACTGCTTCACGCCGACCGAGCTCGTGCTGATGGAGGACCTTGAGTTCTCTCCACGCGGCCAGGCCTGGAAGGACGTCCTCGAGGGACGGTTCGACGGCGATGGGGCGCAGCCGGTGAATCCGGACGGCGGACTCAAGAGCTTCGGCCATCCGATCGGGGCGAGCGGGCTCCGCATGATGTACGAGATGTGGCTGCAGTTCCGGGGAGAGGCGGGCAAGCGTCAGATCAAGAACCCGAAGCTGGGACTGACGCACAATCTCGGAGGCCAGCCCGGCCGCTGCGTGAGCTTCGTCTCCGTCGTCGGCGTATAAGACCGCCCGAAACGACCTCAGAGCCCGCGCTCTCTCCTACAGGAGGCGCGGGCTTTTTTTGGTCTTGACTACCGGATCGATTGCGGAGTAGGGGTACGTACTACGCAAAAATCTAGGGAGGCACCATGCTCACGAGAGATCGTTACACCAGACCGCCCGGTAGCACCGAATGGAAGGTAAAAGGGAGCTTCGAATCGACGTTCCGTTGGGAGTACCAGGACGGTCGCGAGAAGCT
>JAXDLK010000227.1:0-23317 GCA_034666665.1 Candidatus Binatota bacterium
ACCTGCCCGGCATCCCGCTGCCGCCGACGCTGGTTCCGACCAGCGACCTCGGGGAGGCGCTCGCGAGGACCACGGCGATCCTTTGCGTGGTCCCCTCGCATCACGTGCGCAACGTCATGTCGGAGGCGGCGTCGCGGATCGACGGCGCCCCGATCATCATCAGCGCCTCCAAGGGCATCGAGGACGAGAGCTCGCGTACGATGCTCGGCGTGCTGGAGGACGTGCTTCCCGCTCGATTGAAAGGCCGTATCGCCGCTCTCTCGGGTCCGAGCTTCGCCCGCGAGGTGGCCCGCGGCATGCCGACCGCCGTGACTGCCGCATCCGTCAGTGCGGCGACGGCGACTCAGGTGCAGTCCACCTTCACCACCTCGTTCTTCCGCGTCTACACCTCGACGGACGTGATCGGCGTGGAGCTCGGCGGCGCCGTCAAGAACGTGATCGCGATCGGCGCCGGCCTCGCCGACGGCCTCGGCTTCGGCCACAACACGCGCGCCGCGCTGATCACCCGCGGGATCGCGGAGCTGCAGCGCCTCGGTGCGCGCATGGGTGCCGACCCGCGAACCCTCGCCGGTCTCTCCGGCCTCGGCGACCTGGTGCTCACGTGCACGGGCGATCTCTCCCGCAACCGCACCGTCGGCCTCCGCCTCGGACGCGGCGAAAAGCTCGAAGACATCGTCGGCGACATGAAGATGGTCGCCGAAGGGATCCGCAACGCGAAATCGGTCCACCAGCTGGCGGCAAAGGTCGGAGTCGACATGCCGATCACGGAGCAGATGTATCTCCTGCTCCACGAAGGGAAGCCGCCGCGGCAAGTCGTGATCGACCTGATGGGACGCGAGCTCAAGCCCGAATTCTACTGAGCTCCGCCGCGGCTGCGGCGCGGCACCGCGCACGGTCCCGACGAGCCGCAGCGGCGTCCGGAAAGAATTGACATGATCGGCGGCGTGTGGTGACTATCCGCTCTTCGCCAAGGCCGGACCGTCGGCTCCGAGCGACGGGGTCCGCAGCTGTCGGGCGCTCAGCAGATCGCGAAAGGAACGGAACTCGATGAAGCGCACTTATCAGCCGAGCAACGTGCGCCGGAAGCGGACTCATGGGTTCCTCGAGCGAATGTCGACACCTGGCGGCAGGAACGTGCTCAAGCGCAGGCGGCGGAAAGGCCGGCACCGGCTCACCGTCGAGGTGCCGCCGAAGCGCGCCCGACGCTGACGTCGTGACGGCGGGCGCCTCCGCGAGCGACGGCTTCACCTTCGCGAAGAAGATCCGGCTGCGGAAGCGGCGTGAGTTCCTCGCCGCGCAGCGGAAGGGTCGCCGCCGCCACACGCCGCACTTCATCGTCATCTCCGGCGCCGCTCATTCCACCGAGTCACGCTTCGGAGTGACCGTCAGCCGTGAAGTCGGGGGTTCGGTGATCAGGAACCGGGTGAAGCGCAGAGTCCGCGAGTTCTTCCGATTGCGGCGAGCAAGCGTCCGCGAGGCGAAGGATTGGGTGGTGATCGCCAAACGCGGTGCGGAGAAGCTTTCCTATGGGGACGTGGAAGAGGAGCTCGCTCCGATCCTCGTGGGCTGAAGGACCCGCCACTTCCGCCGCGCCGGCAGGCGTGTCTGGAGTGGCGACCTGCGTTCCCCGACTCGCGATCCGAGCGTATCGAATGTTCGTCTCGCCGCTGTTCCTCGGCGCGTGCCGCTTCGAGCCCTCGTGCTCGCGCTATGCGGAGGACGCGCTGGCACTTCACGGCTTCACCCGGGGCGTGACGCTCGCGGCGAGAAGGCTGCTCCGTTGCCACCCGTGGAATGCGGGCGGCTACGATCCGGTGCGGTAGCGCACCCTGCCGGCAATGGATAAGCGGCTCCTACTCGCCGTCGTTTTGTCGGTCCTGGTGGTGATCGCCTACCAGGAATACCTGCGCATCTATTTTCCGGAGATCAAGAAGCCGGCGGCGCCTCCGGCGGAGACCACGCCTCGTGCGACCGGCACGGCGCCGATCGATGCCGCACCCCCTCCGCCCGTGCAGGCCACGCGCGAAGACGGGACCCCGCGGCCTGCACTGACGGCGGACGTCAGCGTCGAGACGGATCTGTGGCAGATCGGCATCTCCTCGGTCGGCGGCAGTCTGGTGAGCATGAAGCTCAAGGAGTACCGCGCGACGGTTGATCCCAAGAGCCCACCACTCGACCTCGTGGCCGCGGCCGGCGGGCACCCCCCCTTGGCTCTCCGGTTCCACGGCGAGCGCATCTGGAGCGACGAGGACGTGCGCTACGAGCCTTCGGCGACGTCTCTCGTGCTCGCGGGAAGCGACCGCGGCGAGCTCGTCTTGCGAGGCGAGCATCCGGACCTCGGACCGATCGAAAAACGGCTGCGATTCGAGGGCTCGAGTTACCTCTTGTCGATCGGGGTGTCCGCGCCGCGTGCGGCGGAGGCGGCGCGAGAGGTGGCGGTCCTCTGGAGCCATTCACGGTTCGCCCCGGCGCACCGTGGTGAGCACTACCGGGGAGTGGAGGCGCTCGTCGGACGAAAGCTCCTGTATCTGGCGCCCACCGACCTCGAGAAGGGAATCGTCGCGCCGGACCCACAGGTGGCCGGTGCCGGTCCGGTCTTCTGGGGCGGTTATGCGGATAGCTACTTCCTCTCGGCGCTGATCCCGCAGAAACCGGAGCAGGCCCGTTTCTGGACGAAGCTCGAAGGCGACGTCGTCGTTTCCGAGCTTCTGCTCCCGGCGCGGAGCGTGGAAGCGGAGCGCGAGCCGTTCGTTCTCTATGCCGGGCCGAAGAGCCTCGATCACCTGAAGCCGGCGGGGCACAACCTCGTGCGGGCGCTCGATCTCGGGTGGTTCAGCTTCGTCGCCGAGCCGATGCTCCGTGTGCTGAAGCTTTTTCACGGGGTCACCGGAAACTACGGATGGGACATCATCCTGCTCACCGTGATGATCAAGGTGCTCTTCATCCCGCTGACGCAGAAAAGCTACAAGTCCATGCAAGAGCTGCAGAAATTGCAGCCGCAAATGAAGAAGCTCCAGGAGAAGTACAAGGACGACCGTGCCGCGCTCAACCGCGAGGTGATGGAGCTCTACCGCCGGCACAAGGTGAACCCGCTCGGCGGCTGCCTGCCGATGCTGCTGCAGATGCCGGTGTTCATCGGCCTCTACAACGCGCTCTTCTATGCGGTCGAATTGCGACACGCGCCGTTCGCGTTGTGGATCAACGACCTTTCCGCGCCCGATCGTCTACCGCCCTTCCCTCACCCTCCACTCGCCAACGTGGCGGGCATCGACGTACGCATTCCGGTGCTCACGCTACTGATGGGCGTCAGCATGATCGTTCAGACGCGCATGACGCCGGCATCCGGAGATCCGACGCAGCAGCGGATGATGATGTTCATGCCGGTGGTGTTCACGGTCATGTTCGTCAGCTTCCCGGCGGGGCTGGTGCTCTACTGGTTCGTCAACAACGTCCTGACGGTCGTACAGCAAAAGATGGTCCAGCGAGCCGCGCAGGCGAAGAAAAGTTGAAACGCTCCCTCGAAGCCGAGGGCGGGTCGATCGACGAGGCGATCGCGCGCGGGCTGGAGAGCTTGGGGCTCGATCGCGCGGGAGCCGAGGTGGAGATCCTTCGGGACGCGCGGCGTGGTCTGCTCGGCTTCGGCGGACAGAAAGCTCGGGTACGAGTCTCCGAGCGCGGCCCGCTGGTCGAAGCGAGCGACGGTACGCGAACCGTCGCGCCGGAAGCGGCACCGGCAGGACGGCCGGCGAGGACGGGCGCGCAGCCCGCCGCCGAGAACGTCCTCCGCGAGATGCTGCGGATGATGGACTTCCCAGCCGAGGTCGAAGCCAGCGCGGATCCCGAGACGGGGCAGGCGGCGCTGACCATTGCCAGCGAAAGCGGCGCGCTCCTGATCGGGCGCCACGGCCAGACGCTGGACTCGATCGAGTACCTGGTGAACCGCATCGCCGGGCGCGGGGAAGATGGCGGCCGGGTGATCGTGGATGCCGAGGGCTATCGGGAACGGCGCCGCCGTTCACTGACCGAAATGGCGCTACGCCTCGCGGGCGACGCGAAGCGCAGCGGCAACGCGGAAACCATGATGCCGATGACTCCACGCGACCGCCGGATCGTTCATCTCGCGCTGCAGGCCGACCCCCGCGTCAGCACGCGGAGCCTCGGGGACGGTCATCTCAAATCGGTGGTGATCAGCCCGGTACGCGCCGCTCGGCGCCCTCAGCGTCAGCCCCGTTGATCGAGACCGCCGGAAGGCGGCGGTGCGAAGGTGGTCGATCCGGCATCGCGCGGTTATGATGCCGCCGTGTACGACGCGGACACGATCGCAGCCATCGCCACTCCCGCGGGTATCGGTGCGGTCGCGATCGTCCGCGTGAGCGGCCCGCGAGCCATCGCGATCGCGAAGACGATCTTCGCCGGCTTTCCCTCGACCGGGCTGGAGAGTCACCGTCTGTACGTCGGGCGTGTCACGGACACCGACGGCGCCGTGCTCGATCGCGGGCTCGCCGTCGTGATGCGATCACCTCACAGCTACACCGGTGAAGACGTGGTCGAGCTGCAGGTGCACGGGAGCCCGGTGGTGGCCCGCGCGGTCCTCGAGCTGACGTTCCGCCACGGAGCGAGAGCCGCCCGATCCGGCGAGTTCACCATGCGCGCATTTCTCAACGGCAAGATCGATCTCGCGCAGGCGGAGTCGGTGGCCGACCTCGTCGCCGCCAGCACCCCGGCGGCGGCGCGCGCCGCGGCGCTCCAGCTCGACGGTAGCCTCTCCCGCGCCGTCGAAGAGATCCTCGATGTGCTCGTCGGCACGGCTGCGGAGCTCGAGGCCTCGCTCGACTTCGCGGAGGAGGACGTCGGCGACATCGACGTGGAAGAGATCGCAAGGCGCCTCGAAGCGCAGGCGGTACGCTGCCGCGACCTCGCCTCCACCAGCCGCCGCGGCCGATTGCTGCGTCACGGCGCGCGCGTCGCGATCGTCGGCAAGCCGAACGTCGGGAAATCCAGCCTGTTGAACCGCCTGCTGCTGTCGGACCGTGCGATCGTGACGCCAATCGCGGGTACGACGCGGGATGCCCTCGAGGAAGCCGCAGAAATCGACGGTATCCCGGTGGTCGTGGTCGATACCGCCGGTCTCCGGCCGACTGCCGACGAGGTCGAGCGGGAAGGCGTGAGACGAACGCGGGAGCAGATCGGCATCGCCGATCTCGTGCTGCTGGTCGTCGATGCGAGTACCGGCCTCGACGCCGTGGATCGCGATGTGCTCGAGGCGGTCACGGGGACGCCGTTTCTCGTCGTCGCGAACAAGATCGACCTCGGTCGGGCGGCTTCTTCGAATGGACATCGGCCGGCGGTCTACACGTCCGCTCGCACTGGAGAGGGCATCGCGGAGCTACGGCGGGAGATCACGCGCGAGGTTGGTGGCGGTCAGGCGGACTTCGGAGGACTCGCGGTTCTCCGCGAGCGTCATCGGTCAGCGCTCGAAGCTGCCGCCGCGGCTCTCGACGTCGCATCCCGATCGCTGGAGGAAGGCGGTACGGCAGACGTGATCGCCGTCGACGTCAACCTGGCGATCGGTGCGCTATCGGAGATTCTCGGACGAGTCCCCTCGGCCGAAGATGTGCTACACCGCATTTTCGGGGAGTTCTGTATTGGCAAGTGACGTTCGACGTCGAACCTGTCCCCGAGCTCTGCATGTTTCACGTGAAACCTCTCGACGCCTTCGACGTCATCGTCGTCGGTGCAGGCCACGCTGGCATCGAAGCAGGCCTTGCGGCTGCGCGGATCGGACGGCGAACCCTCGTTCTGACGCTCAACATCGATCACGCGGGCCAGATGTCCTGCAATCCTGCGATCGGGGGTATCGGCAAGGGTCACCTGGTCCGTGAGGTCGACGCTCTCGGTGGCGAGATGGCGTTGGCGATCGATGAGACCGGAATCCAGTTTCGGCGCCTGAACACGAGAAAAGGGCCGGCGGTGAGGGCAACCCGCGCGCAGGCGGATAAGGCCGTGTACCGCGCGCGCATGAAGGTTACTCTCGAAAATCAGCATCTGCTGCACCTGCGTCAGGGCGCCGTCGAGCGGCTGCTCATCGAGCGCGGCCGAGTCATCGGTGTGGAGAGCCAGATCGGGGAGATCTTCTCGAGCGCCGCCGTCATCCTCACGACCGGGACCTTCCTGCGAGGGCTGGTGCACGTTGGTGATCGCAGCTTCGCCGCGGGACGGGCGGGAGACTTCGCGGCCCTCGGCCTATCCGAGCAACTCGCGGAGCTAGGCGTTCGGGTCGGTCGGCTGAAGACGGGAACGTGCCCGAGGCTGGATCGCCGGACCATCGACTTCGCCCGGCTCGAGATCCAGCCGGGAGACGATCCCCCGCCGCGGTTCTCGTTCCGAACGCAGGAGCGCCAGCGGCAGCAGATCCCCTGCCACCTGACGCACACCACGGAAACCACGCATGAGATCGTCCGCGGTGCGATCGACCGCTCGCCGATGTACAACGGGACCATCGATAGCCGCGGTCCGCGATACTGTCCGTCGATCGAAGACAAGGTGATGCGATTCCCGAACAAGCTTCGGCACCGCGTCTTCCTCGAGCCGGAAGGCGCCGGTACCGTCGAGATCTACCCGAACGGCCTCTCGACCAGCTTGCCACTGGATGCTCAGGCGGCAATGGTCCGATCGATCCCCGGGCTCGAGGCCGCGGAGATCATGCGTCCGGGCTACGCGATCGAGTACGACTACTGCGACCCGACGCAGCTGAGCTCCTCGCTCGAGAGCAAGCTGCTCGGCGGTCTCTACCTCGCGGGCCAGATCAACGGCACCACCGGGTACGAAGAAGCCGCCGCCCAGGGAATCATCGCCGGGATCAACGCCGCGCTCGCCTGCGAAGGTCGGGATCCGATCGTTCTCGGCCGCGAGCAGGCCTACATCGGCGTCCTCATCGACGATCTGGTCACGAAAGGGATCGGCGGTGAGCCATACCGGATGTTCACCTCTCGGGCCGAGCATCGATTGCTCTTGCGCGAGGACAACGCGGATCTGCGGCTCAGCGAACTCGGGCGCGACGTCGGGTTGCTGGCGCCGGAGAGCTATGACCACGTGACGGAAAAGCGGAAGCGTCTGGACTGCGGAACGAAGCTGCTCGAGGAGACTCGCCTGCTACCGAGCGCGGACGCGCAAGAGCGGCTTCGACAACTCGGATCCGCCCCGATCCGACATTCGACCTCTCTGGCGTCCCTTCTGCGCCGATCGGAGCTCTCCTACGCCGACGTCGTTTCCCTCGGCGGTTTGCACCCCGAAGCCGAGGAGATCGCCGCGCAGATCGAGGTCCTGGTGAAATACGCTGGGTACATCGAGCGTCAGGCGGCGACCATCGCACGCTCGCGAGGGCTCGACGAGGCACGTTTGCCCGCGGATCTCGACTACGCCGCGATCCGAGGGTTGTCGAACGAGGTGCGCGAGAAGCTCGTGGCCATCCGCCCGCGGTCTCTCGGCCAGGCGGCGAGGATCGCCGGGGTCACACCGGCGGCGATTTCCCTTCTTGCCATCCATCTCCGTCGAGCCACGTCCGGACGGTGACGGCGTCCGTCGATCTGTCGGTACGGCTCGCCGGGCGCGCCGCGAGGTTGTTCTCGATCGACATCGAACGAGAGCAACTGGAGAAGCTCGCGGAGTTCGCGCACCTGCTGGACCGCTGGAACCAAACGTCGAACTTGTGCTCCTTCGGTTCCCGCGAGGAGCTGTTCGAACGTCACCTTCTGGACTCGCTTGCCCCCGCCGTCTTTCTGCGGGCGGCTTCACGGATCGCGGATGTCGGCAGTGGTGCGGGCCTTCCCGGGGTCCCACTGGCGATCGTCTTGTCGGGGGTGGAGTTGACCTTGATCGAGGCGAAGCAGCGGCGGGTCAGCTTCCTCAACGAGGTCGTCCGGCGTCTGGGACTCGTCGGGGTGCGAGTAGAAGAGTCGAGAGCAGAGGCGAGTGGGGTGCGGGCCATCGATGCCGCCGTCGGGCGTGGGGTCCGGAGCGACGTGATCGGCGCCTTCGCCCGCGAAGCCCTCGGACCGGAGGGGCGGCTGATCTTGATGGTCAAGCATGGTGCAAAATCCCTTCCCCCATGGGGGTTTGAGGTAGTTTCCCGAGTTCGCTACCAGTTGGACGGTGGCTTCGATCACGAAGCGGTGGAGCTACGCGCGAAGCAGCGTTCCACGTGAAACTTTCCGTATCGCGCACCCTATGGTAGGTCCGCCGAGCGCTTGGGGGTATTGCTCTTTGGGGAGAGGCATCGTCTTTGCCGTGGCGAATCAGAAGGGTGGCGTGGGTAAGACGACCACGGCGATCAATCTCGCGGCCTGCCTCGCCAGCCTGGGTCGCAGGGTCCTGCTGGTCGACCTCGATCCACAGAGTAACTCGACCAGCGGGCTCGGCGTGGCAAACGATTCCGAGCATTCTACGTATACGGTGCTCGCCGGTACGTCATCCTTCAGCGAATCGGCCCTACGCACCGCGATCGAGGGACTCGAGCTTCTTCCCGCCAGTCGCGATCTCGCAGGGGCCGAGGTAGAGCTAGTTTCTGAGGAAAATCGAGAGTTTAAGCTAAAAGGCGCCATTCAGGGGCGAAGTTTAGAATACGATTTTATATTGATTGACTGTCCCCCCTCCCTGGGGCTCCTCACCATCAACGCTCTGGCCGCCTGCGACGAGGTGATCGTGCCCCTGCAGTGCGAGTACTACGCCATGGAGGGGCTTTCGGCGCTCGTCGATACGATCGAGATGGTACGCAGGTCGATCAACCCGGAGCTCGAAATCCGCGGAGTCCTGCTGACGATGTTCGATGGGCGGAATTCCATCTGTCATCAGGTCGCCGACGAGGTCAGGGCGCATTTTCCCGGCAAGGTCTTCCACACGGTGATTCCCCGAAACGTGCGTCTGTCGGAGAGCCCGAGCCACGGACTGCCCATCATCCTGTACGACGCGGGCTCGCGTGGCGCACAAAGCTATGCCGAGCTCGCGCGTGAGGTGGTCGGCGAGCCGTCGGCCGCAGCCTGACGAGGAGGCGCGATGGAATTGCCCAAGAAGAAGGGGCTCGGCCGCGGCCTCGGCGCTTTGATTCCCCCGTCTCCGGTCACCCAGGAAGCTCCCCCCGTTCCGGACACGAGCGTCCCGATCGAGTCGATTCGGGCGAATCCCTGGCAGCCGCGGTCGACCTTCGACGAGGGAGCGATCCAGGAGCTTGCGGAATCGGTTCGCGAGCAGGGAATCGTCCAGCCTCTTCTCGTCCGCAGGCGGGGTGACGGGTACGAGCTGATCGCCGGAGAGCGCCGGCTTCGGGCCGCGAAGGCGGCAGGCCTATCCGAGGTCCCGGTCGTCGTGCGCGAGCTCGGCGATCGCGAGGCGTTCGAAGCGGCGCTCGTCGAGAACCTGCAGCGTGAGGATCTGTCTGCGCTCGAAGAGGCGGCGGCCTATCAGCGTCTCATGGAGGAGTTCGGGCTGACGCAGGAGGAGGTGGCGGGCCGCGTCGGCCGGAGCCGTCCAGCGGTTGCGAACACGCTCCGGCTTCTCCACTTGCCGGACGGCGTCCGCCGCGAGGTCGAGAAGGGCAGGCTTTCGGCGGGCCATGCGCGGGCGCTCCTCGCCATCGACCGGCCCGAGGAGCAAGCGGCGCTCGCGCGCGAGACGATCCGTCTCGGCCTTTCGGTGCGCGCCCTCGAGAACCGGATTCGCGTGCGCGGCAAATCGACCGCCCGGCCGGTTCGCGACGTCCACGTCGAGGATGCGGAGCGACAGCTCATGCGGAGCCTCGGGACGAAGGTGCGGATCTTGTCCCGCGGGAAGCGCGGCCGCATCGTCGTCGAATACTACTCCCCGGCCGAGCTCGACGGCCTGATCGCGAAGCTCCGCGGCTGAGCGGCCCGCATCCCGGGGTGACGCTGTGGACATGCGCGGCGAAGAGATGGTATGAGCCCCCGTTTTTGCGAGTCTTTCTGGGGGGACAGGCATGGCTCTGTTCGGTCGTGACGAAAAAGATGGGAAGGATCCCAAGGTGGAACGTTTCCAGCCGCTCGCGCCCGCGGAGCCCAAGATGGTGACGCCATCTCCATTGCCGCGCCGCGATCTTCCGTCGTTCGACAAGGAGCGGACGGAGGTCGGCGACCTCGGCGACGTGAACGCCTACCTCGGGCGCGGTACGCGGGTCAGCGGCAAGCTGGTCTTCGACGGCACCGTCCGGGTCGACGGTCAGGTCGAAGGCGAGATTTCCGCACAGGACACTCTGATCGTGGGAGAGACCGCGGTCGTGAATGCGCAGATCAGCGGCAACACCATCGTGATCAAGGGCAAGGTGACCGGCGACATCAACGCGCGATCCCGCGTGGAGATCCGCTCACCCGGTAAGCTCTACGGCAACATCGTCACGCCGAGCCTGGTGATTCACGACGGCGTGCTCTTCGAGGGGCACTGCTCGATGGGCGGTTCCGAGATCCGTCCCACCGAGCGGAAGGTGGTCACGCCGTTCACCAAAGACGAGAAGGGGGAGGGTCTTCTCGCCAAAGGCCATTCGGAACCCGGCCGCTAGCTGCAATCTCGATCCATCGATTCGACAACTGACGCGGCTTTGCCGAAGCGTACCCACCCGAGGCGGGTCGCTCCCCGGCGCTTCGTATGAGAGGTTCGAGGCGTGCTCGAATTTCCGCCAGACGCCAGCTTCATCTACCAGATCGTTCTGATCCTCGTCTTGTGGGCGGTCCTCAAGCGCGTGGTGTTCGACCGTTTCCTCGCGAACCTGCAGCAGCGGGACGAGAAGACGCGCGGCGCTCTCGACGAGGCGCAGCGGCTGCGCGCCGAAGCGGCGACGCTGAGGGCGGAGTACGAATCCGCGCTGGCTGAATTCCGTCGCCGCGGTTTCGAGGAACGCGAGAGTCTGCGTCGCGAAGCCGAGCGCGAAGAACGCGCGCTGCTCGAGACGGCTCGCGGCGAGGCGGCGCGACAGCTCGAAGCGGTGCGGCAACGGGTGCGCGCCGAGGTGACCGCCGCCCGCGCCGAGCTCGGACGCGAGGCCGAGGAGCTCGCGGAGCAGGTCGCGCAATCGCTTCTGGAGCGGAAGGTGTCGTGAGCGTGAAGGTTCGAGCAACCGTCCTCGCGCTATCGGTACTCGGCGGACACGCGATCGCCGCGGAGCACGAGGCTCACGCGGCGCACGCGGCACCCTCGGTCACGGATCTCGTCTTTCCGATCCTGAACTTCCTCATCTTTGCGTTCCTGATCTGGCGGTACTTCTGGCCCCAGGTGAAGGTGACGCTGGCCGAGCGCCAGCGCGGGATCGCCAAGCTCCTCGACGAGGCCGATCGCACGCGGACGGAGGCGCAAGCCGACCTGGCCGACGTGCAGGCGAAGCGCGCGGCACAGGACGACGAGGCCCGCAGGATCGGCGACGACCTCCGTCGCGAAGGTCAACACCTGCGCGATTCGATCGTCACCAATGCCCGTCGCGGTGCCGAGCGCATCCGCCGGGACGCGGCGCTCCTCGGCGAGCACGAGGCGACCCAGTCCGCCCGCCAGCTTCGAGCAGAGCTTTCCGGAGTGGTGGTTCGCCGCGCGGCTGAGCTCCTGCGCGAACGGATCGACGACCGCCATCAGGCGCGGTTCGTGGAGGGGTTCCTCGCGGACGTGCAATCCGAGGTGACGGAATGAGCGGTCCGGTGGCGAAGCGCTATGCCCGCGCGCTCTTTTCCCTGGACGACGAGGATGGCCAGGGGGAGTTCGAGAACACCGCGCAGGAGCTCGCCCGCCTCGCGGCGCTGATGCATGGCGATCCGGGGCTTCGCCGCGCGGTCGATCCGACGCTCGATGCGCCGAGTCGAAAGGCCGTCGCGGAGCGTCTGGCGGAGGCGCTGCATTTCTCGCCGCGGCTCGGGAACTTCCTCGCGCTCCTCGCCGAGAACAACCGGCTCCGGTTCCTGGACCAGATCGCGCGCGAATACCGCGGCCTCGCGGATCGCAAGCTCGGACGGGTCCGCGCGCGCATCCGCACCGCGAAGCCGCTCGACGACGATGCCGTCCGGCGGATCGTGGAGGTCTTCGAGGCGAAATTGGGAAAGAAGGTGCTGGCTGAGGTGACGATCGAGCCCGCGCTTCTCGGTGGGGTGATCGTCGAGAGCCAGGGGCGGGTCTACGACGGTTCGACCCGTACGCAGCTCGAGCGCTTGCAAGGGGTCCTCGCAGCGGGCTGACCCGTCGCGAAGCTCCCGAGAGGTCATGTGATGGAGATTCGAGCGGCCGAGATCAGTGAGATCCTGAAGGAGAAGATCAAGAACTACGATCGCCAGGTCGAGGTTCGCGAGACGGGCACGGTGCTGTCGACCGGCGACGGGATCGCTCGCATCCACGGCCTCGAGAGCGCGGCCGCGGGCGAGCTCTTGATCTTCCCACACGATCTCTTCGGCATCGTCCTGAACCTCGAGGAGGACAACGTCGGCGCGGCGATCTTCGGGGAAGCACACCTGGTGAAGGAAGGCGACGAGGTCCGCCGGAGCGGCCGGATCGCCGAGGTGCCCGTCGGGCCGGGTCTCCGCGGACGTGTGGTGAACGCCCTCGGCCAGCCGATCGACGGCAAAGGTCCGATCCAGGCGGCGGAGACCCGTCGCATCGAGCTGAAAGCGCCCGGCATCGTCGCGCGCCAGCCGGTGAAGGAAGCGCTGCAGACCGGCATCAAGGCGATCGACTCCATGATTCCGATCGGCCGCGGGCAGCGCGAGCTCATCATCGGCGACCGTCAGACGGGAAAGACCGCGGTGTGTCTGGACACGATCATCAACCAGAAGTCCGCGGACGTGACCTGCATCTACGTCGCGATCGGCCAGAAGCGCTCGACCGTGGCGCAGGTCGTCGACAAGCTCGGCCGCCATGGCGCGATGGAATACACAACGGTCGTCGCGGCCACGGCATCCGAGACGGCGCCGCTGCAGTTCATCGCGCCGTACTCGGGATGCGCGATGGGCGAGTACTTCCGCGACAACGGGCAGCACGCGCTGGTCATCTACGACGATTTGTCGAAGCACGCCGTCGCGTATCGCCAGCTGTCGCTCCTGCTGCGGCGGCCGCCGGGCCGCGAGGCATTCCCGGGCGACGTCTTCTACGTGCACTCCCGGCTGCTCGAGCGCGCGGCGAAGATGTCGAACGAACGCGGCGGCGGCTCGCTGACGGCGCTGCCGCTGATCGAGACCCAGGCGGGCGACGTGTCGGCGTACGTGCCGACCAACGTGATCTCGATCACCGACGGGCAGATCTACCTCGAGACCGATCTCTTCTATTCCGGCGTCCGTCCGGCGGTGAACGTCGGCCTGTCGGTCTCTCGCGTCGGTGGATCGGCGCAGATCAAGGCGATGCGGCAGGTGGCCGGCACGCTCCGCCTCGAGCTCGCCCAGTATCGCGAGATGGCCGCGTTCGCTCAGTTCGGCTCGGACCTCGATCCGACCACGCAGCGGATGCTCGCCCGCGGCGCGCGACTCGTGGAGATACTGAAGCAGGGGCAGTATCGTCCGATGTCGGTCGAGAAGCAGGTGGTGACGATTTTCGCCGCCACGAACGGCTTCATCGATGCCTTGCCGGTCGAGGCGGTCGGCCGCTACGAGAGCGAGCTCGGGAGCTTCATGGACTCCCAGCATCCGGAGCTCTATCGAGAGATTCTCGAGAAACGAGAGCTGACGGACGACATCCGGACGCGCCTGAAGCAGGCCCTCGAGGAGTTCGCGAAGCGATTCCTCGTCGAGGCCAAGTAGAAGCGTAGCAACCGACCTCCGGCGGCCTGCCGCCGGGCACCGAACGAAATGCCCAGTCTCAAAGTGATCCGAAAGCGCATCGCGTCGGTGCGCAACACGCAACAGATCACCAAGGCGATGAAGATGGTGTCCGCGGCGAAGCTCCGCCGTGCCCAGGAGGCGGTGATCGCGTCGCGCCCCTATTCGCAGAAGCTCGCCGAGCTGCTCGG
This sequence comes from Candidatus Binatota bacterium, assembly GCA_034666665.1. GTDB lineage: Bacteria > Desulfobacterota > Binatia > JACPRU01 > JACPRU01 > JAXDLK01. The sequence goes on from JAXDLK010000227.1 coordinate 13,976, forward strand.
CAACCTCGCGGCGGAAATGCCCGAGGGAGCCCATCCGATGCTCCGTCGGTCGGAGGGAACGCAGCGAATCGAGCTCCTGGTCGTCACCGCGGACCGCGGCCTCTGCGGCGCGTACAACACGAACATCGTCCGCCAGGCGGAACGATTCCTGCGCGACCGAGGTGCGGGTCTCCTCGGTCTGGCGATCGTCGGCCGCAAGGGCTTCGAGTACTTCCGCCGGCGCGGAACGGCGATCACGGACCGGTGGGTGCAGACCGGCACGCCTTCGGTCGGCCTCGTCCGCGAGATCGCCGCGGCGCTGACCGCGCGATTCACGGCCGGAGAAGTCGACCGGATCGACGTCCTCTACAGTCGCTTCCGCTCCGCGCTGTCGCAGGTGCCGACGTTCGAGACGCTCCTCCCCGTCACCATCGAGGATCGCGAGCGCTCCGCCGAACCGCGCGACGAGGTCGAATACCTGGTGGAACCGGGCCCGGTCGCGGTCCTCGATCGGTTGCTCCCGAGGTACGTCGAGGCGCGCGTCCATCATGCGCTGCTGGAAGCGCAGGCGAGCGAGCAGGGCGCGCGCATGACCGCGATGGACAGCGCCACGAGCAACGCCGCCGACATGATCTTCCGCTTGACGCTGGCGATGAACCGCGCGCGGCAGGCAGCGATCACCAAGGAGCTCATGGAGATCGTTTCCGGGGCCGAGGCGCTCAGGGGATGAGCAGTTTCAGCCCTGTGGGCGCGACCATCGCTGCGGCGTTCGGCGCTCTGGTCGCCTTCGCCGTCCCCGCCGCCGCCGTCGACTTCCAACCGGAGCTCGCGGCCCGCGGCTGGTTCTTCAAGGCGGATGGCGACATCGAGGACACCGCCCTGGAGCCGCTCGGCTTCGACGAGCTCGAAGGGCAGCTCGAGGTTCGCGGCGGGCTCGGGATCGGCGAGCATCACCACGTCGAGCTCTCGTACACCAGGCTCCGCCGCTCGGAGGAGGGGCGCGTCAGCGCCGTGATTCTCGGGCTCATTCGCGTCGAGGACGAGGCCACTCTCGACCTCGACGTCGACTACTATCGGTTGCACTACGGGTACCGCTTCGCGCCCGCATCGTTCGTCCGGATCGAGCCGTTCGTGGACGTAGGGTTCCTCGACGAGCACACGCTCGTCGTCGACCGCACGACCGGCGAATCGGGGGGCAGCGACGATTTCGCGGTGTTCCCGATGCTGGGTGCCGAGCTCGTTCTCGGACCCGGCGCGCTCGTCCACCCGCGGCTGCGCGTGGCGGGAATGGGGACGGGCGGCGGACACTTGGTCGACGTCGAGGGCGGGCTCGAGGGCGTCGTGGGACCGGTGTTCGGTGGTCTCGGCTACCGCAACGTCGATTATCGCATCGAGGATCAGGGCAGGGACGTCGCGAACGTCAACCTCGACGGCTTCTACGTCGAGGGTGGCGTTCGCTTCTGAATTTTTTCACGGGAGGTCGGCACGGATGAACGTCGCCAGCAGCGGGAACGGTGGGCTCGGTCGGATCACTCAGGTGATCGGCCCGGTCGTGGACGTCGAGTTCGAAGGGGGTGACCTGCCGCCGATCTACAACGCGCTCAGGATCACCAACCCTGCGATCAGCGACGAGCGGGAAAACCTGGTCGTGGAGGTCGCGCAGCATCTCGGCGAGAAGACGGTTCGCTGCATCGCGATGGATTCGACCGAAGGGCTCGTGCGCGGCAGCGCCGTGCGTGACACCGGCGAGACGATCACCGTGCCGGTCGGCGAGGCGACTCTCGGGCGCATCTTGAACGTCATCGGGGACCCCGTGGACGAGGTCGGTCCGGTCAACGCCAAGCAGCGCTGGGCGATCCATCGGCCGGCGCCCGAGTTCGTCGATCAATCGACCGAGGTGCAGGCCTTCGAGACCGGCATCAAGGTCGTGGATCTCCTCGCGCCGTACCTCCGCGGCGGAAAGATCGGGCTCTTCGGTGGCGCCGGCGTGGGGAAGACGGTCATCATCCAGGAGCTCATTCACAACGTCGCCCAGAAGCACGGGGGCTACTCCGTGTTCGCCGGCGTCGGCGAGCGGACGCGCGAGGGGAACGACCTCTTCCTCGAGATGAAGGAGTCCGGGGTCATCGCCAAGGCGGCGCTCGTCTACGGACAGATGAACGAGCCGCCGGGCGCGCGAGCTCGGGTCGGCCTCTCCGCCCTCACGCTCGCAGAGTACTTCCGCGACGAGGAAGGGAAGGACGTCCTCCTCTTCATCGACAACATCTTCCGGTTCACCCAGGCAAACTCCGAGGTGTCGGCGCTCCTCGGCCGCATGCCTTCCGCCGTCGGCTACCAGCCTACGCTCTCGACCGACCTGGGCGAGCTTCAGGAGCGCATCACTACGACCAAAAAGGGGTCGATCACCTCGGTACAGGCGATCTACGTCCCGGCGGACGACTTGACCGACCCGGCGCCGGCGACGACCTTCGCCCATCTCGACGCGACGACCGTGCTTTCGCGGCAGATCGCCGAGCTCGGCATCTACCCGGCGGTCGATCCGCTGGACTCCACCTCCCGGATCCTCGATCCCGACGTCGTCGGTGCTCAGCACTACCAGGTCGCGCGCGCGGTGCAGGAGGTCCTCCAGCGGTACAAGGACCTGCAGGACATCATCGCCATCCTCGGCATGGACGAGCTCTCCGAGGACGACAAGCTGATCGTCGCCCGCGCGCGAAAGATCCAGCGCTTCCTCTCGCAGCCTTTCCACGTGGCGGAGGCGTTCACCGGCACGCCGGGAACGTACGTGAGCCTCTCCGACACGATCCGGGGCTTCCAGGAGGTCGTCGACGGGAAGCACGACGACCTTCCGGAGCAGGCCTTCTACATGGTCGGCACGATCGAGAGCGCGGTCGAGAAGGCGAAACGGCTCGCGGGCGTCTGAGATGGCCGAAACTCTGGAGCTACGCATCGTCACTCCCGAGCGGGAGGTTCTCGAGGAGACCGTCGAGTCGGTGACGGCGGAAGGAGCGCTCGGGCAATTCGGCGTTTTGCCGAAGCACATCGCGTTCGTGACGCCGCTCGAGCCGGGTCCGCTCACCTACACGAAGGGCGGCGCGGCACGCCGCCTCGCGGTGAAGGGCGGTTACGCGGAGGTGCGGGACGACGTCATGACCGTGCTCGCCGACGAGGCAATCCCGGCCGAGCGGATCGACGTCCGCGGTGCACGGGCGGACCTCGAGCAAGCCGATGCGCGGCTCGAGGCGACGGCGTACGGTGATCCCGAGCACGAGCGCTGGCTCATGGAGCGCAAGTGGGCCGAAGTGCGCCTCGCGCTCGCCGCCTCGTGACGAGTCTGGGCGAGCGCCTTGTCTGGCGGGCGGTTCCCTGCTTCACTCGGGCGCTCGTGTCCCGTCTTACCTTTGTCACAGGAGCGCTGCTGGCCATGACGATCGCTTCCGCGCCCGCTCTCGAACCTCGCGAGAGCTCCGACAAGATCGCTCCGCGGGTCCATCAAGCGACGCTCGAGAACGGGATGACGGTCCTCGTGCTGCCGGTGACCAAGGCTCCGGTCGTGACCCTCCAGCTCTGGTATCGCGTCGGCTCGCGGAACGAGATCCTCGGTCGGACCGGCATCTCGCACGTGCTCGAGCACCTCATGTTCAAGGGAACCGACAAGCTCGGCCCCGAGGAGTTCTCGCAGGTGATCCAGGAGAACGGCGGCGAGACGAACGCGTTCACGAGCACCGATTACACGACGTACTTCGAGACGCTCGCCAGCGATCGGCTCGGGGTGGCGCTGCGCCTCGAGGCGGACCGCATGCAGCACCTGAAGCTCGCCAAGGAGACGTTCGAGCCCGAGCGAATGGTGGTGATGGAGGAGCGCAGGCTCCGGAGCGTCGACAACCCCTGGGGTGCTCTCTACGAGGAGACGTTCGCCGGAGCGTTCCGCGCGCACCCCTACATGTGGCCGATCATCGGCTGGATGCACGACATCGAATCGATCGACCTCGACGACGTGAAGCATCACTACGGAATCTACTACCGGCCGAACAACGTGATCCTCTCGATCGCCGGCAAGGTCGATCCGCAGAAGACCATCGACGAGGTGCGGGAGATCTTCGGCTCCATACCGTCCGGACCCCAGCCTCCGGCGGTGACGCCGATCGAGCCGCAGCAGCTCGGCGAACGGCGCGTATTCGTCAAGAAGGAGGCGAACCTCCCGGCGTTCGTCTGGGGGTACAAGGTGCCCAACGTGAACCATGAAGACGCCTTCGCTCTCGAGGTGCTGTCGACGCTGCTCTCGAGCGGCGACAGCTCGCGCCTCTACAAGAGCCTGGTGATCGACAAGCGTCTGGTGCTCGACATCGGCGCCGACTATCCGCTGCTGTCGATCGATCCCGGCCTGTTCACGCTGAGCGCGCAGGTGCTGCCGGAGAAGACCGTCGAGGAAGCGGAACAGGCGCTCACGGCCGAGCTCAAAAAGCTCGTCGACGCGCCGGTCGGGGAGCGTGAGCTCCTCAAGGCGAAGAACCAGATCGAGGCGGAGTTCGTGTTCGCGCAGGACTCGAACTTCTACCAGGCGATGCTCCTCGCGCGTTTCGAGCTCGTCGGCGGGTGGAAGAAGATCGACGAGTATCTTCCGGGGATCCGTGGCGTCGGAGCCGCCGATCTCCAGCGCGTGGTCAAGGAGTATCTGGTGCCGGATCGGAGAACGGTCGGCGTGCTGGTGCCGACGGGCGCCCCCGCGAAGCCGCAGGCGCCGCTCCCGCAGGGGATGCTCCACTGATCCGGACCGCCTCGCGCAATCGCTGGAGGGAGGTCGTGCGCGCCGTGATTCTCGCGGGAACGCTATCTACCGGGCTCGGCGACCGAGCGCTCGCCGCCAAGGCGCCGCCGGTCGAGCGGATGGTGCTCGACAACGGCGTGGTCTTGCTGGTGATCCCGCAGCACGACCTGCCGATGGTCGTGGTGAGCGCGCTGGTCGACGGCGGAAGCCGGCTCGATCCGGACGGCAAGGAAGGCCTCGCCTCCCTGACCGCGAGCCTGCTGCCGGAGGGTACGGCGAAGCGGACGGCGGAGGAGATCCACGAGACGGTGGATTTTCTCGGCGCCAAGCTTTCCGCGGCGGCGGGTGACGACTACTCCGCGGTCACCCTGATGACGCTCGAGAAGGACCTGCCGGCGTCGCTCGATCTCCTCGTCGACGTGCTGCGGAACCCCGCTTTTCCCAAGGACGAGTTCGGACGAAAGAAGGAAGAGGCGCTCGGGGGCATCGAGGCGGACGAGCAGGATCCGGGCGCGATCGCGTCTCGCGAGTTTCGCAAGAAGCTCTTCGGCAAGGGACCGTACCGTGCTCCGACGGCCGGATGGGCGGACTCGGTGAAGGCCCTGACCGCGAACGACGTGGCCGCCTTCTACCGCGCGACGTACCACCCGAACCGCACGATCGTCGTCGTCTCGGGCGACATCACCCCGAAGGCGATGCTCGCGCTCGCGAACCAGCTGCTCGGCGACTGGAAGGCTGCGGATGCGCCGCTCGACGGGCCTCCGCCGAAGCCGCTCACCCAGAAAGACGTGGTGCGGATCGACCGGGACCTCACGCAGGCGAACTTGATCTGGGGGCACCTCGGCACTACACGCGAAGACCCGGACTGGTACGCCCTTCAGGTGATGAACTACATCCTCGGCGGCGGCGGCTTCTCCTCGCGGATGATGTCGTCGATCCGCACCGAGGCCGGCCTCGCGTATTCCGTCTTCAGCTACTTCAGCGGCGGCAAGCTGCCGGGCTCCTTCCAGGTGACGCTGCAGACGAAGAGCGCGAGCACCCGCGAAGCGCTCGACCGGCTCGAGCGCGAGGTCGCGCGAATCCGCGAGCAGCCGGTCTCCGATGACGAGCTCTCGCAGGCGAAGAAGTACCTGACCGGCAGCTTTCCCATGCGCTTCGACAGCAACGGCGACATGGTGAGCTTCTACTCCCAGGTCGAGTACTTCCACCTCGGGCTCGATTACCCGGAGCGCTACGAGGGGCTGATCGAATCCGTCACCAAGGACGATATTCAGCGCGTGGCGACGAAGTACTTGCACCCGGAGCAGGCGATCCTGGTCGTGGTCGGCGATCAGGAGAAGATCGATCTAGAAAATGCGCCGGGTGCGGCCGGCGGGACGAAGTCCGCCGATGACAAGGCGACGAAGCCGGCGAATGCCGCGAAGACGCCGGACGACAAGGCTGCGAAGTCCGCGAAGGCCGCGGACGACGAGACGACGACGTCCGGGGACGCGCCGAAGGCCGCCGAAGACAAGCCGACGAAGCGCCCCTGAAGCTCCGCGTCAGAGCGCCGCGCTCTCCTCGGCGTGACGCGCTCGCGGAAGCGAGGCGTCCTTCAGCATGTAGTCGACGGGCAGCGTGAACGTCGACTCGGGGACCTCCGCGCGGTCGAGCTCCGTCACCTCGGTCACGACGCGAACCTTCTCGCCGTGGAGGATCTTCTTGAGCTCGAGCCCGCTGGTCGCGAGCTTCTCGACCTCGGGTCCCGAAGGAGGCGGATTCCCCATGCCCTCGGAAAACGCGCTCTCGAGCGATTCGCTCGCGCGGCGGTAGGCACCGTAGTCGAGATCGTCGCCGAACGGCACGTCGCCCGCGATCCATCGCTCCTCGTGGAGGAGCCCGTTCCGCCGGATCTCGTACACGCGGGCGCGCCGGCCGAGCAGCGTTTCGGTCCTGGAGGTGCGCTCGACCGTCCACTTGGGCGTCTTGCCTGGCGGCACGGGCATCGGAGCACCGCGGGTGCGATCGGCGAGGGCCTGCCGCTCTTCCGGAGTCATGCGCGCGATCTCGTCGCGCATCTGCTCCAAGTACTTGCGGACGCTCGAGACCATCTCGCCGATCTTGCCGCCCGAGTAGCTCTTCGCGGCAGGGTCGACCTGGAAGAGGGTCCCCTGGGTCAGGTCCCACAGGTAGTACGTGCCGTCACCGTGGAGCTCCTTGATCCGGCCGTGGGCGATGGACAGCGTCTGCTCGGAAGCGGGACCCGGTCCTCCCTCGGTACGTGTGACGATCTTCATCACCCAGCCGGCATGCACCGGCGTCGCGATGACGATTCCAGAGAGAAGGGCGTGGAGGGCGGCGCGCCGAGCTCCGTTCACCAACTCAGCGTAGCGCCGGCCGTCGCGGAACGGAACCGGCAATCGGTATCGTGTGCGAGCGCCTTTCGGTAGAATCCACGCATCGAGACCACGTGACGGCGAACGAGAAACCCCGGCGCGTCCACATCGTCAGCCACGGACCGCACTGTCTGGACGGCGTCGCCGCGGCGGCGGCGCTCGCGCGCTATTACGAAGGCGTCGAGGTGCGCGCCTCGTTCTGCGGGAATCCGAGGATCGACGAGGTGCTGCAATCCCTCGACGTGGGCTCGCCCGCGGCGGGGCAGGAGCTCTGGATCACGGACATCTCATGGACCCGTCCGGAGACCGACGCGGCCTTGCGCGCTCTCGCCGCGGACGGACTTCGCATCTTCTGGATCGATCACCATCGCACCGCCACGGAACGGCTCGCGAGCGGCAGGATCGACGTGCCGTTCGCCGACCGCGTGGTGGACGAGCGCGTCTCGGCGGCGCGGCTCGTCTACGAGTACCTGCGGGAGCGCATGCGTCGTGCCGGGGAGCGAAGTCCGGCGCTCGAACGATTCGAACGCATCGTGATGATGGCCGACGACAACGATCGGTGGCTTCATCAGATCGAGGGCTCGTGGGAGCTCGCGCTCACGTTGCGTTCGATGAACAGCGACGAGGCCTTCGACGAGCTGCTGGCGGTCGACGAGCTCGCGACCTACACGCCGCGGATGCGCGCGGCCTGGCAGAAGGTCGCGGCCGAGATGGAGCGGAGCTTCGCGCTCGCCGAGAGCACACGTACGATCGTCGACGACGCGTCCGGGGTCAAAGTGGTGAGCGCGGTCTGTGACGGATATCCGAGCGAGATCGCCGACCGCTGGGGTCGCGAGATCCCGAACGCGGTGTTCGCGCTCTTCGACCTGAAGGGCGGCGGCATGAGCTACCGGCGCTCTCCCGACTGTCCGGTCGATCTTTCGCAGGTCGCGAAGGCCTTCGGCGGCGGCGGGCATCCCGCCGCCGCGGGATCGCAGATGCCGGAGGTGCTCCAGCTCGTCAGCCGTCACGCCGCCGAGCGCGTGCGCGACGCCGTCCGCGCGCTCGCGACGGTAGCCCCTGCGGGCGCGCCTCAGAACCCGGAATAGCCGGGAGGGCGCCAGCCCTTGTCGCGGCACGCCGTGCACACGGCGAAGATCTTTCGCTTGCCGTTCTCGACGCCCTTGAGGCCGGTCAGCAGCGCCGAGGCGGAATTCTTCCCGCACGAGGCACACGTGGACGTCAGGGTCTTGTTGTCCTTGGCGCGTTCGCCCGCCATCAAGCGCTCCTTCTCGGCAGCTTCCCGAGCTCGTTACTTAGCGGGACCAGCAGCTCGTTCCAATCGGCGATCACCGCGAGGTCGGCATGACGAAGCATCGGCGCCTTCGCATCCCGGTTGATCGCGACGATCGTACCTGCCCGTCGTACGCCGACGAGATGTTCGAAGGCGCCGCGAATCCCGATCGCCACGTAGAGGCGGGGCGAGATCGCCCGACCCGTCAGGCCGACCTGGTGCTGGCGAGGCAGCCAGCCGGCATCGGCGACGTCGCGGGTCGCGGCGATCGCGGCCCCCCCGAAGAGCGCGGCCAGCGCCTCGATTCCCTGGAGCGCCTCCGGGCCGCCGATGCCGCGGCCGACGCCGATCGCGACCGCAGCGTCGTCGAGCGCGCGCGCGGAATCGGTGGCGGCGGTCGAGCGGCGTGACAGCACGCGCGACCGAGCCGGTGGCAGCTCGCCGATCGGAAGCGGCTCGACGATCGCGGAGCGTTGCGGGTCCGGCGCGAACGGCGTGAGCATCCCCGGACGGACGGTCGCCATCTGCGGCCGGGTCCGAGAGAGGATCGGAGCGACGACGCTGCCGCCGAACGCTGGTTTCCACTGCACGAGGCGGCCCTCACCGTCGAGGTTGAGATCGATGCAGTCGCCGGTGAGCCCGAGGCCGAGCCGCGCTGCGACGCGAGGCAGCAAGTCGCGTCCGAAGTAGGTGGAGGGGGCGATCAGCGACTCCGGTGAACACTGGGTGATCGCGTGCGCGAGCGCCGGCGCCCAGACTTCCGCCATGTATTCGGAGAATGCCGGCTGGTCGGCGATCAGCACGCGATCCGCACCACGAGCGGCGAGATCTCCGGCGTGATCACGCGCTCCGGGTCCGATCGCCACGGCGACCGCCTCGCCGCCTCGTCCCCGCGCCAGCTCGACGGCCTTGCCGAGGAGCTCGTAGGTGACCCGCCGCATCTCGCC
>JAXDLK010000228.1:0-11009 GCA_034666665.1 Candidatus Binatota bacterium
CTGGCCGTCGCCACGGCGACACGAACGCGGCGACCGACCCGGACGCCGACGCGCACGCCGACGCGAACGCGGCGGCCCACCCGCACACGGACACAGCCGGGAGGCGCGACGCCGACGCGGACCCGCACGCGTACGCCGACGCAGCCTGGGGGAGCCACCGCGACGATCACCCCCACGCAACCCGCGGGAGCGACGGCGACGGCGACGCGAACTCCGACGCAGCCGAGCGAGCCGACGAACACCGCCACGCCGAAGCCGATCGGCGCTGCGTGCACGAACGACGCGGAGTGTGGCTCGGCGGGCTTTTGCGCACAGGCGACCGACTGTCGTGGAAACGCCGGGACGTGCTCGCCCAGGAATTGTATCGACAACTCGCCGAACAGCCAGCAGTGCTGCTGCCAGAGGAACGTCAGCGGGGAGGGACAACCCCGACAGAGCATGTGCTTCGCCGGGGAGACCTGCCGCGAGAACTCGATCAACCCCGGAACGTTCGTCTGCTCGCCGTAGTACCGTGCGCGCTCACCCCGTTCACCGATGATCGTCGAATGTCCGCGCTGTAACGCCCGGTACCGCGTCGAGGAGGACGTCGTCCGTGAGGAGCCGACCTTCAAGTGCTCCCGCTGCGGCAACCTGTTCGCCTTCGAGCTGCTGGAGAGTCCCCCGGGATCGCGTACGACGGCGCCCATGGCGCGCACGGAAACGGCTCGCGGAACCGAGCGCATCGTGCCGGAGAGGGAGAGCGCCGATGCCGGCGCCACGATCGGCCGGCGATCCGACAACGGCGAGACGCTCCCGTTCCCGTTCGGTGCGCCCGCAGCACCGCCTCCGGCGGAGACATCCCCCGCCCCGTCGACGACCGAACCGCCGACGCCTGCGGCGGAGCTCTCTCTCGACCTCGACAGGCGCGAAGACGGTGAGTCCGAACGGCAGATCGACGACGACGTCGATCTCGAGCTCCCCGACGGCGACGACGACGACGATCGTTTCGAGCTCGGCAGCGAGGATCTCGAGGCGCACGACCTCGAAAGCGACGATGAGGAGCCGCTCGAGCCGGACGTGGTCGAGCCCCGCTTCGTTCGCGACGATTCGCGATTCGCGCTCGGCGATCCGGCCGCCTCCGGGAGCCCCGTCCGCGGATACCTGGTGTTCGTCGCGCTGCTGCTGCTGTGCTACGGCAACCTGGCGCTCTATCTGAAGAACCATCCGAACTGGACGGCCGAAGCCGTGGCCGCGGTTCCCGCGATCGGCGGCTTTCTCGGCGGCAATCGGATGCTACAGAGCCGGGTGGATCTTCAGAACCTGGAGGGAACGTACCAGAGCATCAAGGACGGCAGGAACGTGTTCATCGTCTCCGGCCGCGCCGTGAACAACTCGGATCACGCCGTGCGGAGCGTCGAGATCGAAAGCGTCCTCTACGATGCCCGCGGCGAACCCGTGGCGACCAAGGCGATCTTCTGCGGGAACATCATGTCGCTGAAGATCGTCAAGGATCTCTCCTCGCAGGAGATCTCCCTCTTGCAGAAGCTCCAGCCGCCGGTCCGGTTCGAGATTCCCGCCGGGGAAAACGCGGGCTTCAGCGTGGTCTTCCTGAGCCCACCACCGAAGCTCCAGTCGTTCAGCGCGCGCGTGGCCAGCGCGCAACCGGTCGCTTCCTAGATCCGTCCCCGGTCCGCGGCTTCGCCGGGGGGTGGCGGCGCTACGAGCTGGCGAGCAGCATGCTCGTGCCGCTCGCTACAGCCTGTGGTCGTTGCGCGCGCGAGCCGGCTCCCGTTGGTCGCGTTCGGATGCACGACGTGCATTCGAACCGTCAGCTGCTCTTCTTGACGTCTTCCTCGACCTTCTTCACTTCGTCGTGCGGCGTCACGTCGATCGAGTCCGGCTCGTTCATCGCTTTTCGGAAGTTGCGGATTGCTCTGCCGAAGTCGCCGCCGACGTCGCCGAGCTTGCCGGCCCCGAAGATCACGATCAGGATCAACAGGATCACGAACAGCTCACCGATTCCGAAACCGAACATGCCAGAGGCTCTCCTTCGTGCGTGCCGCGCAGCCGCAGGACTGCTGCATCCCGTTATCGTCGAGGCTCGGCGGGCTGTCAAACCGTTTCCACGCGCGTCGCTTTTCCCTCTGCGAAGGCTCGGCTAGACTCCGCGCGCGTGGAGCGTAGCGGCAATCTCACCGTCCCCTTCGTGGGCTCGGTCGTGCTGCACGCGCTCCTGCTGCTGCTGTTCGTCTCCACGGCCATGCGCGGCGCAGCAACGCCGACGCCGCCGCTCGACATCGAGATCTTTCGTCCCGAGGCTGCGCCGCCGTCCCGACGGGCCCGCCGGGCGCCCAAGGCTGCCGAGCGGCGCCCCGCCCCGCCGGAGCATGCCCAGCAGGCGCCGGCCGCCGCGCCGCCAGCCGAGGCGGCACCGGAGATGCCCCGGGTCGAGAACCAGATGGTGAGCCCGCCCGAAGGACCCGAGGCGGTTCCCGACAAAGCGCGCTTGCTGAGCGAGAAGAACAGCCGCGCCGATCAGGAGATGGTGAAGCGTGGCGAGCCGGCACCGCCCGCCGCGCCGCCGAAGAGCAAGCCCCAGCCCAAGGCGCAACGAGCGGAGGGCACCGACGATCAGGAGAAGACCGCAGGAAAGCGCGGCCGACGCGAGGCGGAACGTCAAGCCGCGCCGGAACGGCTGGCGCGCGCGGAACCCCCGCCGGTGGCCTCCGCTCCACTTCCCGGGCTCAAGGACCTCTTCGCGAAGCCGGCCGACGTGCTCCGCCGTCAACAAGCGGAGGAGGGCTCGGGAGGCGAAGGATCGAGCGGCACGGGCACAGACGACCGCGACCTCGCGAATTTGCGCCGGCCGGACCTCTGGGCCGATCCCGGCGAGCGCGGCATCCCGGATTACCTACCGGACGTTCGCAGCGGCCGGTTCACGCTGCTGAACACCAAAGCCGATCTGTTCGCGCCGTTCGTGCGCCGCGTCGGCCTGCGCGTCTTCCAGACGTTCAGCATGACGTTCAAGCGCCAGATCCTCTCCGGCGAGGTGCCGCAGGGAAAGGAGAAGGTCGAGATCGAAGCGATCATGACGCCCGATGGCAGGCGAGTGCAGGTCTACCTGCGGGATCGTTCCGGGAATCTCTCCACCGATCGCGTCCTGCTCGGCACCCTGAGCGACGAGATCTTCTTCGACGAGAACCCCCCACGCGGCGCGCTCGCGGACGACGGCCGCATCCACTTCGTCTTCGCGCTCGACGCCGCCGTCTGGTACCAGCCGACCGAAGGCGGTCGCATCGAGCCGGGCGCGCATTGGATCTTCGCCGCCGGGCTTCTCTAGCAAGCACCGTCCGCGGGCTCGATTCACGCCTTTGCCTTCGGCAGGAACGGCGTGAGCAGGTCGATCGGCACCGGGAAGATCGTCGTCGAGTTCTTCTCCGCGGAGATCTCGACCAGCGTCTGTAGGTAGCGCAGCGTGAGCGCGATCGGCTCCGACGCGAGCACCGACGCCGCCTCGGACAGCTTCTGCGACGCCTGGAACTCACCCTCGGCGGCGATGATCTTCGCGCGGCGCTCGCGCTCGGCCTCCGCCTGCTTCGCCATCGCCCGCTGCATCTCCTGCGGCAAGTCGATGTGCTTGACCTCGACCTTGGAGACCTTGATGCCCCAGGGATCGGTATCGGTGTCGAGGATCGTCTGGATCTTCTCGTTGATCTTCTCGCGCTCGGAGAGCAGGTCGTCGAGCTCTCCTTGACCGCAGACGCTGCGGAGCGTCGTCTGCGCCAGCTGCGAGGTCGCGATCATGTAGTTCTCGACGGCGACCAGCGCCTTGTTCGGGTCGAGCACGCGAAAGTAGACGACCGCGTTCACCTTCACGGAGACGTTGTCGCGCGTGATCACGTCCTGCGGCGGCACGTCGAGCGTGACGATGCGGAGGTCCATGCGCACCGCGCGTTCGATCACGGGAACGATGATCACCAGACCGGGACCGCGCGATCCGACCAGCCGGCCGAGCCGGAAGACCACCACCCGCTGGTACTCGTTCACCACGTTGACGCTCATCCACAGGAAGACGAGGGCAACCACGACGATCCAACCGACGAACCCGAGTGCTTCGAACATCAAACCCTCCTCCGCGGCGACACGACGAGCTTGAGCCCGTCGACGCTCACGACCTCTACCTCGTCCCCGTCGTCGACGGCATCGCCGCCGGCGACGACGGCGTCCCAGATCTCGCCGACGACGGTCACCTTGCCGCGCGGCGCGAGACGGCCGCGGGCTCTTCCCACCGCACCGACCATCCCCTCGACACCGGTCGTCACCGGGCGCCGTTGCCCTTTCAGAACCAGCATGCCGACGCCCAACATCAGCCCGCCGAGCGAGACCGCGGTGGCGGCGATGACCCCGCGATTCACGACCAGGCCGGGCGCCTCGACGGTGTGGAACAGGAGCAGCGATCCGCCGACCAGACAAGCGATGCCGCCGACGCCGAGCGCGCCGAAGCTCGGCACGAACACCTCGGCGACCAGCAGCACGAGGCCGAGCGCGATCAGCGCCGCTCCCGTGTAATTGACGGGCACGATCGAGAACCCGACCATCGCCAGCAGGAGAGCAATCACCCCGACGACACCGGGGAGCACCGCGCCGGGATGGTTGAACTCGACGTAGAGCGCGGCCAGGCCGACGAGCAGCAGCACCACGATCACCGTCGGCTGCGACAGGAAGAAGTAGAAGGACTGCTCGAGCGTCATCTCGACGTCGACGTACTCGGGCGCGGCGGTCGAGAGCCGTAGCTCGCGGCCGCGGACCGTCACGGCGCGGCCGTTCGACCGCTGCAGGACCTCCTCGGCCGACGCAGCGACGAGGTCGATCACCTTCTTCTGCAGCGCCTCCTCCGCGGTGATCGCGGCGCTCTTCCGCACCGCTTCGACGGCCCAATCGACGTTCCGTCCTCGCTGCCCGGCGATCGCCTGCAGGAAGGAGACGGCATAGTTCTCGACCTTCTGCTCCATGACTTCGTTTCGCTCGGAGCCGCCGACGACCATGACCGGGTGAGCCGCACCGATCGTGGTTCCGGGCGCCATCGCGGCGACGTGCGCGGCCAGGGTGACGAACGTGCCGGCCGACATCGCGCCCGCGCCGCTCGGAGCCACGTAGACGATGACCGGAACGGCGGCGCCGAGGATCCTCTGGACGATCTCCTTGGTGGCGTCGAGCGATCCGCCCGGCGTGTCGAGCTGCAGGAGAATCGCGTCGGCGCGCCCGCTCTCCGCCTGTTCGAGCGCAATCTTCAGGTACTCGACGACGGGCGAGAAGATCGGGCCGTCGACCTCGATTCGGTAGATGCGCGAGGCCGCCGCGGGGTGCGCAGTGACGCCGACGGCGAGGAGCGCAGCGAGCGGCAGGAGCGCAGCGTGTGAGATGTGTGCAGGCCGCATGCGCGAGCGACGGCAGAGTATCCTATGCGTTCGGCGAAAACCCAAGCGATTCGCTCGAGGCCGGCCGGCACCGGGCGGCGGGCGTTTGCGACCCGCGGCGCACGCCTGTTACAGGTCTCACCGCCGATGGACGAACGTGACCTCGCGGGCGTTCGCGTCCTCGACCTCGCCGATGAGCCGGGCTTCCTCGCCGGTCGGCTGCTCGGCGACCACGGGGCCGACGTCGTCAAGATCGAGCCTCCGGAAGGTCATCCCGTTCGCCGGCGTCCGCCTTTCTGGGGCGGCGTCTCGGATCCCGAGCGCGGTCTCGCCTGGCTGGCACAGAACACCGGGAAGCGCGGCATCACCCTCGATCTCTCACGCCCCCGCGGTCGAGACCTGTTCCTCGCCCTCGTCGAGCATGCCGACGTCGTGCTCGCCAGCGGCCGGCCAGGCGATCTCGCCGCGATCGGCGTCGCCGGCGACGTCCTCCGGGCGCGGAACCCGCGGCTGATCGTCTGCACGATCACGCCGTTCGGCACCGCCGGCCCGCGGAGCGACTGGCGAGCCTCGGACCTGACGGCGCTCGCCATGGGCGGGAACCTCCGCCCGACCGGGGATCCGGACCGGCCGCCGATCCGCTGCCGCCTTCCGGCCGCGTACTTCCACGCAGGGCTCGAGGCCGCCGTCGGCATCGTCTTCGCGCTTTACGCGCGCGAGAACACCGGCCGCGGCCAGGACGTGGACGTCTCGCTCCAGGAAGTCATGCTGATGCCGAACATCTCGCTCGCGGCACAGTACGCGACCACTGGATTCCGCGGCGCGCGCGCCGGCGCCGGCTATCGCGTCGGCGATACTTTCCAGCGCGAGATCTGGCGGTGCCGCGACGGCTGGGTGACGTTCGCGCTCCGCGGCGGCGCGGCGAGGATCCCGGGGCTCATCGCGCTCGTCGCCTGGATGGCCGAGCAAGAGATGGCGCCACCGTGTCTCTCCGAGAGAGACTGGCGCACCTACAACCACAACCTGCTGTCGGAGTCCGAGGTCGACGAAATGTCGGATGCCTTCGCCGCCTTCTTCTCGACCAGGACGCGGGCGGAGCTCTACGCCGCCGCGGTCGAACGCAAGCTCATGCTCGCGCCGGTGAACGACGCGCGCTCGATCGGCGAGTCGGAGCAGCTCGCCGCGCGCGAGTTCTTCGTCGAGCTCGGGTACCCGCACTCGGCCGATCTGGGAGGCGTGCTGCGTCATCCCGGCGCGATCGCGAAGCTCTCCTCGAGCACGTTGACGCCGGCGCTCCGCGCCCCGCGGCTCGGCGAGCACAACGCCGCGATCTACCGGGAGATCGGCCTCGGCGCGGCGGAGATCGCCCGGCTCGCCGAAGAAGGGGTCGTGTGATCGACGGGATCTTCGCGGGCCTCAAGGTCCTGGAGCTCGGCGGCGGCGCCGCCGGTCCGATCTCGACACGCTACTTCGCCGACCAGCGCGCCACCGTGGTCCGCGTCGAGTCCGTCCGCCGTCCCGACTTCCTGCGGCTACTCCACTGGAAGCCGGGCACGCCGGGGGGTGTCGATGCCAGCCTCCACTTCGCGTGCCTGAACGCGAACAAGCGCAGCGTGGCTCTCGATCTGACGCTGGCGGAAGGTCGCGCGGTGGCGCGCCGGCTGGCGCTCTGGGCGGACGTGGTCGCCGAGAGCTTCGCGCCCGGAACCATGGCGCGATGGGGCCTCGATTGGCCGAGCCTCGCCGGCGACCGGCCGGACCTGGTGATGGTGAGCACGTGCCTCTACGGCCAGACGGGGCCGGAGCGAGAATACGCCGGGTTCGGCGGCCAGGGATCGGCGATCGCGGGGTTCAATCACCTGACCGGGTGGCCGGACCGCGAGCCGGTGGGACCGTTCGGCGCCATCACGGACTCTCTGTCGCCTCGCGCCGCCGCGCTGCTCGTGGGGACCGCGCTCCTCCATCGGCGGAGGACCGGCAGAGGTCGGCACGTCGATCTCTCGCAGGTCGAGGTCGGCGTCTACTGTCTCGCCGAGGCCACCGGCACTTTCGACGCCAACGGTACCGTTCTCGGCCGGATGGGCTATCGCTCTCCGCACGCGGCGCCCCACGCCGTGCTCCCGGCGCGCGGCGACGATCGCTGGGTGACGGTCGTCTGCCACGACGACGAGGACTGGAGACGGCTGCGGGCGGCGCTCGGAGATCCCGACTGGGCTCGGGATCCCGAGCTCGACACCGTCAGCGGACGCCTCGCACGCGCCGACGACGTCGAGGCGCGGCTGGCCGACTGGACCCGCGAGCGATCGCCCGGAGACATCGCCGAGCATTTGCAGGCGAACGGAGTCGAGGCCGGGATCGTCGCCGATTTCGGCGATCTTCACGAGGATCCGCAACTCGCGTTCCGCGCCCACTTCCGTCGCCTAGCGCATCCGGTGATCGGCGAGCACGCCGTCGAGACGGGCGCGATCCGTTTCTCGGACGCCGCGGACCGCGAGCCCGCTCGCGCGCCGCTCCTCGGCGAGCACACGGAGGAAGTTCTCTGCGGGCTCCTCGGCATGAGCGGCGACGAGTACCGGGCGCTCGACGCCAAAGGCGTCCTTCGCTGAGCGGGACGTGAAGAGAGCGCGATCAGCCGGCGCGCGAAGGCGAGGACGTGTCAGCAGCCGGAGCCGGAAGCGCGCCGGGGGCGATCACGACGCCGCGCTTCCGCCGCGTAGCCGCGCGATGGCTTCGTCGATACCGATGCGGGCGATCTCCGCCGCCCGGAGCCACTTCGGTCCGCCTCGCAACACGCCCCACACGTTCCACAGGTTGTACGTGAGCGGCTCCTGCGTGTACGCGTAATCCGCGCGCCACACCGGCTCGGTCCCGCCCGCGGGCACCAGCAGCAGCGCGAGCGCGACGGACGCCGGACGCCGGACGCCGAAATCGCTGCCGTCACGCTCGCGGAAGCGATCCACGTAGATCGCGAGCGCCGCATCCGCCCCGGCCAGGGCCGCGGCTCGCCCGGCGCGCGCGGCCAGCGACTGCTCGCCGACGCGGCCGAGGAGCGGCGCGACGCGCTCGGCATCCACCAACTCCCAGCCACCGTGGCGCGCCGCGGCGTTGACGACGAGCTCGGTCACGACCTTTCGGGCAGCGGTCGGCTCGGCCGGTATCTTTCCGGGAGGCAGCGCCGTCCCGCCTTCCGTCGCCTGGTTCTCCGGGGATTCCTCGTCGAGGCGCATCGCGTGCTTGGAGAATTCCGCCGGCACCACCACGACCTTCCGCAGCCGCGCGACCACCTGCGCGGTATCGGCGCGGGCCTGCACGTTGACCGGAGGCGTCGTCGCGCGCGAGCACCCGCAGAAGAGCAGCGCGGCCAGGCCGAGAGGGACGATCGCCATTCTCATGAGCTCACCTTGATCGACAGCTCGCGGAGCTGCCTCGGCTCGACGGCGCTCGGCGCGTCGGTCATCAAGCATACCGCCTTCTGCGTCTTCGGAAAGGCGATCACTTCGCGGATGGAACTCTCGCCGCAGAGAAGCATCGCCAGGCGGTCGAGGCCGACCGCGATGCCGCCGTGGGGTGGAGCGCCGAAAGCGAGCGCGTCGAGCAAGAACCCGAACTGCTCGCGCGCCTCGTCGGGCCCGAGGCCGAGCGCTGCGAACACCCGCTCCTGCACCTCGGCCCGATGATTGCGGATCGAGCCGCCGCCGAGCTCGTATCCGTTCAGCACCAGGTCGTAGGCGAGCGCACCGACGCGCGCTGGATCCGTACCCAGGAGCTCCAGGTCTTCCTCGCGAGGCGCGGTGAAGGGATGGTTCACGGCGACGAATCGCTTGTCGTCCTCGCTCCACTCGAGCAACGGGAAATCGGAGATCCAGAGGAACCCCCAGCGCGAGCGATCCACGAGGTCGAGCTTGTGGCCGAGATGGAGCCGCAGCTGCCCGGCGGCACGGGCTGCGATTCCCTCGCTGTCGGCGATCAGCCAGAGGAGGTCTCCGCTCTCCAGCGACGCGACCTCGATCGCGCGGCGCTTCTCCTCGTCGCTCAAGAACTTGGCCACGGGCGACTGCCATCCGTCCGGCTGGATGCGAATCCACACCAGGCCCTTGGCACCGAACGTCGGGGCCATCGCCACCAGGTCGTCCAGGTCCTTCCGCGAGAATGCGTCGCCGCGGCACTTGAGACCGCGAACGGCACCGCCCTTTTCCAGCACCTCGCGAAAGACCTTGAACCCCGAGCTGGCGAACGCGGTGGAGAAATCCACGATCTCGAGGCCGAAGCGAACGTCCGGCTTGTCGCTACCGAAGCGGCGCAGGGCATCGGCATACGGCAGGATCGGGAACGGCGTCGTCAGCTCGACGCCGATGGCTTCGCGGAAGACGTCCACCATGAGCGCCTCGATCAGCCGGTAGATCGAGGACGGGCGGGCGAAGGACATCTCGAGATCGATCTGCGTGAACTCCGGCTGGCGGTCCGCGCGCAGGTCTTCGTCCCGGAAACACCGCGCGATCTGGAAGTAGCGGTCGAACCCCGCGACCATGAGGATCTGCTTGAACAGCTGCGGTGACTGCGGGAGAGCGTAGAACCTTCCGGGGTTCACCCGGCTCGGCACCAGGTAGTCGCGCGCCCCTTCGGGCGTCCGGCGCGTGAGGGCCGGGGTCTCGATCTCGACGAAGCCTTGGCGGTCGAGCGACTCCCGCACCGTCATCGTCACCCGGTGGCGCAGCATCAGGTTCGATTGCATCTTCGGCCGGCGGAGGTCGAGATAGCGGTACTGGAGGCGGGTGCTTTCCGCGACCTCGGTCGAGTCGTCGAGCGGAAACGGCACCGGACGGGTGGGGTTCAGCACGCGGAGCTCGTCGACGAGCACCTCGACCTCGCCGGTCGGCAGCGCCGGGTTCACCGTCTCGGCGGGCCGGGGCGCGACCTCGCCGCGGATGGCGATCACCCATTCCGCGCGGATGTCGCCGGAGCGCCGATGCGGCTCCGGGGCGCGCTCGGGATTGAAGACCAGCTGCACGATGCCGCTCCGGTCGCGAAGGTCGACGAAGACCAGACCACCGTGGTCCCGCCGCGCCGATACCCATCCCATCAAGGTGACACGTCCCCCGACCGCGCCGGCGCGAACCTCGCCGCAGTACCCCGTCCGCTCCCAGTCGCCGAGCGCGTCCATCAGACGTCGTCCCGCGGCGACGGTGCCGCGCCGGCGCGGAGCCGCGCGGTGATCCGCTCGGCGTCGAGCGCGATCTCGCTCTGCTCGTGGGCCGCGAGATCGCGCAGCACGCCCACCGCTCGCGACAGCTCGTCCTCGCCGAGGATGAGCACGAACGCGGCGCCGAGCTTGTCGGCGCGGCGCATGTGGCTCTTCAAGCTCTTCTGTCCCGGCTCGACTTCCACCCTGAGCCCCGCCCGCCGGAGGTTCCGCGCGACCCGCAGGCCCTCCGCCTCCGCGACCGCGCCGAGCGGCGCGATCACGAGATCGGGGGTCACCTTGATCTCCGCCGGCCGCATCGCCATCGCCAGGCGCTCGACGCCGATCGCGAATCCGATGCCGGCCACCGACGGGCCGCCGAGATCCGCGACCAGTCCATCGTATCGACCGCCCCCGCCGATCGCGTTCTGCGA
>JAXDLK010000229.1:0-14690 GCA_034666665.1 Candidatus Binatota bacterium
CCGCCTGGGCGAGCGGTGGCGCGCCGTAGAGGACGGAGGAAGCATGCGACGCGGCCCGATCGAGCTTCGCCTCCGTCAAGCGCGCATACCGGTAGCGGAGCTTCCGTCGCGCGCGTGCCACCTCCTCATCGGTGAACCCCCCGTCGGCGGCCTCCCGGAAGACCCGCTCGATCGCGTCCCGGAGCCTGGCTTCCGCTCGCCGTTCTGCGACAGCGCCGACCGCGACCACGGCCCAACCCGCTCCGCCCTGGAGGTCGGCCCACAGGTCGTACGAGAGGCCGCGCCGCTCGCGCACCTCGTGGTACAGGCGGCCGTCCGGGTCCGTGCCGACGATCTCGAGAGCCATCCCGAGGGCGACGAGCGAGCGGGGCTCGGGGACTGCGCCGAGCAACATGTTGACGTACAGCTGCGACAGGCCGGAGCGACGGAAGCGCACCTCTCCGGTGCGCGCGACCGGGCCACCGCGCGCGTCGCGCGGCCTGCCCGGGGTCATCCGTGCGAACTCCCGCCGCGCGATCCGGCGTACGTCCTCCGCGGCGACGCCACCGACGACTGCGAGCACGAGGTTCGCGCCGACGATTCGTTCCGCGAGGAAGCGCCGGATCTCTTCGGCGCGGATCGAGCGGACGCTCGACAGCGTCCCGCTCGGTGAATGCGCGAGGCCGTCGGCGAAGAACCGCGCCCAGGTCTCGTCGGCGAGATAGCCGATCGCATCGTCACGGTGCCCGCGAATCTCCTGGGCGACCACTTGCCGCTCGTTCTCGAGGCGGTCTTTCGGCACCGTCGACCCGATCGCCTGCTCGGCGAGCAGCGCGATCGCTTCCTCGACGTCGGGGGTGCGCACCTGGAACGTGAGGTTCAGCTCCTCGTAGCCAGTGTAGGCGTCGTGCTCGCCGCCGAGCTCTGCGGCGCGGCGGTTGATCGCCGAGTGATCGAGGACGCGCGTCCCCTGGAAGAGCATGTGCTCGGCGAGATGAGCGATCCCCGGATGGGCAGCGTCGAATCGCGAGCCACTGCGTACGGCGAGCACGATTCCGGTGAGCGGGCCGGGCCGGTGTTCGTAGACGATGCGGATCGGTCCGGCGCGAAACACCTCGAAGTCGCGGGCCGCGGGAACGTGCGACGGGGCCCGGGAGGTACGCGGGGAGGATCGCGGCATCGGCTCAGCTCCGGCGGCGGAAGTCGTCCACGGCCGAAAGCAGCCGTGCGACGTCCTCCGCCACGTTGAAGAAATGAACGGCGACCCGGACTCCGCCGATTCCCGAACAGTAGCGGACGGAAACCACGATTCCGCGCTCCTCGAGGAAGCGGCGGAGCGCGCGGTCCTGTTCGGGTCCACCGCCGAGGGTGAAGGTAACGATTCCCGCGCGCTCCGCGTCCGCTTCCGGCGTGAAGATCCGGGCGCCGCGCGCGGCGAGGGCGCGCATGCATTCACGGGAGAGATCGAGCACGTGGGTCATCGGGGCGCGCCCGTCCAAGGCGTTCCGGTACGCCAGCGACGCGGCCAAGCCCGCGGCACCGACGCGGTTCGGCGTACCTTGCGCCTCGAAGCGGCGAACGGTGTGGCTCGGATCCTGCCGCGGCAGCGGCTCCATGTCGGCGCGATCGTAGAACCGTCCCCATCCTCCGGATGGCGTCTCGAGCCCGAGAAGACCGAGACGGCGGATGCGAAGG
Source organism: Candidatus Binatota bacterium (assembly GCA_034666665.1). Classification (GTDB taxonomy): domain Bacteria; phylum Desulfobacterota; class Binatia; order JACPRU01; family JACPRU01; genus JAXDLK01. Next base: position 1,675 of record JAXDLK010000229.1, read on the forward strand.
CCGCGGTCGTGCGCCGCCCGTCGCACGTAGAAGAGACCGACACCGAACGGCGCGTTCAGCCACTTGTAGCCGCCGGCCATGAGGAAATCGATGCCGAGCTTCGAGCAGTCGAGATCGACCGCGCCGAGATGCTGAACGGCGTCGACGACGAGGAAGAATCCACGCTTGGCCGCCAGGTCGGAGAGCGCGGCCAGGTCGAGCCGCTGGCCGGTCACCCAGCCGACGGAGCTCACGAACAACGCGCGGGTACGTTCGTCGATCGCCGCCCGATAATCGTCGATCGTGATGCGTCCACCGCGATGCCGGACGAAGCGCAGCTCCACGCCGTCGAGGCGCACGGCGTTCTCGACCGCGAGCGCCACCTGGGGGTACTCGAGGTCTCCGACGAGGACGTTGTCGCCGGCGGCGAAGGGGATCGCGTCGATCGCCTGGTGGAGGCCCGAGGTGGTGTCCGAGATCAGGCCTACCTCGTCTTCGCTGGCGCCGAGCAGACGTCGCGCTTCCGCCCGCGCCGCCTCGATCGGCTCCTCGAACTCGCCGATGAAGTCCGCCCAGCCTCGACGCGCAGGACCCGCCGCGAGCAGTCGAAGCTGCGCCGCGACGGCTTCGAGCGCCGGAGCCGGCACGGCTCCCATGCTCGCCGAGTTCAGGAAGGTGACTTCCCGGAGCGCCGGAAAGTCGCCGCGAATCGCTGCCCCGGAGAAGCCGTGGCTCATGCGGGAATCGCGTTCGCGACGATCCAATCGCGATAGGTGAACGCGGTCGGCCGCGGACGGCGCTCCAGGGTGGCGCGATCCACCTCGACCAGGCCGAAGTGCCGCGAGTACCCCTCGGCCCACTCGAAGTTGTCCATCAACGACCAATACATGTACCCCCGGACGTCGACGCCTTCGCGGATCGCTCGCCCGACGGCACGCAGGTGCTCCAGCAGATGCCGGGTCCGCGCCTCGTCGTCGAGCGTCGCCATCCCGTTCTCGGTCACGTAGATCGGTCGGCCGTACGCGCCGAGCCTCACGAGGTTTCGCTCGAGACCCTGGGGGTAGACCTCCCAGCCCATCTCGTCGTGCCATCGCTCGGGCTCGGAGGATCGGCGGCAGCCGGTGATCGCTCCCATGCCGCCGGCGCCGGCCTCCACGAGCACGCGCATGTAGTAGTTGACGCCGAGCACGTCGTAGCTGCCGCGGAGGCCGGGGATCTCTTCGCCTTCTCCGAACGGCGGTGCGACGACTCCCTCGGAAATGCCGCGAACGTAATATTCGTTCACCAGCTGATCGTTCGTCCGGCATTCGGCGCGATCCTCTTCCGATGCGGGGTCGAGCGGCTCGAACCAGGGCATGTGCACCACGGGGCCGACGTCGACGGGATGCTTCACCGCCTCGTGTATGGCGCGGTACATCTCGCCGTGCGCGAGCAGCACGTGGCGCCCGACGACGAGCGCGCGGCCCATGTCGCGAACGCACGGCGGGTGAATGCCGAGGACGTAGCCCAGAGCCGGCGCGATCATCGGCTCGTTGATCGTCCACCAGAGCCGCACCCGGTCACCGAGCTCCGCGGCCGCGAAGCCTGCGAACCGCGCGAGCCACTCGATCATGCCGGGGTTCTCCCAGCCGCCCTCGCGCTCTGCCCAGGCAGGATTCGTGAAGTGGTGTAGCGTGACGTTGGGCTCGAGACCGTGCCGCCGCATCGAATCGAGCACGCGCTTGTAGTGATCGACGGCCTCGTGGTCGTACTCGCCGCGCGCGGGCTCGATGCGGCTCCACTCGATCGAGATCCGCTGCGCGTTGTGACCGAGCTCGGCGGCGAGGCGATGATCCTCGTCGTAACGGTGGAAATAGTCGCAGGCGACCCCCGACGTCGATCCGTCGCGGATGAAGCCACCGGCGCGCGCGCGGAGGCCTTGCTGCTCCCATTCCCACCAATGGCAGCGGTCGCAGCGTCCCTCCACTTGGTGCGCAGAAGTCGCCGCTCCCCAGAGAAATCCCGGGGGAAACTCGAGGCGCTCCATCCGTTTCCCTTACTGGTTCAGCGTGGGTGCGGAAAGGGCCCTCACCGGACGCTACGCGCCACCCTCCGCGCTCGCAGAAGAGCTCGCGGGCGCAAGATACTGCTCGCCGGCTCGCAGCGCGCCTCCTGGAAGGGAGAGGGAAATTGGAGGCTGTGATTGAAGGGCGGTCGCCGCCGCGCTGCACCGCTCACCCCGGTCGCGGGGGTGGAATCGATCGGCTACAGTGCTCGCCATGTCCGCGCGCTATCCGAACCGTCTCGGCAAGGAGACCAGCCCCTACCTCCTGCAGCACGCTCTGAATCCGGTCGACTGGCACCCGTGGGGTCCCGAGGCGTTCGCCACGGCGCGCCGCGAGAGCAAGCCGATCCTGCTGTCGGTCGGATACTCCGCCTGTCACTGGTGCCACGTGATGGAGCGCGAGTCGTTCGAGGACGAAGAGACCGCCCGGCTGATGAACGAGCTCTTCGTCAACGTAAAGGTCGATCGCGAGGAGCGGCCCGACGTGGACGAGGTCTACATGAGCTGCGTGCAGCTGCTCACGGGACGCGGCGGCTGGCCGATGACCGTGTTCCTGACCCCCGACGGAGAGCCCTTCTACGGCGGCACGTACTTCCCTCCCGAGGATCGCTACGGGATGCCGGGGTTCCGCAAAGTGCTGGCCGGCGTCGCGCAGACGTACCGCGAGCGGCCGGACGACGTGAAGAACGCCGTCGCGCGGCTGACGGAGGCCCTCCGGCAGACGGATCGCGCGAAGCCGAGCGAGCGGGCGCTCGAGGGATCGGTCGTCGATCGCGCGGCGGATGCGCTTGCCGCGAGTTACGACCGCACGAACGGCGGTCTCGGGCGCGCACCGAAATTTCCCAACGTTCCGGTCTTCTCGCTGTTCCTGCGCGCGCTGCACCGCACCGGCCGCGTCTTCTTCCTGCAGATGACCACGCACACGCTGCGCAAGATGGCGGACGGCGGCATCTACGATCAGCTCGGCGGCGGATTCCATCGCTACTCCGTCGACGAGCGATGGCTGGTGCCGCACTTCGAGAAGATGCTCTACGACAACGCCCAGCTGGTCCGGCTGTATCTCGATACCTACCGCGCGAGCCAGGATCCGTTCTTTCTCGCGGTGGCCGAGGACGTGCTCCGATACGTCCGGCGCGAGATGCTCGCTCCCGAGGGCGGTTTCTACTCGACGCAGGACGCGGACAGCGAAGGCGACGAGGGCAAGTTCTTCGTCTGGACCAAAGAGGAGGTGATGCGGCTCCTCGGAGAGGAGTGCGGCGAGATCTTCTGCCGCGTGTACGACGTCACGGAGGAAGGCAATTTCGAGCATCGGAACATCCTCCACCGGACGCTCGCCACCGAGCAGGCGGCTCGGCTCTTCCGCAAGGAGCCCGACGAGCTCGAACGGATCCTGGCCGACGGCCGCAGCCGCCTCTTCGCCGCGCGCGAGGAACGAGTGAAGCCCCAACGGGACGAGAAAATCCTGGTCTCGTGGAACGGCCTCATGGTCTCGGCCTTCGCCGATGCGTACCGCGCGACCGGTAACCCCGAGTACCGTGACGTCGCCGAGCGGACGATCGCGTTCGTGGAGAAGCACCTCTGGCGTGACGGTCGGCTGCTGCACAGCTTCAAGGACGGCGAGGCTCGGGTTCCAGCATTCCTCGACGACTTCACGGCGCTCGCCCTCGCGTACGTCGACCTCTTCGAGGCGACGTTCGAGTCCCGCTACCTCGAACGGGCCGACGAGCTCGCCCGGATCGTGCTCGTGCGCTTCGCGGATCGCGAGGGGGGCGGCTTCTTCTACACCGCGGAGGATCACGAACGCCTGATCACGCGCACGAAGCCCGCGTTCGACGGATCGGTTCCTTCGGGGAACTCGCTCGCCGCACAGCTGTTCCTCCGCCTGCATCACCTGAGCGAGTCACCGGAGTACCTGCAGGCAGCGGAGGGCGTGCTTCAGCTTCATCGCGACGCCATGGAGGAGAATCCCTTCGCCTTCGCGAACCTGCTCGCGGCGCTCGATTTCTGGGCGCGGAAGCCGAAGGAGATCGTCGTGGTGGCTCGCGGCGGCGCCCCGGCGGCGAGGGAGCTCCTGGATCCCCTCGCCCGGCACTACGTCCCGAACCTGGTGGTCTATTGCTACGATCCCGACGCCCCTCCGCAGAACCTGCCGCCGTTCGCACGTGAGAAATCGGTTGCCGACGGCGCGACCGCGTACGTTTGTCACGAGTTCACCTGCTCGCCGCCGGTGACGGCCTGGAGCGAGCTGCTGAGCACCATAGAGGCGCGGCGGTGAAAGACGGCCCTCCGCGGAGCCGCGCCGTTGGCGGTTCCGCGGGACGGGCACGCACGCCGCGGCGGCGACCGGTGCCGCCCGAGATGCGGCAGATCGAGGGGCTCGTCGAGAGTCTGAACCCCGACGCCTCCGAGGAGCTCCGCCGGTACGTCGCGGAAATCACCTTGACGGCCGTCCGACTACTCGACGGCAACACGCCGCTCGGCGACGTCAAGCTCCTGAACGCGGCCCTCCGCGAGCTCCGTTATGCGTTCCGGGTGTTCGCCCCGTACCGTCAGACGCGCAAGGTGACCGTGTTCGGCTCCGGACGAAAGCCGGAGGACAGCCCGGAATGCGCGCAGGCGGAACGCTTCGCTCACCTGATCGCCGATCGCGGGTTCATGGTGATCACCGGTGCGGGAGGCGGCATCATGCAGGCGGCGCAAGCCGGAGCCGGACGGGAGCGGAGCTTCGGCCTGAACATCCGATTGCCGTTCGAGCAGATGGCCAACGAGACCATCCGGAACGATCCGAAGCTGCTCACGTTCCGCTACTTTTTCACGCGAAAGCTGCTGTTCATGAAGGAAGCGGACGCGGTCGCCTTGTTTCCCGGCGGTTTCGGCACCAACGACGAGGCGTACGAGTGCCTGACGCTGATCCAGACCGGAAAGGCGCCCTTGATCCCGGTGGTCTGCATCGATCCCCCGGGAAGCGGCTTCTGGCAGGAGCGCCGCCGTTATTTGGAGAGACGCCTGGTCGGCGAGGGGATGATCTCTCCGGAAGATTTGAACCTCTTCCGCGTCACCGACGACGTGTCGCAGGCGGTGGAGGAGATCGAGCGATTCTACCGCGTCTACCACTCGTCTCGTTACGTGCGCGAGAAGCTGGTCCTGCGCCTGACGAAAGCTCCTCGGCCGGAGGTGCTCGAGGAGCTGGATCGGAGCTTCCGGGACATCGTCGTCATGGGCGGGTTCGAGCTCCGGGACGGACCGCTGCCGGAGGAGAACGAGCCACGACTCGCCGCGCTTCCGCGCCTCGTCTTCCACTTCAACCGGTTGAGCTTCGGACGGCTTCGCGCGCTGATCGACGTTCTCAACGGAGCCGCCGGCTGATCCGGTGGCGTTTCTCCTTGTTGGCGGATTCACGCTACGATAGTTCGTCCGGCGCGAAACGGCCGAAGTCACGGACGGGAGCGTGTGCTCCGGGCGTGGAGGTCGGTCGCGGCAAGCGAGCATGGGTTTCGAGTCCTTCGACGAGTTCCGGCGCAAGCACTCGCCCACGGTCGAGCGGCTCTACAACACGAGCCGCGCCGCACGGTGGGCGCTGCCGAAGCCGGATTTCGGGCTGGCGCTCTACACCAGCGCGGGCAGCTACTTCCGTCGCGGCCCGAAGGCCAGCGCGTGGAACGTCGAAGGTTACCTGAACAAGCTTCACGTGGAGGACTTGGCCCTCGCCTCCGCGTGTCACCTGGGAATCGAGCAGGCCTGGCTGTATTTCCTGAACCGGTACCGGCCGATCCTGCAGAGCTCCGCGCGGGCTCTCGTGCGTGAGGAAGCCGCGGCCCTCGAGCTCGCCGACTCGGCATATGGAGAGCTCTACGGCCTGAAGAAGGTCGAGGGTCGGCGGCTTTCGCTGCTCGAGTATTTCCACGGCAGGAGCTCGCTTGCCACCTGGCTCCGGGCGGTGGTCGCTCGACTCTTCGTCGACTCGCAACGCGAGGCGAAACGCAGCCGCCTCGTCAGCGACGAGGAGGCGGTGCTCTCCGCGCCGAACCCCGGCGGCTCGGATCCGCCGGAGCCGGACCTCTTCCGCCACCTGATGCTCTTCCGAGACGCGCTGGTCGCTTCCATCGCTCGGCTCGCCCCGCGCGACCGGCTGCGTCTCTCTTACTATTACCTGCAGGGGCTGAGTCTCGCGCAGGTGGGCAAGCTCCTCGGCGAGCACGAGTCCACGGCGTCGCGAAAAGTCCAGCAAACCCGTGAGACCCTTCGCCGGAGCGTCGAGCAGACGCTCCGAAACGACAGGAAGATGAGCGAGGCGCAGGTCCGCGCCTGTTACGATTCGGCGGTCGAAGAGTGGCCCTTCGACCTGACGGCCGTGCTCACGGAGACGGCAGGCAAGTGATCGCCGACCGCCACCCGACAAGGAATCGACCCCCCGCGCGTTCTACGCGATAGCGAACCATGGCGTCCGACCGGCACAAGGCATTCGAGTCCATCCTCGCGCGCACCCTCGGCTACCGGCTGCGCGACGTCGGCGAGCACTGCCTGCGGCCGAGCACGCTCGCGGCGCTCTACGAGGGAGGACTGACCCGGGCCGAGATCGAGGATTGCGACCGCCACCTTTCGGTCTGCGCAGGATGTCAGGCGCAGCTCGCCGGGCTGGTTCGCATTCACGACGCCGCGATCCGCGATACCGCGGGCGCGGCCAAGACCGCCGTCGCCGCCGCGGCCAGCGCCACGCTCCAGAAACGACTGTTCTCGAGCTGGGCCGTTCCTCTCGGCGTCGCAGCGGTCGCGATCCTCGCGGTATCGATCGGCCTTTCCTTGTCGCCCGGCCTGAACGCCCCCGAGTACCGTCATGGCGAACCGGGCGAGCTCGTAGCGCACGTTCGGCCGACGCTCGAACCACCGCCGCCGACGGAAGCGAAAACCGCGGCCGAACGCCGCCCGTCCTTCACGGAGGAAGAGCTTCCCCCGCCGACCTCCCACGGGGCGAATCCCTCCGTCACTTCATCTGCACCGGCAGCCGCCGAGGTCGCGGCCACCCCGGCGAAGAACGAGGTCCTCGTCGTCGAGCGGAGCCCTACCCGTGTGGAACCAGGCGACGCTCGATCCCGCCGCGAGCGAGCCGCCGCCCAGAGGGAGCTCTCCCGAAGGGAGCGCGAGGCGATCTTCGCGCTCGAGAAGCAGCAGATGGCGGCCCCGACTCCGTCCGTGAACGTCTTCGGGCTGCACCCGGAGGAGAAGACCGACGGAAGCGCGGACGAAAAGGACCGCGGGGGGGTGGACGACGCGCTCGGCGCTCTGGGTGGGCGGGACGAGGAGGATGAGCGCTCCGCTGCGACCGCTGCGCCGACGCAGGCTCAGGAGCCCACCGTGCCTCCCGCGCCCGCCGCTGCTGCGGAACCGACCGAGGCTCCGGCACCGACCGAGGCTCCCGCACCGACCGAGGCTCCCGCACCGACCGAGGCTCCCGCACCGACCGAGGCTCCGGCACCGACCGAGGCTCCCGCGCCGACCGAAGCCCCGGCACCGACCGAACGCCCGGCGCCGACCACGGCTCCGGAGTCCACTCGCCTGCCCGCGACGGTCTCGCACGAGAAGGCCGATCGGGTGTCGGCGCCGAAAGCGATCGAGGTCCGTCCCACCGCGCCGCCATCTCCGGCCGCCGCGGCGGCGACCGAGGCACCCCGGGCGGCCATGCCGCTACCGACCGCGGTCTCTCCGCCAGCCTCCGAGCCTACGGTCGCACCGGCACCGAGCAAGCCCGCCGTAGAGGCGCCGTCGCCCTCGCAGGAGAGCAATGACCGCGCGGCTGCGGGCGCAACCGAAACGGCAGGCAATGAGCTTCCCGACGCATCCGAGCCCACGATCACGGAAGAGACCGAGGTCGTCGAGGAAGAGCCCACCCCGGCCGAGCAAGAGCGAACCGGTGGATTCCTCCGCGGGGTCTTCGGCGCCTTCGGAAAGGAACAGTCGAAGGAGCCCCCGGAAGACGCCGAGGCGAACTCCCCGGGTGACCGCGATGACAGCGAGTCGGCAGCGGACGCGGCTCCGTCCGCGGCCGGAGCGCCGGCACCTGAGCGATCGGAGGCTCCACGGCCGGAGCCGACCGCTGAACCGACGCGAGTACCGGAGCCGCAGTCGCCGGAATCCACCCGCGCCCCGGAAGCGTCGGCTCCCGAGCCGCGCGCCCGAGGGGCGGGTGCGGCTCCCGAGGAGAGCGGCGGAAAGGTGGTCGCCGCAGGCCGTGGTTCCACCGTCCGCTGGCGGATCGGCGCCGGGGGTGCGGTCGAGCGGTCGACGGATGGTGGCGCGACGTGGGCACCGCAATCCGTCCCGGTGAGCACGGACCTGCTTGCAGCGTCCGCGCCTGCCGCCGACGTCTGCTGGATCGTGGGGCGAAAAGGCGTCGTGCTACGGACGAACGACGGCGGCACGAGCTGGCAACGGGTGCCGATCCGCGTCTCCTCCGATCTCGTCAGCGTGAGCGCCTCGAGTGACTCCACTGCCACCGTCACCACGCAGAATGGGCAACGCTACCGCACGACCAACGGCGGCAAGAACTGGCGCCCGCTGTAACGCGCCGGTCGCTCAGCCCGCGGTCGGAGCCGTGGCGGGAGACGTCGGGGACGGAGCGCCGTCACCGGGTCACATCATCGCCATGCCGATCTGCATCGCGAGCGCGGCGTCTCCCGTCATGCGGATCCGTCCCTGGAGAAACGCCATCTGCGGGTTGAGCTCGCCTTTGCGCAGGCGCTCGGCATCTTCGGCCTTGAGGGCAATCACGGTCTGCGGCTGAGCATCCCGCTCTCCACTGCCGAAGTGGATCGTGACGGGAAGCTCCTTCCCGTCCGGCAAATCCGTCACCTTGATCTCGAGCGTGCCGCGGATCGCCTGCAGCCGCTCGATGCGGCTTCGGGTGAGCGCTCCCTGACCTGCCGGCCCGCCGAAACCGAGACCGCCGACCGCACCCGCCGCCGCGGCCAGGCGGAAGTCGTCGAGCTTCTGGTAAACGGTCAGGAGCGGCGGCGCGGCCGCCGCATTCGCGAGCGTCGCGGCGCCACCTTCGACGTTCACGTACCACTCGCCGCCGCCGTCGCCCTCGAGCACGATTCGTAGCGTCGCCCGTGCTTCGAGGTGATCGCGCAGATCGCGCTGCAGCGACTCGATCCGCGCGCGCAACTGCGCGACCCGCTCCGACACCCGGTTGACGACCTGCCGAGTGAGCACTTCCTCAGGCCGGAACGGCTTGTCCGCGTCGTCCGGCGTCACCAGGGCCTCTCCGCATCCTGGATCAACAGCACCGTGCCTTCCGGCACCATTTCGTAGAGCTCCTCGATGTCGCGGTTCATCAGCGCCACGCAGCCGTAGGTCCAGTTCACGCCGACCCGGTTGAGATCCTCCTTGTCCGAACCGTGGATCCCGAGCAGCGCACCGGGCCGCGCGGCTTGTCCCTCCTGCGGCACCTCGCCGCGAGCGAGCGCGTACTGGAAGTGCGCGAGGTCCGAGGGGTTCGGATAGTCGAAATCGAGGAACCGGTGATAGCGCGCGTGCGAGCGCTTGTGGCTGATGTGGTACACGCCGGACGGGGTACGGCGATCGCCTTCCCAGAGCTTCCGTCCCTGACCGCGGCCGAGAACGACGGGGAACACGCGCACTTCCTTCCCGTAGTGGAAGACGGTGAGCTTGCGCTCCGTCTTGTCGACCACGATCAGGTACGGCTCGGTCGACGCCCACGGCAGGAATCGGGGACCGGTGACGGCCTCGATGCGTTGCTCCTCGACCTCGAGCTCGGAACGCGAGAGATGGAACGGCGACGGCAGTATCACACCGCACCCCGCGATCACCGTCGCAGCCAGAGTTGCGAGACTCCACCGCACGCGGAGCATCGCGCTTGTTTAAGCCGAGCGGCGACGGCATGGCAAGTTCCTCGTGCAGCGCCTGCTCCGCATCGTCCGCGCGTCCGTCGCAGGCCTCGATCCACGGGTCGTCTGGTTGTCGGCGGCATCGGGAGTGATCATGCTCGGATCGAGCATCGTCACCCCGGTGCTGCCGCTCTACGCGCGGGACTTCGGCGTGAGCTATGCCGGGGCAGGACTGCTGATCTCCGCGTTCGCGGTCGGCCGGCTGCTCTTCGACTACGCCGGCGGCCTACTCGCCGATCGCTTCGGCGCTCGCCGGCTGGCGACCGCAGGCGCGCTCGTGGTCGCGCTCTCCGCCTACCTGAGCGCGCTCGCCCCCGACTTTCGGACGCTCGTCGGGTTCCGCGTTCTCGAGGGCATCGGCTCGGCCATCTACGTGACCACCGCGATGGCGCTCCTCGGCCGTACCGTCGACGCCGCACGCATGGGGCAGGCGATGGGATTCTACCAGAGCCTCATCTTGCTCGGCGTCTCCTTCGGCCCGACGATCGGCGGAGTCGTGGCGGAAGTCACCGGAGACCGTCGGGCCCCGTTCCTGATGATGTCGGCGGTCGGCGTCGGCGTGGCGGTCCTCAGCTTCGCCGTCTTGCCGCGATCGGATCGCGGGCCCGCGACCGAGCGTGCTCCGCGGCCGCCGCTCGCGAGCGTCGTACGCCTCGCGCGGCAGCCGGCGTTCGCGTTCGCGCTGCTGCTCACGTTCTTCGTCTTCGCGGTTCGTGCCGGCCTGCGGGTGAACCTGATCCCGCTCTTCGGAGAGGAGCGCGGAGGGCTCGGCGAGGCGGCGATCGGCATCGTGCTGTCGGCCTCCGCGTTCGCGAACTTCGCGGTCCTCTGGCACGCCGGAGCGCTGATCGATCGTCTCGGGCGGCGCGCCGTGGCGCTGCCGACGCTCGCCGCCACCGCCGCGGTGTGCGCGGCGCACGCTTGGTCCCCGAGCTTCGGAAATCTTCTCGTTCAGGGGGCGCTGCTCGGCGCGGTGCTCGGCTACCTCGCACCGGCTCCGGCGGCGATGGTCGCCGACCTCACCCCGCGCGAAATGATGGGGGCCGTGATGGGAGTCTACCGGATGGGCGGGGACCTCGGTCTCCTTCTCGGACCGATCTCGCTCGGCGCCATCGCCTCGGCGGCCGGATTCGAGGCCGCATTCCTCGCCGCCGCAGCGGCGGCCGTGCTCACGCTCGTGGCGGGGCTCGCGGTCCCGGAGACGCTGGCATCCGTCGCGGAGCATGGCTCGGTGGCCATCGGAAGCGCGCAGCTCGCGCAAGCGGAAGCCGATCGCGGACATGCGCCGTGATCGGCGCGGGGGTTCGGGCGCCATCGGAGGAGCGCAGCTCGCGAAGCGAGCGAGCACCGCACGGGGCCCCCGAGTCGGACGGAGCACTGGACGGGGCCCCTGAGTATGAAGGGCGCGCTCCACCGCTCCGATTGACGCGTCACGGAGGCGTGGCTAAACGGCTCCAGTGATCGAGAAGAACGACCTCCGCCGGGTGATGGGTCATTTCGCCACCGGCGTGACGGTGGTGACCACGCGCGACGGCAGCGGCCGCCATTACGGATTGACCGCGAACTCCGTCACCTCGGTGTCCCTGACCCCGCCTTTGATCCTGATTTGCGTCGACAAGAAGGCGGACTGCTATCCGTGCTTCGAGGACACCAAGGTTTTCACCGTGAACATCCTCTCCGAGGGGCAGCAGGATCTGTCCTCGCGCTTCGCCACGAAAGGAGCCGTGAAGTTCGAGGGCGTCGACTATCGCGAGGGCGTGAACGGCTGCGCCGTGATCACCGACTCGGTCGGCCATCTCGACTGCCGCGTCGTGCTCACCTACGAGGGGGGCGATCACACGATCTACGTGGGAGAAGTCGACGGTGGGGACTCCGCGGAGCTGCCCCCGCTCCTCTTCTTCCGCGGCGGCTATCGTCGGCTCGAGGGTTGAGCCTGGCGGCGCGCTTCCGCGACGGTGCGGGGGGGACGCGGGTTCGAGGACAATGGATGTCGAGCCGGAGTGAGATCGTCGAGCGCTGGATCGCGTCCGGCGTTCGTTTCGACGACCCGGCGACGGCATACGTCGAGGACGGGGTGGTGATCGGCGCCGGCACCGTCGTCGGACCCAACGTCCAGCTGCGCGGCAAGACGGCGGTCGGGCGCGACTGCCGTATCGACGGCACCGCGTACCTCGTCGACAGCCGGATCGGCGATCGCACGCACCTCAGGTTCGGCGTCGTGATCTCGGAATCCGAGGTCGCGGAGGACGTCCAGATCGGGCCCTTCGCGCACCTGCGGCCCGGAACGGTGCTCGGCCCCCGCGTTCACATCGGCAATTTCGTCGAGACCAAGAAGGCGCGCATCGGCGAGGGCACGAAGGCGAACCACCTGACCTATCTCGGCGACGTCACGATCGGACGCGACACGAACGTCGGCGCCGGCACGATCACGTGCAACTACGACGGGTTCGAGAAGCATCCCACGGAGATCGGCGATCGCGTGCAAGTGGGCAGCGACACCACGCTGGTCGCTCCGCTCAAGCTCGAGGACGACGTGTACGTGGCGACGGCGACCACCGTCCGGCACGACGTCCCCGCCGGAGCGCTGGTGTACAATGAGCGGCGCGAGCGCGTCCGGCCGGGATGGACGGCGGAGAAGCGGAGAAAGATGGGAAAGGCGAAGGGCTCCTGACATGTGTGGCATCGTCGGATACGTCGGCGAGCGTGCGGCGACGGACGTGCTGATCTCCGCGCTGAAACGGCTCGAGTACCGTGGCTACGACTCTGCGGGCGTCGCGACGCTCGACGGCGGCGCGATCGACGTCCGCCGCTGCGTCGGCAAGCTCGGCAACCTCGAGAAGCTGCTCGGTGAGAAACCGCTCGCCGGCACCGTCGGCATCGGGCACACGCGCTGGGCGACGCACGGCAAGCCTTCGGAGCAGAACGCTCACCCGCACCGCGCCGGACGCGTGGTGCTCGTGCACAACGGCATCATCGAGAACTACCTCGAGCTCCGGGACGAGCTCACGAAGCGCGGCCGCAAGGTGCTGTCCGAGACCGACACCGAGATCGTCGCGCACCTGATCGACGAGTTCACCGAGAAGGGCATG
>JAXDLK010000230.1:0-19975 GCA_034666665.1 Candidatus Binatota bacterium
TCGGTGACGCTCGGCGAGATCTCCGACGTGCTCCGCAAGCGCTTCGACGTGTACCAGCCGCGCATCGCGGTGTAGCTCGGCGCTCCGGCGACCACCTCCCGGACGAGAAGCGGACCTTTTCGCGCCCCGCGGCGAAACCTCCGTTTACACCCTCACGCGCGCAGGCTATTCCGGGCCTCCCCCATGACCCGAAATGGCGACTCCAGCTGGGACAAGCGAAAAGCGCTCAAGACGTACAACGTCCGCCGCTGGGGCATCAAATATTTCGACGTCAACAACCGCGGCAACGTGACCGTCTCGCCGCTGCGCGACAAGGGCGGCGCGGTCGAGATCGTCTCCGTCGTGCGCGAGGCCGTACACCGGGGGCTCCGACCGCCGTTCGTGATCCGGTTCCAGGATCTGCTGCGGAACCGCGTCGAGGACATCAACGAGTCCTTCCGCCATTCGATCGCCGAGATGGGGTATCAGGGACGGTACCAGGGTGTCTTCCCGACGAAGGTGAACCAGCTGCGCGAGGTCGTCGAGGAGATCCTCGACGCGGGCGAGCCCTACGCGTTCGGCCTCGAGGCCGGCAGCAAAGCCGAGCTCTTCGCCGCGCTGGCGATGGTCAGCGGGTCCGAGCGGCTGATCGTCTGCAACGGCTACAAGGATTCGCTCTTCATCCGCATGGCGCTCGCCGGCAAGCGCCTCGGCAAGCGGGTGATCCTCGTCGTCGAGAAGCTGTCCGAGCTGGTGCAGATCCTCGCGACCGCGCGTGAGATGGGCGTGGAGCCCGACCTCGGCATCCGCGCACGCCTGCATTCGAAGGGACGCGGCAAGTGGGAATCCTCGAGTGGCGAGAACGCGAAGTTCGGCCTCTCGACCGCCGACCTCCTGAGCGCGACCGAGATGCTCCGCCGCGAGGGTTGGCTCCATTGCTTCCAGCTCCTCCACTTCCACGTCGGCTCGCAGGTCTCGGACATCCGCGCGATCCGGCGAGCCGTGACCGAGGCGGCGCGGATCTACGCGAAGCTCCGCAAGGCCGGACTGACGATCCAGTACGTCGACGCCGGCGGCGGACTCGGCGTCGATTACGACGGTTCGCGCTCCGTCTTCGACAGCTCCACGAACTACGGTCTCAAGGAGTACACGGACGACGTCGTCTACTCGATCCAGCAGGTCTGCGACAGCGAGGGCGTGCCGCACCCGGACATCGTCACCGAGAGCGGCCGCGCGATCGTCGCGCACCATTCGGTGCTCGTCGTGCAGGTGTTCGGTGCGATCCAGAAGGGCGGCGACCTCGCGGTCGTGCCCGAGAACGGCCCGGAGCCGGACGTCGTCGACGGCTTGCGGGAGATTCAGCGGAATCTCTCGTCGCTGTCGCCGCTCGAGGCGTATCACGACGCCGTCGAGCAGAAGGAGCAGGCGGAGTCGCTGTTCATGCACGGGCTCCTGGCGCTCGAGGACAAGGCCAAGGCCGAGACGCTCTTCTGGGAGATCTGTCGCGACATCGTGAAGATCCGGCGCTCGGACGACGAATGGCCGGAGGAGCTCGTCGAGCTCGAGACGTTGCTGGCGGATCAGTACCTCTGCAACTTTTCCGTCTTCCAGTCGCTGCTCGACCACTGGGCCATCGGTCACCTCTTCCCGATCATGCCGATCCACCGGTTGAACGAGCCGCCGACGCACGAGGCCACCCTCGTCGACATCACCTGCGACTCCGACGGTCGCATCTCGAAGTTCATCGACCTGAAGGACGTGCGCGACACGCTGCCGCTCCACGAGCTCCGCCCGGGCGAGCCGTACTACCTCGGCGTCTTCATGGTCGGTGCCTACCAGGACATCATGGGCGACCTGCACAACCTCTTCGGGCGCTCGACCGAGGTGCATTGCTTCCTCGATCCGACGGAGCCCGGCGGCTACTACATCGAGGAGGTGATTCCCGGGCACACAGTCAGCCAGGTGCTCGGGGACGTGCAGTACCACGAGAGCGAGCTCATCAAGGCGATGAAGGAGCAGGTCGAGCGCGCGGTGAAGGAAGGTCGCCTGAAGCCCGCGGAGGGCGTCCGCCTGCTCGACGACTACGAAGCGGGGATGCGGGAGTACACCTACCTCGACTGCAATGGACATCCAGCGATCGGGCGGGCTGCGGAGCTGACCTCGCCCGCCGCAAACGGCGCGGCCGCGAAGACCGGCGTCGCATCCATCGACGGCTGATCGCGAAGAGCGGCAGAGTGGCGGCCGTGCGGGGTGGCCACCGACGCCACCGTCCGGAGGCGATCAGGGGCGAGCATCGACGGAGCAGTGCTCGTCGGCGGGGCCGCCACCCGCCCGCGGCCGCACTGGGATCATCGATCCCGGCGCGCCGCTGCGCGCTTGTATTCGCGGCGGGGCGGGCACTATGAAGCCGGTGGTGAACCCGCTCCCCTGGTCCCGCGCGAGACAGCCGGCATGCGTCTCGCCGCGCCCTGTGACCCGGCTCGCAACGGCCCTCCTCGTCGGTCTCTTCGGCATTCTCGTGCCCACGGTCGCGCATTCCGCGCTGAACGTCTCCTTCACCTTCCACGGCCACGGGGGAGTCTCCTCCGACGGGCTCGGGCAGCACGGAGCCGGCAACGCCGTACAGGCGGACGTGCCGCCGGGTTCGAAGGTCAAGAAGGCGTTCCTGTACGGCGCGACCACCTCGAAGGGCGACGCTTCGATCACCGTCGACTTCGACGGCACCTTGGTCACTCTCGACGACATCGGCAGCGAGCATTCCTTCCTCGCCGCATACCGCGCCGACGTCACCGAGCAGGTGAGCGACAAGGTGGGGTCCGGCGGAGAGATCACCGACTTCGTGATCGGCTCCGATTCGGCGACCTTGGATGGGGTCGCGCTGGTGGTGGTCTTCTCGAATCCGGAAGAGCCGGACGTGAGTATCGCCGTGCTCGACGGCGGTCTCAGCTCGGACGCGAACGTGACGACGATCCGCTATGCGGCGCCGATCGACAAAGGCCAGGAATTCCTCGCCACGATGGCGCTCGGGATCTCGTTCAGCTTGCAGAGCTCGGAAGGCGGGTCCCACGACTGCGGGACGGAGGCAGCCCAGGGGAGCCTCGTGGACGTCAACGGTCAGCGCCTCACGAGCTGTGCGGGAAACTTGGACGACGGCGTCGGCGGTGCCGAGAACGGCAACCTCATCACGGTCGGCGGCGTCGGCGACGACACCAAGAACCCCTCCGATCCCTTCCAGATGCCCGCCGACGGCAAGATGCCGCGGGTGCAGGATGACGAGCTCTACGACATCGCCCCGTTCATCCGGAACGGCGATGCCGAGACGATCGTGAACACACGGAATCCATCGCAAGACGACCAGATCTTCCTGTTGATCGCCAGGATCACGGCCAGGGCGACCTTCTCCACCGAGATCTGCGACGACCAAATCGACAACGATGGTGACGATCTGATCGACGCCGAGGATCCCGACTGCGGAGGGGCTCCGGTTCGGCCGAAGCGAGGGCGCGTCGTCGAGGTCGACGAATCCGACGAGAGCGGCGATCCCGGCGACATCGTCGACGCCGGCGGAGTGAAAATCCACAACCGCAGCGACGAAACCCAGATCATCCGCTGCGCGCGGGTGTCGTTCAGCCGACCGCGGCTCTTCGATTCGGCACTGCTCGTCGGCCACGCGAACCGATCGACGGGACGGGCGAAGGCCCGGCCGAAACGATCGACGCGTTTCTGCTTCGTTCCGTTGCTCCGGGTCCCGCCGCGGCAGACCGCGAATCTCGAGCTCTTCGTCAGATTCGCACCGTCACCACGCGCGGGGTCGTCCTCGCAGAGGCTGACCGACGTCCACGTGAGGAGCTCGAGCGGGCTCGCGCGGTACGGCGGCGTGCCGGCCGCCCTGGGGACGGTCACGAAACAGTGAAGGCACGCGCCATCGCCGGCATCCGAGCGTGCCGCCGGTGAGTGGGTGGTTCGCGTCCTATCCGCCGATGCCGAGGAGAGAAGATGTCACCAATGCGCCACCGTCGAACGTCTGGACCCGTCCTGCTGCTCTTTCTGCTGAGCAGCATCACCTGGCGGATCTCGGCACCGCTCGCCGCCGAGAACCAGGAGGTCGCGGCGACGCTGCTGCAAAAGGGCATCGCGGCCTACCAGGCGAAGAGATACGACGAAGCGGTCACGGCTCTCGCCCGGGCACGGTCGATGGCTCCGGACCAGAGCCCCGCCGCGCTCTATCTCGGCCTCTCGTATCTCCGGCTCGGCAAGAACGCCGAAGCGATCGCGGTCTGGCAGGAGTACACGAAGCTCGCACCGACGACGCAAACCGAGCGGAAGATCGCGCTTTCGAAGAGCATCGGGCGCTACCTGACGCTGCTGCTCCGCGAGGAGAACCAACGGCTCGCGCGTGAGGCAGTCGCCAAGGAGCAGCAGCTCGGATCCGGCGACCCGCGGACCGTGGCCGTCAGCTACTACAAGAACCTGGGCTCGGAGGAGCTGCAGCCGCTCGAGAAGGGATTGACGGCGCTGCTGATCGACGACGTCGCGAAGGTGAAGGAGCTTCGCGTCGTCGAGCGGGACCGCATGCAGGCCCTTCTCCAGGAGATGAAGCTCGGCGAGACCGGACTCGTGGACCAGAAGACGGCGCCCAAGGTCGGGCGGCTCCTCGGCGCCGGAAAGATCGCCACCGGGAGCTACGCGGACACCGCGGAGCGTGACCTGCAAGTGACGTCGGTGGTCGCGGAGAGCGGCACGGCCGCGGTGATCGGCACGCAAGAGACGAGCGGCAAGATCGACGAATTCTACGAAGTCGAGAAGGCGCTCGCGCTCACGCTTCTCGAGGATCTCGGCTACGACCGCGATCGCCTGCAGGCGGATGGAGTTCTCGACGACATCCAGAAGCCGCAGACACGAAGCATGCCCGCGGTGGTGGCATTCTCCGAGGGATTGGATGCCAAGGACCGTGGCGACCTGCCGACGGCACGCAAGCGTTTCGAGACGGCGCTCAGGGCCGATCCGAGCTTCGACCTCGCGCGGAGGGAGCTGCTCCTGCTGCCGTTCGTGCTCATCGGCACGAGCGGCATCGTCGCGGCGGTGGAGGCTGCCGCGCCCGCGAGCCAGGTGGCGACTGCCGGCGTCGGAGCAGGAGCAGCGGGAGGAACCGCCGGCGGGGCGGCCGGCGGCGCGGCGGGAGGTCTCAGCACGACGGCGATCGCCGGAATCGTGGCCGGCGGCGTAGCCGTCGTTGGCGGCGCGGCGGCGGGTGCCGTGGGCGCGACGGGCGGGTTTGGCGGCGGGGGTGGAAACAGCGGAGGAGGTGGTGGCGGTGGCGGCGGCGGTGGCGGGGGAGGAGGAGGCGGGGGAGGAGGAGGCGGCGGTGGCGGCGGCGGCCGCACCTGCGACGCGAACGAGTTCCGCTGCAATGATGGCAGCTGCATCCCGCGGAATCGGGTCTGCAACACGCGGTCCGACTGTCCGGGAGGAGAAGACGAAGACGTCTGCGCCGACCCCAACGCTTGCTGCCAGGCGACCGCCGGATGCCCGGGAGAGACCGGCGAGAACTGCGGGCAGACGTGCTGCTGCTGCGGAATCGGCGAGATCTGCTGTCCCGACTTCGCTGGGTGCTGCCCCGCGCCGTGAGTGTCTGCCGCGGGACCGCGGCGCGCGGCTCGGCGGAATTTGCTTGACACCCTGAACGACCGGACCTACGGTCACGGCGGTGCCTCGACGATCAGCGGCACCGCTATCGGCGGCTCTCTGGGGCCGCCCGGGGCCACGGCGTCGCAGAAGGATCCGCTCCGACGACCGTGGCCTCATTCGTTCTGCGCGCCGCACCACGGGTTTCTCCATCGGTCCGTATCGCATTGACGGGCCCGCGAATCCGTCGACAATCGCCAGCGATGGCGGCACCGAAGGACGATCCCGCATCGGAGATTCGCGGCCTTCGTGAAGAGATCGCTCGTCACGATTTCCAATATTACGTTCTCGACCAGCCCGAGATCTCGGACGCCGAGTACGACCGCCTGCTCGCCCGCCTGGTCGAGCTCGAGAAGGCGCACCCGGAGCACGCGGATCCGTCCTCACCGACGCAGCGGGTCGGCGGCCAGGCGGCCGAGAAGTTCGGCATCGTTCGGCACACGGTTCCGATGCTGTCGCTCGCGAACGCCACCAGTCGCGGGGAGGTCGAGGAGTTCGAGGAGCGCATCCGCCGCTTCCTGAAGCTCGAAGGACCGATCGAGTACGTCGCCGAGTGCAAGCTCGACGGCATCGCGGTGGAGGTCGTCTACGAGGACGGCCGGTACGTCCAGGGTTCCACTCGCGGCGATGGAGCCAACGGCGAGGACGTGACGGCGAACCTGAGGACGGTACGCTCGGTGCCGCTCCGCCTGAGCGCGCGAGAGCGGCCGGTGCCGCGTCGGCTCGAGGTTCGCGGCGAGGTCATCCTGCCGAAGGAGAAGTTCCTCGAAGTGAATGCCGAGCGCGTCGCCCGCGGCGAGCCCGAGTTCGCGAATCCGCGGAACTCCGCCGCCGGCAGTCTCCGCCAGCTCGATGCGCGGATCACGGCATCGCGTCCGCTCGAGCTCTTCTGCCACAGCGCAGGAATCGTCGACGGCTTCGAAGCGCGGACGCACTGGGAGTTCCTCGCCGCCTGCGCCGAGTGGGGATTGCGCACGAACCCGCGGAACCGGCTCTGCCGGTCGCTCGAAGACGTCGCCGCTTTCTACGGCGAGATCGGACGTGCGCGCGATGCGCTCCCCTACGAGATCGACGGCACGGTGATCAAGGTGAATTCTCTGGAGCTCCAGCGGCGCCTCGGAGAGGTGTCCCGATCGCCGCGCTGGGCGGTCGCATGGAAGTTCCGCCCTCGCCAGGCCGAGACCCGCATCCAGGAGATCGTGCCGAGCGTCGGACGGACGGGTGTGATCACGCCGATCGCGGCGCTCGACCCGGTCGCCGTCGGCGGAGTCACCGTCTCGAGCGCATCCCTCCACAACATGGACGAAGTCCGTCGCAAGGACATCCGGGTGGGCGACGAGGTGCTGGTCGAGCGTGCCGGTGACGTCATCCCCTACGTCGTGCAGTCGTTTCCGGACCGGCGCACCGGTCGGGAGCACGTCTTCGAGATGCCCGCCGAGTGTCCCGTGTGTCGAGGAAACGTCGAGAGGCGCGAGAACGAGGTCTACTATCGCTGCACGAATCCGAGCTGCCCCGCCAAGATCGAGCAGCGCCTCCGCCATTGGGCGAGCAAGAGCGCCATGTCGATCGACGGCCTCGGCGAGAAGCTCGTCGCGCAGCTCGTCGCCCGAGGGATCGTCCGCGATCTCGCCGATCTCTATCGGCTCGACGTGGATCGGCTCGTCGCGCTCGAGCGCATGGGAAAGAAGTCGGCGGAGAATCTGCTCGCCGGGATCGAGCAGAGCAAGCAGGCGACGCTCGACCGTTTCCTGCACGGCCTCGGCATTCGACACGTCGGCGAGACCACGGCGCGCGCGCTCGCGGCGCATTACGAGAGCGCGGACGACCTGCTCGCGACCACCGAGGAGGAGCTGCTCGAGGTTCGCGACGTCGGGAAGGAGGTCGCCCGGACGATCCTCGAGTACGTGGCGAACCCCGAGAACCGGGCCGAGGTCGAGCGACTGCAGGAGGCCGGAGTCCGCCCGCGCACGAGCACGCGCCGCGGCGGAAAGCTCTCCGGAAAGCGCGTGGTCTTCACCGGATCCCTCGGGTCGGTGACTCGCCAGGAGGCGCAGGCGATCGTCGAGCGCGAGGGCGGGACCACCGCCTCCAGCGTTTCGAAGAGCGTGGACCTCGTCGTCGCCGGCGAGGCCGCGGGATCGAAGCTCAAGAAGGCCGCGGAGCTCGGACTGCGCGTCGTCAGCGAGGAGGAGTTCCTGGCGCTCGTCGGGCGGCGGTGACGTGGGGCTTGCGCGCGTGCACCTCCGCGTTCACGGCCGTGTCCAGGGCGTATTCTTCCGCGGCTCCGCCGAGGAAGAGGCCCGCGCGCTCGGGCTCACGGGCTGGGTCCGGAACTCCGCGGACGGCACGGTCGAGGCCGTCGCGGAGGGCGACGAAAAGGTGCTCGAGCGCTTCGTCGTGTGGTGCCATCAGGGGCCTCCCGGCGCGCTCGTCACGAACGTCGAGATCTCCCGCGCCGACGCGACCGGAGAGTTCCGCGACTTCAGGATCAGGAGGTAGATCATGGCAGACACCGTCCAGACCGTGCTCGGCGCGAAGAAGGTATCCGAGCTCGGCAAGACGTTGATTCACGAGCACCTGTGCATCGGCTTCCCCGGGTGGGACGGCGACACCGCGTTTCCCTTCGGATCGCTTGCAGCAGATCAAATCGCACGGCGTGACCAGAAGCTCCGATCAGGGGACGCTGCTGAATTCGCGGAATCGCAGCTACGACGCCGGGCCAATGAGGGGACGCTGCTGATTTCGGAGAATTCCAGCTACGGCGCGGGGTCGAAACGGTCCCGCTACTTCGCAGCCGTAAGTCTACCGAGAACCGCCTGCCACCGTCGCGCGGAACGGCGGCCCCGTTGCGCCGCCTTGTAGACGGTCGACGGGCTGACTCCGATCTGGTCGGCGAGAGCACGGCCGCTGCGGCCGAGCACCTCCATCCAAAGGTACGACAACCCTTCGCGGACGAGGGGAGCGGCAGTTCGACGACGGTCGCCGAGGATTTCGGCGAGCGCCGTAGCCTCTTCACGCACGACGGCTACGAGTTGATGGAAACCAACCGCGGCGACCATTGGTGAGATGGCGTGCCGACGCGGCATTTCTTCCATGACTCGTGCGACGAACCCGGCACTCCCGAGGATCCTTTCGTCCGCACCGTGCGCTTCGCGCCCGCGGCGAAGCTCGCGGACCGGCAACCATCCGCCGTTGCTGCGCATGAGGCCGCCACCATCGAGATCCCGCCGTGAACCTTGGTCGACAGCGGCACGGACGAAGGCACGATAGCGCCCGATCGCATCGCGGGGGCGCGTTCCGAAGGACTGCAGCACGCCCGTGGTTTCTTGCCACGAGCGGTGGCCCGGCCGGATCAACGCCGAATGCCCGCAATACGGGTAATCGTCCAGCGCGCCGATCGTCGGCACGATGCCCGCTCGCAGCGGGTTCAGATGGATGTATCGGACGAGCTCCAAGAAGTACGCATCTTCGTCGCAGAGCACCGACTTGTAGCGGTTCTGGAAGAGGTGCCCAGCCCGCGCGTGTCTACGATTGAAGTAGCCAGCGTAGAACGTCAGCAAAGAGCGCATCGAACGGCTGAGAGGTCGAGCGCCGGTCCGGACGAGGAGGTGGATGTGGTTGGGCATGAACGCCCACGCAAAAACGGCCCAGGCGCCAGTCGCCGTCAGCGATGCCAGCTTTCGCAGCAGCACGTCGCGATCGGCGTCGTCGCGGAAGATCGGTGCGCGCTCGATGCCGCGCGCCATTACGTGCTGTAAGGCGCCGGGCGCGTCCAGTCGTGGTCCTCTCGGCATACGCCTGCTTTCGGCGACGCCGAGAGGGTGGAGCAACGTGTAATACGATCGAACGGCGCATGGATCAAGATCCGATCAGGCGCACCCCCGACGATTGCTCGACTCGGCTCGAGCACGACGACGAGGCGTTCCGCGAATTCAGCAGCGTCCCCTCTCCCGCCGCCATCGCTGCTTCGGATTCCGTTAATTCAGCAGCGTCCCCTTTGAGGCGCGACCGCTGCCGCCTCCTCTCCTGCCGCCTGCTAGGCGGAGCTACCTGGCTGCGAAGCGCATCGACCGCGAGTCGATCCGCGGCAGGACGCGCAGCGTACGGAAGGCGATCAGGCCGGGATCGGGGGTTCCGCGACATCCCGGGGTGCTCGTCAGCACCTCGAAACCGACGGAGTCCTTGCCGGTCCGCCATGCGTCGGCAGGCAGCTGGAAGCGGTACGCTCGCCAGCCGCGGCGGAGCTTCACCGACGGCACCCTCCAGCCGTTGACGGAGAACGCGAGTCGACTATCGAGGTTCCGGTTCTCGACCCCGCACGTCGCCGGTCGCATGACGATCTCGATCTCCGTCGGCTGCCCGTCTCCGCTGTCGAGACTGACCGTCGCACGCGGCGACGCGAGCCAGGCGACCGGGCCGATCGGCTCGACCCCTCCGTAGACCCACGGGCTCGGCAGGCGACGCGCCTCCGCCGCGCGCCCGAGATCCAGGGAGGCCAGCGCGGGACGGTCGTCGCTGGCACTCGGCAGGTGAAAGCGCAGCGACGCATCGTAGTAGACGGCCGCGAAGAACGCGGTGAGCGACAGCAGGACGGGGACGCTCACGCGCCGCGGCACCAGCATCATCGCGGGAGTGCCCAATACCCAGACGATGGCGAGCAACAGGCTCGCGATGACATCGGTGATCCAGTGCGCGCCGAGCAGAAGCCGCGCCACAGCCTGCAGGGCGACAGCGCCGACCGCGACCACGGCCGCCGCGACCTTCACGCCCCGCGGCCAGCGGCAACGCCGCACGAGCCGCAGGAGGGCGAGCGCCGCAACGGCGGTCACGACCACGTGGCCGCTCGGAAAGCTGTTCGCCGCGACCATTCCCGGAGCGGCGTCCGGACGGAAGCGCTCGATCGCCGTCTTCAGGACCTCCGATACGATCGCTCCCCCTGCCACCGCCAATGCCCCCGCGATCACCTGCGATCGCCGAGCGAGGCGCCCGGTGAGGAGAACCAGCGCGAGGAGGCCGATCAGCAACGCTTCGACGACGGTGCCGAGCGATCGAGCGACGATCCTCATGGGCTCGCTCCAGTGGAGCTGGATCCACTGGTTCACCCACACGTCGACTCCGAGGAGGGCGGGCAGGGCCGCCGTCCAGAGAACCAGCGCGAGCGCCGCGGCAGCGGCGGCGTACTCGAGCCGCAGCCGAGAGCTTCCCAGCAGAGGGGCGTCCGTCGACATCATCTTCGACCCGGCCATGCGTATCCCGTTGCCACCACCCTCGTGAAGGGATCGTGAAGCGCACACTCGCCGGCGAGCTCCCGCCTCGCTATGACGGTCGAGATGAAGCTCCTGATCGTGGAGGACGACGATGCGCTGGTTCGGTCGCTGCGCGACGGCCTCGCCTCCCAGGGCTTCGCAGCCGACGCGGCGACGAACGCCGAGGACGCCGCACGACGCCTGAAGATCGACGCCTTCGACCTCGTCGTCCTCGACCTCGGACTACCCGGTGCGAACGGCATCGAGCTCCTCCGGTGGCTGCGGGCGCGCGATCGCGCGCTGCCGGTATTGGTGCTCACGGCACGCACGCGCGTCGAGGATCGAGTCGGCGGGCTCGAAGCGGGGGCAGACGATTACCTGACGAAGCCTTTCGCCTTCGCAGAGCTGGTGGCGCGGATCCGAGCGCTCCTCCGGCGCGGCGTGACGTCGGCGCCGACGGTTCTTCGCCTCGGTGATCTCGAGGTCGATCCGGCGAGGCTCGAGGTTCGCCGCGGGGGGAAGCCGGTGCCGCTCACCGTCAAGGAATTCGCGATCCTCGAGTACCTCCTCCAACATGCGGGAACGCTGGTCAGCCGCACGATGCTCCTCGAGCATTGCTGGGATTCGAGCTACGACGGCCTGTCGAACCTGGTGGACGTGCACGTCAGCCGCCTCCGTCGGAAGCTCGACCTCGCGATCGGCCCGCCCTCGCTGCGCACCGTGCGCGGCGCCGGCTTCGTCCTCGAAGGCTGATGTTTCGCAGCCTTCGCACACGGCTCACGTCGACGTTCATGATCGCGGCGACGCTGCTGGTCGGCGCCGGAACCGTGGCGCTCGAGCGGCTGATCACGCGCGCAACGTGGGGGCCGCTCGACGCCGAGCTTCTGGAGGAGGCGGAGACCGTCGCCGACGCGATCCGCAACGATGACTCGCCGGCGATGACGGTCCTCGAAAGGATCGCTGGCGAGCGTGACGCCGGAGGTCGCAAGTTCGCCGTGGTCTTCGCTCCGGACGGGAGCGTTCTCGCACGTGCCGGGGCCATGCCGCCGCACACCGCTCCTGCTTCCGCGGCGGACCCGCCGTACGTGTTCGGCGTCGGCGACGACGTCGACCGCTATCGCATCGCTTCGAATCCCGTCGCCGGCGGCAAGAGAGTCGAGGTGGGACTCGCGGTCCACGCTCGTGCCGCGGCCCTCCAGCGCGTCCGGCTGGCGCTCGCGACCGGGGCCGCGGCGGCACTCGCGCTCCTCGGCATGCTTTGCTGGGGAATCACCTCGCGGGCGACCCGCGAGATGGAACGCCTCGCGCAAGAGCTCGAGAACGTCGAGGCCGGATCGCTCGGCCGCCGGTTGATCGAGCGCCGTACGAGCGAGGTCGACCGCGTCGTGAAGGTGTTGAACCGTGTCCTCGAGCGCCTGGATCGTGCCGTCGGCCACCTCCAGCGATTCACCGCGGATGCGTCACACGAGCTGCGCACGCCGATCGCCGCGCTCCAGGCGCGGCTCGAGGTCACCCTCGCACGCGAGCCGTCCCTCGACGTCTACCGTGACGCCGTCTGTGACGCGCTCGAGCAGACGGATCGGCTCCGCCGCCTCGCCGAGAGCCTGCTCACACTGAGCCGTCTCGACGCCGGGCCGAGCGCCGTCCTCCTCGAGGACGTCGACCTCGGCACGATCGCCCGGGAGGTCGAGGAGTCGCTCGAGCCGCTCGCCGAGGACCAAGGCAGGCGCTTCGAAGCGGAGATCGCCGCCGGGCTTCACGTCCGCGGCGAGCCGGCGCTGCTGAAGCGCTTGCTCGTGAACCTGCTCGACAACGCGTTCCGGCATACCCCCGCCACCGCCGACGTATCGCTGAGGGTTCGGCGCGAGGACGACACCGCCGTCGTCGAGGTGCGGGATGCCGGAGGAGGCGTGGATCCGGAGACGCTGCCGGAGCTCTTCGAGCGGTTCCGGCGCGGCGCCACTCGCACGGCGGGCAGCGGACTCGGCCTCGCCCTCTGCCGCGAGATCGTCGCGTGTCACGACGGTGGAATCGCCATCGAGAGCACCGCCGCAGCCGGCACTCGTGTCACGGTACGGCTACCCGCGGCCGCCGCCGGACCTTGAGCTCCGGCGACGGCGTCCGCCTCGACCGCTGGCTCTGGGCGGCGCGCTTCTACAAGACGCGTTCTCTCGCCGCGGAAGCAGTGAGCGGCGGTCACGTGCACGTGAACGGCGGCCGGGGGAAGCCGGCGCGCACGCTACGACCGGGGGACCTCGTCACCGTCCGCCGCGGGCCTCACGAGATCGAGGTGCGCGTCGGCGCGCTGGCCGAGAAGCGCGGTCCGGCTTCCGCGGCGGCGCTCCTCTACGTGGAGTCGGAGGCGAGCCGACGCCGCCGCGAGGAGCTCGCGGAGCGGCTCCGCGCAGACGCCGCGGCGCGGCCGTTCTCGTCCGGCCGTCCCTCGAAGCGCGATCGCCGCGACCTCCGGCGACTTCGCCAGCCGTAGTGGTCCGTCTCGCAACGGGCTTTACACGGATCGTGGATGATCGCCGTCGCTGCCAAGGCGCGTCGACGACGAATGTCGGGCCATGTTCGGAGGAGACGGTTCCGCGCCGAGCCGGCGAGGCGCATCCTGGAACCGGGCAGCGGCGGCGAGGGCCACGAGATGTGTGAAGTCCTCTGTGAGACGGGCCACTGAGCTCACTCTTCCTCCGAGGCGCCGGCGATCGCCATGGTGTACTCGCCGCGGGGACCCTTCGACTCGATCGCGCGGCGAACCTCGGATACGCGGCCGCGCAGCACCTCCTCGAACGCCTTCGTGAGCTCGCGCCCGACGGCGATCTCGCGATCGCCGAGCACCTCCTCGATCTCTGCGAGCGTGCGCGCGACGTGGTGCGGCGACTCGTAGAGGAGAATCGTGCGGCTCTCCGTGCGGAGCGTTTCCAGCCGCCGCCGCCGTTTTCCGGGCTTCGCCGGAAGGAAGCCTTCGAAGACGAAGCGATCGACCGCCAGGCCGGCGACGGAGAGGAGCGTGATCGCGGCGCTCGCGCCCGGCACCGGCACGACGCGCACTCCCGCGTCGATCGCGGCGCGCACCAGCCGGTACCCGGGGTCCGAGACGAGCGGCGTCCCGGCGTCGGTGACCAGCGCGAGCGATTCGCCGGCGAGGATGCGGCTCACGAGCTCGGGTGCCCGGCGGACCTCGGTGGCGTCGTGGTAGCTGACGACCCGCGTCTCGATCCCGAACCGCCGTAGCAACGTCGCGGTCCGGCGCGTGTCCTCGGCGGCGATCCCGTCCACCTCCCGCAGAACGCGGAGCGCTCGCGCGGAGACGTCCTCGAGGTTGCCGATCGGCGTCGCCACGACGTAGAGGACGCCTCCTTCACCCGTCGCCATGCCCGAGAGACTAGAGCGCCGCGCGCGCCCCCGCCACCGGGCGGCGAGTGACGCCGCCGCGGATGCCAGGCCGCCGCGAGTTGTCAGGCGCGCGGGTGCAGCGTATAAGCGCCGTCCGCCAGCGGGTCGGGGGCCCGACCTTTCCCGCGCGGAATCATCTTCGCGTGGAGGTC
Source organism: Candidatus Binatota bacterium (assembly GCA_034666665.1). GTDB lineage: Bacteria > Desulfobacterota > Binatia > JACPRU01 > JACPRU01 > JAXDLK01. Next base: position 14,462 of record JAXDLK010000230.1, read on the forward strand.
ATCATGGGAAGGAAGTGGGCCCTCGGAGCCATCGCTCTCGGCTGCGTGCTGACCGGCGGCGACGCCGGAGCGTTCAAGCCGAACGAGCCGGGTCATCTCGGCATCACCAGCGATGCTCTGACGCCGATCCAGCGCACGGCGGGCGGGACGACGTACCAGTTCTCGGAGCGCGCGCTGATGCAGATCCGCGACGCGAACCGCAACACCGACATCGTCACCTTCTTCGGAGTCGCCGAGCACTTCGACGACGAGGCCTTCCGGGATTCGTCGACACGGCTCGTGAACCTGAAAGCCTCGGTGATCTCCGAGATCACGGCAGCGACGCCGAACGGGATCGGTGCGCGTCAGGACCTGGGCACTGCTCTGCACACCGTTCAGGACTTCTACGCGCACTCGAACTGGGTCGAGCTCGGGCGGACGACGATCGAAGCGCGGCTCGGCCGGCAGGTGTTCGACGGCCCTACCCTCCAGGTGCAGACCTGTCCCTCGAGCCCGGGAACGCTCGCGGGCCAAGGGCGCAGGGTGGCGACGACGGGATATTTTCCGTTCCCGGACCCCTGCGCCGGGCCCCCGGACGGCACGCCGCAGGGAAAGTGCCGCCACGGTCTCGAGTTCTTCTGTCCCGAGGGCCTGAACAAGGACGCACCTGGCCGTAGCGGCTTTCCCAGCGCCCGGGGACTCGCCGTGACGGCGAGCCGCGATTACGTGAACCAGATCCTCGACGATCCGCGCGTCGCCGGGAATGCGCGAGCTCTCGCTGCGCTGATGGACACGGGGACGCCGAGCGGCAGCGTGGTGATCCTCGCGGGATCGCTCGTCGACGGTGTGCGCGACCTGCCCGTGCCGATCGACGCGACGATCGACGAGGTCACGTTCACGGTGTCGCTCGAGAACATGCGCAAGTTCGACATCATCGATCCTTCCGGCAAGAAGGTGCTGAAGAAGACGGGCACGGTGATCCGCATCGTCGATCCCGCTCCCGGCGGCTGGCGCGTGCGTCTGGACGGCTCCGGTCGCTACGCCTTGAACGCGCGCGCGGTGAGCCCGCTCGAGATCGACAAGTTCGGCTTCGTCACCTTCCGCGGCCGGCTCGGCCACGAGGGCCTCGGGCTCGTGACCACTCGTCCGATCGGCGGCGCCACGCAGGTCGGCCTCGCCGGCCTGATCGGCCGCTTCGAGAGCGCGAGCTTCTTCCTGGTCGACACCAACGGAGCGCCGATCGGCTCGGTCCCGCTCGACCCGGGCGACGTGAACGCCGCGATCGGCGAGTTCGTCGGCGGCTTCAAGATTCCGTCGAAGCCGTTCCGGGTCGGCGTGAAAGGCACGGACGCCGCGGGGTTCGCCTACCAGCGAGTGCTCGCTTCCGTGTTCCAGCCGCAATAGCCGCCGGAGCGACGTGACCCCGCACCGCCTGCTGGTGCGCGCCGAGGATGCGGGGAAACGCATCGACGTGTTCCTCGCGGAGCACGTCGACGGGCTGTCACGGCGGCGCGCGCGCACGCTGATCGAGGGCGGCGCGGTGTGGCTCGACGACCAGCGCCTGCGGGTGCTGTCGCGCCGGCTGCGCGCCGGCCAAGAGGTCGTGTGTCACGCCGACACACCGCCCGCCGTCGAGCCGCTCGCGCCCGAGCGGCTGCTCCACGAGGATCAGGCGATGGTCGTGATCGACAAGCCGCCCGGCGTGCCCTCGCATCCGACGCGAGCGCGCGTCCGCGGCACCGCGCTCGATTCGACCGAGGAGTACCTGCGGCGGCGTGCCGGCGCGAAGGTCCCGCTCTGGCCGCTTCACCGGCTCGACGCCGGAACGTCGGGCATCCTGCTCTTCGCCAAGACGCGCGAGGCGGCGCGCGGCATCAGTCAGAACTTCGCGCGCAGACGAGTACGCAAGGGCTACGTCGCGGTCGTCGAAGGGCGTCTCGATCCGCCCGAGGGCGAGATCCGCCTGCCGCTCGCCGAGCGGAGCCTCGAGACGCGCCCCGATCCGGGCGGCAAGGAAGCGATCACCCGCTACCGGGTCGTCCGGAGCTCGGCGGAACGGTCGCTCGTCGAGGTCGAGCCCCTCACCGGCCGCATGCATCAGATCCGCGTACACCTCGCCGCGGTCGGCCACCCGGTGGTCGGCGATGCGCGCTACGGACACGCCGCCCCGGGCTCGCGGCTCGCGCTCCACGCCGCGGAGCTCGAGCTGCCGCATCCGTCGAGCGGCCGCGCGTTCCTGGTGCGCTGCCCTCCTCCCGCCGACTTCCCTGGCTTGCTTTGACCGGCCGCGGCGGCGCGGTCTATGCCGGCGAGCGCGGCGGATCCTTCAGGCTCCGAGCGCCTCGCGCACGGAGCGGTGGAAGTGCTCGAGCGCGTTCTCGTAGCGCCCGTAGACCACCCGCTCGAGCACGCCGGAGTCGAAGCTCCGCTGGATCGTCTCGCCGATCGCGAAGTCCTGCTCGACCACGCCGATCAGCAGATCGGTGATCCGCTGCCAGCGCGGATCACCGGCGCTCGCGGCCGGCGCCAGCACGGTCACGTCGAGACGGCACGCGTTCGCCTGCTCGGGGTCCGGGAACAAGCGGAAGCACTCGAGGTGGTCGCTCTGCATCACCAGGATCGTGTTGGGAAATAGGCTCATCAGGATCGTCGCGTGCGGCAGGAGCTCCCACTCGTTCTCCGGCATCGCGCGCAGATCCTCGATCGACCGGCGGATACCGACGTAGCGGTGGTTCCACCCGAACGGCTCGAAGAGCGCGAGGTTCTTCACGAAGAGCGGCGCCACGTTCTGCCGGTGGAGAACCTTGATGTGATACGCCTCCCAGAACGTATCGCTGGCGATCTTCCAGTTGATGCGCGGCCGGAGCTCCCTTCGCGCGACGACGCGGTAGCCATCGATCGCATACGACTCGAGCTCCCCGCCGATCCCGGCGAGTCGCGTGTCCAGATCCAGCGGCGCGCCCGCGGAGGGCAACACCCATACGATCCCGTGCCGCTCCGCGGCGGGCAGCTCGATCAGACCGAACGCCCGCCGTTCGAGGCCGGCGAAGCCGTAGTCGTCCGGGATCGACCGCAGGCGCCCGTCGAGCTCGTACGACCAGGCGTGATACGGACAGGTGAAGGCGCGCGCACCCCGACCCGAGCACGCCACCAGCTTCGATCCGCGGTGGCGGCACACGTTCGCGAACGCGCGGAGCGCGCCGGCATCGTCGCGCACGAGAAGCAGCGGCACGAGCGAGAGGTCGTCGATCGTGTGGTCGCCCGGTTCGCGGAGCTCCGACGAGAAGCCGGCGACGATCGGATAGCGGCGGAAGAGCAGGTCTCGTTCGAACGCCGCGCGTGCCGGCGAAGTGTAGGCCGCGGCATCGTTCTCGGTGAACGTCTCGCCGAGCGGCGCCGCGCCGCGGTCGAGCGCGGCGAAGGCCTCGCGCACGAGCCGGCGCTCGGTCTCGCGATTCATCCGCGTCTCATCGCCCGGTCGCCCGAGGCTTGCAAGCGCATCCGCCGTCGAGTGCGCTGGCGCCAGCTTCCCGAGCGAGATAGCGATGAGGAGCACATGGGCGACAAGAAGACGCGCGCCGTCGTTCAGATGGGACCTCGGAAGCTCGAGCTCCACGAGCTGCCGATTCCCGAGATCGACGACGAGAGCGGCCTTCTCCGCGTCGAGGCGTGCGGCATCTGCGGCAGCGACGTCGAGCAGTACGACGGAACGATCCCGGTGCGCTGGCCTCTCATTCCGGGCCACGAGCCCCTCGGCATCATCGAGAAGATCGGCGACCGCGCGGCGAAGCGCTGGGGCGTGGACGTCGGCGATCGCGTCGGGGTCGAGACGCTCATCCCCTGCGGCCACTGCCGCGATTGCACCGACGGGCGGTACCAGGTGTGCCGCGGGCGCGGCGGCATGTTCGGCTACGCCTACGTGCCGCTCGCGCGACGCCCTGGGTTGTGGGGAGCCTACGCGGACTTCATGTACCTGGACCCCTTCTCGATCGTTCATCCGATCCGGAAGGACCTCGACCCGAGCATCGCCGCGATGTTCAACCCGATCGGTGCCGGCTTTCGCTGGGCGGTCGAGATCCCCGACACCGGACCGGGCGACAGCGTGCTGATCCTCGGTCCCGGGCAGCGCGGCCTCGCCAGCGTGATCGCCGCCCGTGCCGCAGGAGCCGATCAAGTGATCGTCACCGGGCTTCCCAAGGACGAGAAGAAGCTCGCTCTCGCTCGCGAGCTCGGTGCCGACCACACGATCGTCGTCGAACAGGAAGACGTCCGCAAACGGGTCGCCGAGCTCACCGGCGGGCGCGGCGCCGACGTCGTCGTCGAGGTCACCTCGTACTCGACGGAGCCGGTCGCGGAGGCGCTCTACTACGTGGCGAGCGGCGGGCGCGTCGTCCTCGCCGGCGTCAAAGGGTTCAAGCAGGTGCCGAACTTCGTGAGCGACCTGATCGTGATCAAAGAGGCAAAGGTCATGGGCGCGTTCGGCGTCACTCGGAAGTCGTACGATTCGGCGATCCGGCTGATCGAGTCCGGGCGGGTCCCTCTCGAGAAGCTGCACACGCACGACTTCGGCCTCGAGCAAGCGGAGCTCGCGATCCAGACGCTCGCCGGGCACGCGGGCGGCGAGCCGAGCATCCATTCCTGTCTGCTCCCCGCCATGTCCGCCTGAGCGCCGCTTCCGTGCTCACCCCTGTCCAGCTCGACGAGTTCCGCGATCAGGGGTGGCTTCGCCGGGGACGCCCGGGCCACGCCGCGCGGAGCCTCCCCGGCCGAGCGGGGTAGCGTCGCGTGCGCATCGTCCAGCGAGACGGGTACGCGCTCGTCGCGGAGCGCCACGGCAAGGGGCCACCGCACGTTCTCTGCCTGCACGGTCTCGCCGACACGCGGGCGATCTGGACCCGCGTGTTTCCGTCGTTCGTCGCCTCCGGCGCATTCCTGCGGGTGGATCAGCGCGGCCACGGCGATTCGTCGTCGCCCGATCCGCCGTACCGGCTCGAGGATCTCGCGGCCGACGCGGTCGCGGTGCTGGACTCGTGGTCGATCGACCGTGCGGTGCTCGTCGGACACTCGATGGGCGGAGTGGTCGCGCTGACGGCGGCGCTCGCCTTCCCGGGACGCGTCGCCGGGCTCGTCCTTCTCGGGACGACGAGCCAGCTGAACGCGCCCGAGGCCGCCTGGTACGAGAAGATCGCTGCCGCCGGCGAGACACAGGGGATCGACGGCATCCGCCCGGCGATCTTCGGCGCCGGATCGGAGCGTGAGATCGTCGCGGACGCCCTGGCGATCGCCGGAATCGCTCGCGCGCTCGCCGGCCTTCACCGGCAGCCGCTGACTCCACGCCTCGGCGAAGTCTCATGTCCCGCCGCGGTCCTGATCGGGGAGCGCGACCCCATGGGCGTCGCGGCCTCGAACATCCTCGCCGAGGGAATGCCCGGAGCGCGGCTGACCGTGGTGCCCGGACGTGGACACTGGCTGCAGCTCGAAGCGCCGGAGGCGGTGGTGAGCGCGGCCGACGCCGTGCTCCGCGGATGATGCACG
>JAXDLK010000231.1:0-23656 GCA_034666665.1 Candidatus Binatota bacterium
GCCTTCCGGGAGCTCCGGCACGAAGAGCTCCCACACTCCCGACGAGCCCATCTGCCGCATCGGCAGCAAGCGGCCGTCCCAGCCGCAGAACTCGCCGATCACGCTGGCGCGGCGGGCGTTCGGCGCCCACACTGCGAAGGCGACGCCCTCGACGCCGTCGTGCGTCACCGGGTGAGCGCCGAGCTTTTCCCAGAGGCGGCGGTGCTTGCCCTCGTTGAAGAGGTGCAGGTCCACGTCCCCGAGCGTCGGCCAGAAGCGGTACGGATCGCCGCGCTCCCACGAGTTTCCGTCGGCGAAGCAGAACCGCAGCCGGTAGCGTAACGGCAGCGACGCGTCCGCGAGCACCGCCGCGAAGAGACCGTCGCCTTCGGCATCGAGCCGGACCGTACGGCCGCCGTCGAGGATACACTCGACGCTGGTGGCGTCGGGATGGAAGGCGCGTACGACCACGCCGCGGCCTTCGCCGAGGGCGTGCGCTCCGAGCACGGTATGCGGATCGCCGTCCTGCCCGGCGGCGAGGCGGCGGCGCGTTTCGGGATCGACCGGTGCCTTCGCGACCTGGCGCGGCTCGGCAACTTCCGCCGCCTTCGCGACCTCGGGCCGATTCGCGACGTCGGGCTCGCTCGTCGAAACGGTCGGCTTCGCTGCTCCGACGGCCGTCGCACCGAGTCGCGCCTCCGTCGCTTCGCGCGGCCTCGCCGGCTCGGGTGCCTTGGCGGCATCTCCGGCGGGCGGCGTCTTTTCGGCCGCCGGCCCCTCGGCCGATTCGGTCGGCTTCGCGGAGTCCGGCGTGCTTCCGTCGGCGACGCGCCGCGGAGTCGTCTTTCGTCGCGAGCGGTCTCCGCCCTTCATCAAGCCTCCTTGAAGCGCAAGAGGACCAGCGAATGGCCCGCGAGGCTCATCGCCTCGGCACGCATCGCTCGCCCGTCGGCACGCGCCGTGTTCACGACCTCGTGCCACACGCCGGGCACGCCGATCTTCGGCAACGTGAACAGCCGCGAGCGCGAGGCGCCGTTCAACAGCAGCAACAGGGTGTCACCGTGCATCGGCCGGCCGCGGTCGTCGGTCTCGTCGGTCGCCTGGCCCGGCATCAGCATGCCGATCACGTGATTCCGCGCATCCCGCCATTCCGGATCCGTCATCTCGCGGCCGTCGGCGCGGAGCCAGTTCACGTCCTTCAGGCCGGACGGGGAGATCGGACGGCCGCCGAAGAAGCTCCGGCGGCGGAGCACGGGGTTCGCGCGCCGGATCGCGAGCACGCGGATCGCGAAGTCGAGCAGCGCACGAGCACGGGGGTCGAGAGTCCAGTCGACCCAGGAGATCTCGTTGTCCTGGCAGTACGCGTTGTTGTTGCCGTGCTGCGTTCGGCCGAGCTCATCGCCATGGGAGATCATCGGCACGCCCTGCGAGAACGCCAGAGTGGCGAGAAAGTTGCGCTTCACGCGCTCGCGCATCTCGACGATCTCGACCGACGCCGACGGCCCCTCGACGCCCCAGTTCGCGCTGTCGTTCGCGTCGGTGCCGTCGCGATTCTCGTCCCCGTTCGCCTCGTTGTGCTTGTGTTCGCAGCTGACGAGATCCTCGAGGGTGAAGCCGTCGTGACAGGTGACGAAGTTGATGCTCGAGTGAGGATTGCGACTGCTCGCCTGGTAGAGATCGCTCGACCCCGAGAGGCGATACGCGAGCTCGGCGATCTGCCCCGGCTGCCCGGCCCAGTAGCGCCGGACGGTATCGCGATACTTGCCGTTCCACTCCGCCCAGCGGATCGGAAAGTTCCCCACCTGATAGCCACCCTCGCCGAGGTCCCACGGCTCCGCGATCAGCTTCACCAGCGACAGCACCGGATCCTGGTGGATGATGTCGAAGAACGTGCCGAGCCGGTTCACGTCGTAGAGCTCGCGCGCGAGCGCCGGCGCGAGATCGAATCGGAAGCCGTCGACGTGCATCTCGAGCACCCAGTAGCGGAGACTGTCCATCAGGAGCTGCATGCTCCTCGGGTGCAGGACGTTCAGGCTGTTCCCGCAGCCGGTGAAGTCGGTGTAGTAGCGGCGATTCTCGGGGTACAGCCGATAGTAGGCGGCGTTGTCGATGCCGCGGAGCGACAGCGTCGGACCGAGCTGGTTGCCTTCGGCGGTGTGGTTGTAGACGACGTCGAGGATCACCTCCATGCCAGCGCGATGCAGCGCCTTCACCATCGACTTGAACTCCGAGACCTGCTCGCCGAGGCCTCCGCTCGCGTAGCGGACGTCGGGGGCGAAGAAGCCGATCGAGTTGTACCCCCAGTAGTTCGTGAGGCCGCGGTCGTGAAGCGCCCGCTCGGTGACGAAGTGATGGATCGGCATCAGCTCGACCGATGTCACGCCGAGCGATTGCAGATGGTCGATGATCGGGTCGGACGCCATGCCGAGGTACGTGCCGCGGAGCCCCTCCGGCACCTCCGGATGGCGCATCGTCATCCCCTTCACGTGGCACTCGTAGATCACCATGCGGCTCCAGGGGATCCGAGGGCGGCGATCCTCGCCCCACGTGAACGCGGAATCGACGACCACCGACTTCGGCACGTGCGCTGCGCTGTCGCGCGTGTCGAACGAGAGGTCCTCCTGCGGATCGCCGATCACGTAGCCGAAGAGCGCATCGTTCCATGCGACCAGTCCGCTGATCGCCTTCGCGTAGGGATCGAGGAGTAGCTTGTTCGAGTTGAAGCGATGCCCTTCCTCGGGGGCGTACGGACCGTGCACCCGAAACCCGTAGAGCTGCCCCGGCCGCGCGTCCGGAAGGTAGGCGTGCCAGACGAGGTCGGTCTGCTCCCGCAGCGGGACGCGGACCTGTTCGCGTGCACCGTCCGGCGACTCGAAGAGGCAGAGATCCACCGCGGTGGCGTTCTCGGAGAAGAGCGAGAAATTGACGCCTTCACCGTCCCAGGTGGCGCCGAGCGGATACGGCTCGCCCGGCCACACGCGCATCGGCTGGCTCGGCATCGTCCTCGCGTCTCTCCCGGGCCGCCGTCAGCTCGAGCGGCCGTACAACACGGCGGTTCGTCCCGGCAACCGGAATTCGCCGCCGTCGAGACGCTCCGGCGCTCCGCCCGAACCGCCGTAGCGGACGCCGTCCGTCGAGAGACGGAGCTCCCATCCCGTGCCGAGCCGCTCCGGAAGGAGGCTCTCGAGCGGCTCCGCCGAAAGGTTGAGGATCGCCACCCAATCGGGGCGGCCATCCACCGAGAGCTCGACGACCAGCCACCCGCGGCCGCGCTCGTCCTCGCCTCCTGCCGCGACCTGCACCTCCGCCGCTCCTGGCCGGAGCGCCCGCTCGCTCCGGCGAAGGCGAAGCGCGTCCTGCGAGAGTCGCAGGATCTCGGCGTGACGCGGCTCGCTCCGCCGGCTCCACTCGAGCCGCGAGCGCGCGAACGTCTCCTCCGCCTGCGGATCGGGAACGTCGCCATTCCAGTCGAACGCCTGGAACTCCTCACGTCGCCCGCGGCGCACCGCCTCGACCAGCTCGGGATCGCCGTGGCTGACGAAGTAGAGGAAGGGGCTCGTCTCGCCGTACTCCTCTCCCATGAAGACGAGCGGCACGTACGGCGACAGCAGCAGGAGCGCCAGAGCCAGCTTCTGATCCTCGAACGACAGCAGCGTCGACAGCCGCTCTCCGTCGGCGCGGTTTCCCACCTGGTCGTGGTTCTGGACGAAGATCACGAATCGATCGCGCGGCACGTCCGTGGCCGGGGCACCGTGCCGCCGCCGCCGGAACGTCGAGTACGCACCGTCCACGATCCACCGATCGCGGATCGCCTTGGCGATCGCCACGGTGCCGCCGAAGTCCTGATAGTAGCCTTCGCGCTCTCCGGTGAGCGTGGCATGGACGGCATGGTGGAAGTCGTCGGCCCACTGCCCGTCGAGGCCGTAGCCGCCGCGCTCGCGCGGCCGCACCAGCCGTGGATCGTTGAGATCGCTCTCGGCGATCACCAGCGCGCGACGACCGAGCAGCGCCGACTGCTCGTGCACCTCGTGGGCGATCTCCTCGAGCACGTGGCGCGCGCCGAAGTCGTAGATCGCGTGCACCGCGTCGAGCCGGAGCCCGTCGACGTGGAACTCCGTCGTCCAGTAGAGCGCGTTGTCCACGAAGTAGCGCCGTACCTCGTCGCTGTCGGCGCCGTCGTAGTTGATCGCCGGTCCCCACGGGGTGCGGTAGCGGTCGGTGAAGTAGGGCCCGAACTCGGGGAGATAGTTCCCCTCGGGTCCGAGGTGGTTGTAGACGACGTCGAGGATCACGGCGATTCCGGCGCGGTGCGCGGCGTCCACCAGCCGCTGGAAGCCGCGCGGCCCGCCGTACGTCGATTGCGCAGCATAAGGCGAGACGCCGTCGTAGCCCCAGTTGCGCGAGCCGGGGAACTCGGCGACGGGCATGATCTCGATCGCAGTGACGCCGAGCTCTCGCAGGTCCGGCAAGCGCTCGATCACCGCCTCGAACGTTCCCGCCGGCGTGAACGTGCCGACGTGCAGCTCGTAGAGCACCAGGTCGGCCATCTCGATCCCGCTCCAGCCGGCATCCGACCAGCGAAACGACCTCGGATCCACGACGCGCGACGGCCCGTGCACGCCCTGAGGTTGATGGCGGCTGACGGGATCCGGGCGGTCGGGACCGCCGTCGAGCCGATAGAAGTAATCGCCGCCGGCGCCGACACCCTGGACGTCCGTGGAGAACACGCCGTCGGCGTCCCGCTCCATCGGGTGCTCCGCCGCGCCGTCGGCGGCGAGGAGACGTACCGACGCGGCCTCGGCCTTCGGCGCCCATACCGAGAAGCGAACGGAGCCATCCTGGCGAACGCTCCCTCCGCGCGAGAGGGACCACAGAGACATACCTACTCCTTGCTCTTACCGATTCCGGCGGGCGCGCTCAGCGAAGCAGCCGCTCGATTCCGCCGAGCGGAATTCCGACCCAGTCGGGTCGATTCTGGAGCTCGTACTCGAGCTCGTAAAAAGCCTTCTCGAGCTCGAACAGCGCGACGAGACCCCGCGCATCGTCGGCGGCCGCCGGCAGGAAGGCCGCCAGCTTCGCGGGCTCGTTCAGATACCCGCGCGCGAACGCGGCGCGGGCACTCTCCTCCCACTCGGCGGCCCGCACCGCCGGAGCTCCGCCGCCGAGCTCGCGCATCCCTGCGCCTGCCGCGTACGAGAACGACCGCAGCATGCCGGCGACGTCGCGAAGCGCGGAGTGCCGCTGCCGGCGCTCGACGAGCGGCCGGGCCGGCTCTCCTTCGAAGTCGATGACCACGAAGTCGCCGCTCTCGGTGGGCAGCACCTGGCCGAGGTGAAAATCGCCGTGATGTCGGATCCGCGCTCCGGCACGCCCGCGGATGGACTCGAGGATGCGCTCGCTCCGGCGGAGCGCCTCCGCACCACGGCGAACGCACGACTCCGCGATGGCTCGAAGCTCTCCCGCCAGGGCTCCGCGCGACAGGTGCTCGCGGAGGAGGTCGAGGGCTCGCTCGACCTGGCGGCTCACTTGCTCCCGCCATCGACCGAGGTCGTCGTCGGTCACGGGGATCGGCGCGAAGTCGGGATGCGACGGATCGGAAGCGAGCGCCTCGTGGAGCGCGCGCGTGATCTCGCCGAGGCGCGCCGCATCGTCGCGAAACGGCCGGTGGCCGGCGGGCGCCGCACCGCCGACCTCTTCACGGAACCGCGCGAGCGCGTAGCTCCAGCCGTCGCCCCGGCTCGGCACCAGCTGTTGGAGCATCCCGGCCACGGACACCGATCCGTCTCGATCGTGAAATCGGATCGTGCCGAGAAGAGCGGGCACGTGAGCGAAGCCCACGCGCGTGGTCAGGAACTCGCCGATCTCGACATCCGGGTTGTCGCCCGGTTCGAGGCGGCGGTACATCTTGAGGATCGCGCGGTCGCCGTAGACGATCGAGGTGTTGCTCTGCTCGGCGCCGGAAAGTCGTGATCGGCCGGCGGGCAGTGACACGCTTCCGGCGGCGACGGGAGCGATCACCCAGCTCGCGCCGTCGCCGTCGAATCTCGCGCCGTTCACGAATGCGTCCCCGAGCCGTTCGCGGAATGCCGGGTCCTCGACCGCGTCGAAGAGGACCATGCGGCGATCTTCCCCGACCGTGGCGACCACCGAGCTCACCGCCCCGTCATCCGCGGCGCGGAGCGCGAGCGGCAGCTGGTAGAGCGCTCGACGCCCATCGTCGAGGTCGACCTGGAGACGGGCGATGCCGTGCGTGCCGTCGAAGAGCGGGATCACGTCGTGGACCCGCACCGACCGCGGCGCCCGTCCCTTCGCGCCGAACCAGCGGCGGCCGAGCAGAAAGCGGGCGAGATCCTCGCTCGCGAGCTCGCGCACGGCCGTCGACGGATCCACGCGTTCGCCGTCCAGGAGAGAGCTACTCGCGAACCAGCCGCAGCACGTGCGCCGCCTGCTCCGCGACCGGGTCGAGGCGCACGTAGTTGCGCACGCCGCGCCACGTGTAGCGCGTCCCCGTCAGCAGATCTTCGACGACGTATGCCTGCTCGCGGTCGATCCCGAGCTCGTCGAGGGGGACGTGCACCATCGTCGCTTCGGCGGCGAACGGGTTCAGGTTCACCACGATCAGCAGATCGTTTCCCGGCGCCGCCTTGCGGTAGAAGAGGATCTGCTCGTTCTCGGAGTGATGGAACGTGAGGTTCGCGTAGAGCTGCAGCGCGCGATTCTCCCGGCGGACGCGATTGATCTTCGCCAGGTCGGCATTCAAGTTCCCGGGCGCGCCCCAGTCGCGCACGCGGATCTCGTATTTCTCCGAGTCGAGGTATTCCTCGCTGCCCGCCCTGAGCGGCACGTTCTCGCAGAGCTCGAAGCCGCTGTAGATGCCGTAGACGGACGAGAGCGTCGCCCCGAGCAGCAGGCGGATGCGGAAGGCCGGCCGGCCGCCTCGCTGCAGGTACTCGTGGAGGATGTCCGGCGTGTTCACGAAGAAGTTGCCGCGGAAGTAATCCCTCATGTCGGTCTGCGTGAGCTCCGTCAGGTACTCGCGGATCTCGGACGCGCCGTTTCGCCAGGTGAAATAGGTATAGGACTGCGTGAACCCGAGCTTCGCCAGCCGCTTCATGCGCTTCGGGCGCGTGAACGCCTCGGCGAGGAAGATCACGTCCGGATGATCCGCCTGCACCTCGCGGATCACCCACTCCCAGAACGAGAGCGGCTTCGTGTGCGGGTTGTCGACCCGGAAGGTGCGTACGCCGTGCTCCACCCAGAAGAGCAACACGTCGCGGCAGGCGGCCCACAGTCTCGGCCAATCGTCGCACCAGAAGTTCAGCGGATAGATGTCCTGGTACCTCTTCGGCGGGTTCTCGGCGTACTTGATGGTCCCGTCGGGGCGAACGAAGAACCACTCGGGGTGTTCCTTCACCCACGGGTGGTCCGGCGAGCACTGGAGCGCGTAGTCGAGCGCGACGTCGATGTCGTGCTCCGCCGCAGCCTCGACGAAGCGATCGAAGTCGTCGATCGTGCCGAGGTCGGGATGGACCGCGGTGTGGCCGCCTTCCTCCGAGCCGATCGCCCACGGGCTGCCCACGTCGTCGGCGGTGGGATCGAGGGTATTGTTCTTGCCCTTGCGGAACGTGCGCCCGATCGGGTGGATCGGCGGCAGGTAGACGACGTCGAAGCCGAGCGCGGCCAGATCCGGGAGCCGGCGAGCCGCGTCGGCAAACGTCCCGTGACGCCCCGGGACGCCGGCCTGCGACCGCGGGAACATCTCGTACCAGGCGGCGAAACGTGCGCGCTCCCGATCCACGGTGATGCCGAGCTCGCGGTCGTACCGCGTCGCGCCGGAGAGATCGGCGTACTGCTCGATCAACGACTCGAGCTCGGAATCGAGCGCCGTGCGCACGCGCTCCGAGAACGGTACGCCGCCGTCGGCGATTCGTTCCGCGAGCTCGCGCAGTCGTACCCGCTCCGCCCCCCTCGCGCGATGCTCGGCCGCGGCCGCCATGCGGGAGCCCTCGAGCAATTCCGTCGTCACGTCCTGGCCGGCGTCGAGCTTCTTGCGAAACCCGTCCTTCCAGGTCGCGAACTCGTCCATCCACGCCTCGACCGAGAACACCCACCGGCCGATGCGGTCGACCACGAACGATCCCGTCCAGCGGTCGCTGTCGTACTCGTAGGTCATCGGCGCGAACGACCACGTGCGGTCGCCGGGGCCGCGGTAACGAACGCGGGCGGCGAGGAGATCGTGCCCGTCCTTGAAGACGTCCGCGCCGACCTCGACGAGGTCGCCGGACACGCGCTTCACCGGAAAGCGACCGCTCTCGAGCTCCGGCGATATGCCTTCGATCTCGACGCGCGGCGGTGCTTTGCGAGCGGAGAGCTTCGCCGGCTTCGCTTCGCCCGATCGCTCGGCAGCGCTCTTCTCCGACCGCATCACCATAGTTGACGGAGTGTCGACTTTAACAGACAAGAGACGGTCCGCAACCCGGGCGTCCGCGATTCGCCGGACCCGAATCGATGGAGAGCTCCACGCCTGTCGAGAACGCTTCCCCGCCTCTTCGCAGCAGTGCGGAAGCATCCCGCGTGACACCCCTCCCACGGATCCCGGTCAGCACCTATCGTCTGCAGTTCCACCGCGAGTTCACGTTCGAGGACGCGCGCCGGCTGGTGCCGTATCTCGCCGCCCTCGGCATCACCGAGTGCTATTCCTCGCCGATCTTGACGGCGCGTCCCGGAAGCACGCACGGCTACGACATCTGCGACCACAATCGACTGAATCCGGAGCTCGGCTCCGAGGCGGACTTCGACGCGTTCACGAGCGAGCTCGAGGCGCACGGTCTCGGACAGATCCTCGACTTCGTACCGAATCACATGGGGATCGATCCACAGACGAACCGCTGGTGGCGGGACGTGCTCGAGAACGGTCCGAGCTCTCCGTACGCGCGCTACTTCGACGTCGACTGGGACCCGGTGAAGCCCGAGCTCAAGGGAAAGGTCCTGCTGCCGATCCTCGGCGACCAGTACGGCATCGTCCTCGAGCGGGGCGAGCTCCACCTCGCGCTCGCCGACGGTGCGCTCGTGCTCCGCTACTTCGAGCACGACTTGCCGATCAGCCCGCGCGAGTCGCCGCGCGTGCTGCGGCACCGGCCCGAGGCGCTCGAGAACGAGCTCGGCGCCGACAGCCACGATCTCCGCGAGTACTGGAGCATCGTCACCGCGCTCTCGAACCTGCCTTCGTTCAACGAGACCGATGCCGCACGCATCGCCGAGCGGCAGCGCGAGAAGGAGGTCGCCCGCGAGCGCCTCGTGCGACTGCTCGAGGCGTCAGACCCGATCCGCCGCCACCTGGACGACGCGATCCGTCACTTCAACGGCCGTCCCGGCGAGCGCGAGAGCTTCGATCCGCTCCACGAGCTCCTCGAAGCGCAGCCCTATCGTCTCGCGTTCTGGCGCACCGCGTTCCACGAGATCAACTTCCGGCGCTTCTTCGACATCAACGATCTGGCCGGCATCCGCGTCGAAGACCCAGAGGTGTTCGAGGCGGTGCATCGTCTGATGTTTCAGCTGATCCGCGACCGCAAGGTCACCGGGCTCAGGCTCGATCACCTCGACGGTCTCTTCGATCCGGCGGCGTACCTCGAGGCGCTGCAACGCGCGATCGGCCCCACCTGGGTGGTCGCCGAGAAGATCCTGTCCGAGGGTGAAGAGCTGCCGACGGCGTGGGCGGTCCACGGCACCAGCGGGTACGACTTCCTGAACGACCTGAACGGGGTGTTCGTCGATCCCGCGAGCGCCGGCAAGATGCGCGCGATCTACGAGCGGTTCACCGCACGGGGCGCGCCGTTCCCGATCGTCACCTACGTCTGCAAGAAGCTGATCTCGCAGACCTCGCTCGCGAGCGAGCTGAACGTGCTCGCCGCCGCCCTCAACCGGATCTCGGAACGCAGCCGCCGGCTGCGTGACTTCACGCTCGACACGCTGCGGGACGCGCTTCGCGAGGTCGTCGCCTGCTTTCCCGTCTACCGCACGTACGTGAACGCGGCGGGTGCCTCCGAGGCCGACCGCCGCACGATCGATCAGGCGATCGAAGGCGCGCGGCGGCGAAACCCGGCGATGGAGCCCACGGTGTTCGCCTTCGTCCGCGCGGCGCTCACGCGGGAGCTGCCGTCGGGCGATGGCCCCGGCAGCGGCGTGGACGCCGCGGACCGCTTCGCGATGAAGTTTCAGCAGTACACCGGTCCGGTGCAGGCGAAGGGTCTCGAGGATACCGCCTTCTACCGCCACAACCCGCTCGTCTCGCTGAACGAGGTCGGCGGTGAACCGCAACGCTTCGGCCGTCCGCCGGCGGCGTTCCACCAGGCGAATCTCCGCCGGCTCGCCCGCTGGCCGCTGGCCATGCTCGGCACCTCGACCCACGACACCAAGCGCGGCGAGGACGCGCGCGCGCGGATCAACGTGCTCGCCGAGAACCCCGAGGAATGGCGACAGCGCATCATCCGGTGGAGCCGCATCAACACCACGAACCGCGCGCCGGTTGGATCCGGTTGGGCCCCCGATCGCAACGACGAGTACCTCTTCTATCAGGCGCTCCTCGGCGCCTGGCCGGCGGGGGCGACGGAAGCGGACCCGGAGCTCGTGCAGCGCCTGCGAGACTACATGGCGAAGGCGATCCGAGAGGCGAAGCTCCACACGAGCTGGATCAATCCGAACCAGGCGTACGAGGCCGGCGTCGCGGCCTTCGTCGAGAAGACGCTGTCAGGCGCGACGACCCGGAAGTTCCTCGAGGCGTTCCTGCCCTTCCAGGACCGCATCGCGCGCGCGGGCGTGGTGAACTCGCTGTCGCAGGTGGTGCTCAAGGTGGCCGCGCCGGGGGTGCCCGACTTCTATCGCGGCACCGAGCTCTGGGACCTCTCTCTCGTCGATCCCGACAATCGCCGACCCGTCGATTGGGGCCTCCGCCGCCGCTTCGTCGACGAGCTCGAGCCCTGGTTCGAGCGCGAGCGCCCGCCGGCGCAAGCGCTCGAAGGCATGCTCCGGGAATGGCACGACGGGCGCCTCAAGGTGTTCGTCACCGCATGCGCTCTTCGCGCACGACGGCGCTTGCCGTCGCTGTTCCTCGCCGGCGAGTACGTGCCGCTGGAAGCCGACGGCGATCGCCGTGAGCACGTGGTCGCGTTCGCCCGACGCGCCGATCACGAGGTCGCGATCGTGATCGCGCCGCGGTTTCCGACTCGTCTGGCCGGCGAGGCGCAGCCATTCCCGCTCGGGCCGGCTGCGTGGGCCGATGCCCGCCTGACGCTTCCGCCGGAGCTCGCCGGCCGCACCTATCGGAACGTCTTCACGCGGGAGGCGGTGCGCGCGACGGCCGCCGGCCACGATACGGGCATTGCCCTGGTGGATGCGTTCGCGTCCCTGCCGGTGGCGCTGCTCCTCGCCGAGCGGGACGCCTGAAGGGCACCCTGGCCCACCCCATGCTCGAGGCGCTCCGCGACATCGGCGTCACCCAGGCGATCGACATCGCCTTCGTCGCCAGCCTCCTCTACTTCGCCCTGGTCTGGATCCGGCGCACGAAGGCGGCGTTCGTGCTGATGGGGATCGTCATCCTCGGCGCGACCTACGTCGTCGCCCGCGAGCTCGAGCTGCAGCTCACCGCCTACCTGTTCCAGGGATTCTTCGCGGTCTTCCTGATCATGATCGTGGTCATTTTCCAGGAGGAGCTCCGGCAGCTCTTCGAGCGCGTCGCGCTCTGGAGCCTTCGCCGGCGCCCGCCGCCCGCGCTCCGGCCACAATCGATCGACTTGCTCGTCGCCTGCCTCACCGACTTCGCCAAGGACCGTACCGGTGCGCTCATCGTCGTCTCCGGTGGTGACGTCATCGAGCGACACGTGGAGGGCGGAATCGAGCTCGGCGCGCGAATGTCGGAGCCGTTGCTGAAGAGCCTGTTCGATCCGCATTCCCCGGGGCACGACGGCGCGGTGCTGGTCGACAACGACCGGATCACGCGGTTCGCGGCGCACCTTCCGCTTTCGAAGGACTTCTCGCAGCTCGCGCGCGTCGGCACGCGCCACAGCGCCGCGCTCGGTCTCGCGGAGCGGACCGATGCGCTCTGCCTGGTGGTGTCCGAACAGACGGGACAGATCTCGGTCGCGCGCGGCGGGGTTCTCAGGCGCCTCGCGAACCCGCAGGAGCTCGGCGCGATCCTGGAAGGGTATCTGGTGGAGCGCTCGCCCCGGCGGCGGCCCTGGCGCGTGTCGACCGACTTCCTCGTCCGCAACTGGCGAGAGAAGGCGGTCGCGGCGGCGCTCGCCCTCGTCCTGTGGTACCTCTTCGTACCCGGATCCGAAACCGCCGAAGCCGTGTACCGCGTGCCGGTCGAGATCGGCAATCTGCCACCCGACCTGGCGATCCGGAAGATCGAGCCCGAGGCCGTCACCGCCACGTTCTCCGGGCCGCGCCGCCTCTTCTATCTCTTCGATCCGACCAGCCTGTCGCTGATCATCGATGCGCGGCAGGCGCGGACCGGCCGTCGCCCGTACAAGGTCGAGGTCAAGAACCTTCGCTACCCGAAGACGCTCACGCTCGAGGAGCTGCGGCCGCAGACGGTCTACGTTTCGTTGACCAAGTCGAACGAGGAAACCGCGAAGCCAGCGTCGCCGCCCGCCGCCAAGACCGCGGGCTCCCTGTAATCCGCTCGACCCGCTCCTGCGGACGCGGAGCGCCGGCTTTCCGAGGTCACTGACCCGCGTGGGTCATCCGTGCTTCCGGCTGCTTCCGGAGCAGCACCTCCGCGGCAGCGGTTCCTCGCATTCACGGCTTCTTCGCACGGCACCGCGTTTGCAACCACCGTCTACGTGCCTTCCGGGGGAGGCCTTCACCACCGCAGTGGCTCCCCCAGGAGGGGAACGGCCCCCCGCCGTTCCCCTCCCCTCCCCTGCGGTCATTCCGAACGATGACGACGATGCGGATCGCGATCGATGCCATGGGCAGCGACCTCGCGCCGGTGCCGGAGATTCTCGGCGCGAGCCGCATGCTCCGCCACTTCGACGGCGAGATCTGTCTCGTCGGTCCGCGCGAGCGGCTCGAGCCGGAGATGGCGCGCCTCGGATGCGACCATCGAATCGACGTGCTGGACGCGCCTGACACAGTCACGATGGAGGAACGCCCGATCGAGGCGTTCCGCAGGAAGCCGCGGTCTTCGCTCCGCATCGGCCTCGAGGCGGTCCGCCGGGGCGACGCCGCAGCGCTGGTGAGCGCCGGCAACTCCGGAGCCTTGCTCGTCGGCGCCGTCGCGGTACTCGGATCGCTTCCCGGCCACGATCGACCCGCACTCGCCGTGGAGCTGCCGACGATGGGGCGGTCGACGATCCTCACCGATGCGGGCGCGAACACCGCCTGCAGGCCGAGCCATCTGCTGTCGTTCGCGCGCATGGCCGCGGCGGCGGCTCGCGTGCTCGCCGGAGTCGACCACCCGACGGTCGGCGTGCTCGGCAACGGCACGGAGCCCACCAAGGGCACGGATCTCACCCGTGCCGCCACGGAGCTCCTGCGCGCCAGCGAGCTCGACTTCACCGGCTACGTCGAGCCGCACGAGCTGCCTCGCGGGGTCGTCGACGTCGTCGTCACGGATGGGTTCACCGGCAACGTCCTGTTGAAGACGATGGAAGGGACCGCCGAGCTCGGCCGCGCCCTGCTCGCGCGCGCAGTCGCGAACGGAGTCCTTCCTGCGATCGCGCTCGGCCTCGCGCGCTTCGCCTTGCGGCGCCGACTGCATGGCCTGCTCGACTACCGCGAACGCGGCGGTGCGCCGTTGCTCGGCGTCCGCGGGCTCGTCATCGCGGCACACGGACGATCCAACCCGGACGCCATCGGCGGCGCGATCCGCCAGGCGATGCGTCTCTCGCCGTTGAACCTTTCGGCGCCCGACGCTGCCGAGGAGCGCTGCTCTCGGCGCTCCGTCGGATGAGCCGGTTGCCCCAGAGAGTGCAGTTGCCGCGTCTTTGAGCAGCCCTCGGCATCACCGGCAGAGCTCCCGCCTCACGCGCTCGATGGTATCGATGTTGCTCCCCCACGGGTGCAGGAGACCCATCTCATCGACCCGCGAGAGCTCTGGAGGGACATCCTCGAGCAAGCCGTGAAGCTCACCGGCGCATCGTCGGCGAGCCTCTGCTTGATCGAGCCGGACGACGGCACCCTCGCCATCGAGGTGGCGGTCGGCATCGACGACGAGTGCCGGCGCCGCTGCCGCCTGCCGCTCGGCACCGGCGTGACGGGCTGGGTGGCGGCGCGCGGTGAGACCGCGCTCGTCCCCGACGTTCGCCGTGATCCCCGCTACGTGGCGCTTCGAACGGCCGTCTGCTCGGAGCTCGCGGTGCCGCTGCAGACCGACGAGGGCGTCATCGGCGTCATCAACGTCGACAGTGACCGCCCGGATGCGTTCACCGCCGACACGGCGACGGTTCTCGAGATGCTCGCGCGGCGGTGCGTCGACGCCGTGGCCTACGCGCGCCTCTACTCCGAGAGCCGGCGGCGGAGCGACGAGCTCGCCGCGCTCGTCGAGGTCGGACGCGATCTCAGCTCGACGCTCGACCTCCGCGAAGTCCTGAGCCGCGCCGTGCGTCACGCGCGGCGGTTGCTCGGCGGGAAGCTGGCGTCGCTGCTGCTCGAGGAGGGCGGCCGGTTCCGCACCGTGGCCGCCGACGGCGCGAGTGCCGCGTATCTCGCGCGCGAGCCGCCGGATCTGGAGAGCGTCGCCGGCCGCGTCTTTCGTACCGGGCAGCCGCTCTGGGTCGACGACGTGCGCGAGGATTCGCGCTTTCGGCTGAGCGAGCTCGCCGAGGCGGAGGGGCTCGCCGGCCTCCTGTCGGTGCCGGTTCGCAGCAAGGACCGCATCCTCGGCGTGCTCAACGTCTACAGCGCGGAGGCGCGCTGCCACCGCCCCGCCGACGTCTCGGTCGCCACGCTGCTCGCGCAGCAGTCCGCCGTCGCCATCGAGAATGCGCGCCTGTTCGAGCAAGAGCACGACGCGCGTCTGAGGCTCCGCGAGTCCGAGAAGCTGGCGGCGCTCGGGCGCCTGTCGGCCGGCCTCGCGCACGAGCTCAGAAACCCGCTGAACACGTTGAGCATCCTGACCTACGCGATGGCCGAGGCCTGCCGCGAGCCCAGAGCAACCGCGGACCTGGAAGTGATTCGCGCCGAGATCCGGCGCATGGGCCGGCTGCTCGAGCAGTTCCTCGATTTCGCTCGTCCCACCGCTCCCCGCTTCCGGCGCGTACCCGTGGATGACGTGCTCGACGCGACGCTGCTGTTGCTGTCGCCGGAAGCGGGCAAGAGCGCCGTCACCATCGACCGCTCGCCGGGACGCGACGCACCGCGGGTGTGGGCGGACGCCGATCAGCTGAAGCAGGCGTTCCTGAATCTCGCGTTGAACGCGCTCCAGGCGATGCCCGGCGGGGGCGCGCTGCGCGTCGCCACGTCGCGCGCGCCGGGGGGGATCGTCGTGGAGATCCGCGACACGGGACCCGGCATCTCGCCGGACATACGCGAACGCCTCTTCGAACCGTTCGCGACGACGCGCGAAGGTGGTACCGGCCTCGGTCTGCCGATCGCCCTCCGCATCGTCGAAGCGCACAGCGGCGAGCTCCGCATCGCCTCCGCGCCCGGCGAAGGCACGACCGCGGCGGTGTGGCTACCGGAGTGAGGAAGGAAATGCGGCGGATCCTGATCGTCGACGACGAGCGCAACGTCCACTACTCCTTCCGGCGGGCGCTCGCCGGCGAATACGAGGTCGAATCGGCGAACGACGGCGAGGAAGCCCTCGCGCGGCTGGCAACGGCCGCGCCGGACGTGGTCCTTCTCGACGTCAAGCTGCCGCGGATCGATGGTCTCGAGATCCTCCGCCGCATCCGCGACCTCCATCCGGAGCTGCCGGTCGTGGTCATGACTGCGTTCGGCACCACCGAGACGGCGATCCGCGCGACGGCGCTCGCGGCGCGCGACTACCTGCTGAAGCCCGTCGACGTGCCGGCGCTGCGAAAGCTACTCGTGGAGCTCCTGCCGGAATCCGAGCCGCCGCCGCTGCCGACGCGGGCCGTCGACGAGGTCGAGCTCGTCGGCGAGAGCGCTGCGCTGCGCGATCTCTGCAAGTGGATCGGGCGCGCGGCCGCCGCGGATACCACGGTGATGATCACCGGCGAGAGCGGCACCGGAAAGGAGCTCGTCGCCCGCGCGATCCACCACCATGGAACCCGGCGGGCAGGGCCGCTCGTGGCGATCAACTGCGCCGCGATCCCGGACAACCTGCTCGAGTCGGAGCTCTTCGGTCACGAGCGCGGTGCGTTCACCGGTGCCGAGTCGGCGCGTCCGGGACGATTCGAGCAAGCGGACGGCGGCTCGATCCTGCTCGACGAGATCGGCGAGATGCCGCCGCCGCTCCAGGCGAAGCTCCTGCGCGTCCTGCAGAGTCGCGAGGTGACCCGCTTGGGAGCTTCGCAGGCGCGGTCCTTCGACGCCCGCCTGATCGCTTCGACGAACGTCGATCTCGAGGCGCGGGTTGCCAGCGGCGCGTTCCGCAGCGACCTCTACTACCGTCTGAACGTCTTCCGCATCCACGTGCCGCCGCTCCGTGAGCGGCGCGAGGACGTGCTCCCGCTCGCCGCCTGCTTCCTCGAGCGCGAACGGCGTCGGCTCGGTCGATCCTGGCCGGGCTTCACCGCCGAGAGCGAGCGGCGTCTTCTGCAGCACTCCTGGCCGGGAAACGTCCGGGAGCTCGAGAACGTCGTCGTCCAGGCATGCCTCCGCACCCGCGGTGACCGGGTGACGATCGACGACCTGATGCTGGCCCCGGCGGCGGCGGGCTCGGGCGCGGAAACGCCTTCCATCGCAAGTGAGTCCGACGGCGAGGGCTCCCTCGGGCGCTTGCTCGACGGGTTCCTCGCGGTTCATTCGGGGGATGCCTTCGAACGTCTCGAGCGGCTGATCGTGGCCCGCGCGCTCGAGGCGACCGGCGCGAATCAAGTACGCGCCGCACGCCTGCTCGGCATCAGCCGGAACGTGCTCCGCCATCGCATGGCGAAGTACACCCTATGAGAACTCGGATCGGCTGCCGACGAGACCGCCCGTTTCCTAACGAAGCCGCCCTCACGATGCTTGACTCTCGTCGTCCATTCGGCGAGAAGCACCGCTACCCTAATGAAATTCGGAAATACCCCGTTCGAGCCCGACGACATCGACCTCGGGATCCTCACCATGCTGCAGGAGAACTGCCGCACCTCGCTCGCCCGCATCGGCGAGCAGGTCGGACTCTCGCCTCCCTCCGTCAACGAACGCATTCACAAGCTGGAGGAGAGCGGCGTTCTCCGCGGCTACCACGCGGCCGTGGACGCGCGCCTCCTCGGTTTCGACATCACCGCGTTCATCGGCGTGTCGATCAACCATCCGACGCTGATCCAGCGGTTCGAAGCCGAGGTCGAGGCCGTCGATGACGTCCTCGAATGTCACCACGTGACCGGCAGCTACTCGCTGCTGCTCAAGGTGAAGACCGAGAACACCTCGTCGCTCGAGCAGCTGATCAGCCGGATCCGCTCGATCGAGGGCGTCGAGCGCACGGAAACCATGGTGGTGCTGTCGACGCACACCGAGCGGTCGCAGCTCGGCCTCTCGCGTGAGCGGGGCGGCACGGGACGGAAGGCTCGCCGCAACGGGGACAGACCGGCGGTGGCGCTCAGGAGCTGAGCGATGCGAAGGCTGACGAAGCAGGGCCTCTACGATCCGCGGTTCGAGCACGACGCCTGTGGTGTCGGCTTCGTCGTGCACATGAAGGGCGAGAGATCGCACGCCATCGTCGAGAAGGGCCTGACGGTGCTCGACAACCTCACGCACCGTGGAGCCTGCGGCTGCGACCCGCTGACCGGAGACGGCGCCGGCATCCTCCTGCAGATTCCCGACGCGTTCCTCCGGCGCGAGTGCGAGAAGATCCGCATGCGCTTGCCGGCCGAAGGCGAGTACGGCGTCGGCATGGTGTTTCTGCCGCGCGAGGTCGGGCAGCGAAACGAGTGTCAGGAGATCTTCGAGAGCGCCGTTCGCGAGGAGAAGCAGCGCCTGCTCGGCTGGCGGCGCGTGCCGATCGACGCCGCCGAGGCGGGCCCCGTCGCGCGTTCCGTGATGCCCGAGATCCGGCAGGTCTTCATCGGCGCCGGCACCGGCGTTCGCGATCGTGAAACGCTCGAGCGAAAGCTCTTCGTCATCCGCAAATCGGTCGAGAGCCGCGTCGCCGCGTCGAGCCTGCCCGATTCGGAGAGCTTCCACGTGGCGAGCCTCTCGAGCCGCACGATCGTCTACAAGGGACTGCTGATCTCGTGGCAGATCCCGCGGTTCTATCGCGACCTCGGTGACCCGGCACTGGTCTCCGCTCTCGCGCTCGTGCACCAGCGCTTCTCGACGAACACCCTCCCCTCCTGGGATCGCGCCCATCCGTACCGGTTCCTGGCGCACAACGGCGAGATCAACACGCTTCGCGGCAACATCAATTGGATGCACGCACGCGAGAAGATGTTCGCCTCGCCCCGGTTCGGCGACGACGTCGAAAAGTGCCTGCCGATCATCCACCCGCGCGGCAGCGACTCGGCGATGTTCGACAACGCGCTCGAGCTGCTGGTGCAGACCGGCCGCCCGATCGATCACGCGGTCATGATGATGATCCCCGAGGCGTGGCAGAACCACGAGTCGATGAGCGAGGCGAAGCGCGCGTTCTACCAGTATCACTCCTGCCTGATGGAGCCGTGGGACGGCCCGGCTTCGATCGCGTTCACCGACGGCGTGCGCATCGGCGCGGTGCTCGACCGCAACGGGCTCCGCCCGTCGCGTTTCGTGGTCACGAAGGACGACCTCGTCGTCATGGCCTCCGAGGTCGGCGTCCTCGACATCGCTCCGGAGAACGTCGCGGCCAAGGGACGTTTGCAGCCCGGACGAATGTTCCTCGTCGACACCAGCCTCGGACGGATCGTCGAGGACGACGAGATCAAGGAGGGAATGGCGGCGCGCCGGCCGTATCGCCGCTGGCTGGACGAGAACCTGCGGAAGCTCGGCGACCTTCCCGAGCCCGCTTCCGTGCCCGAACCGCTCGGCCCGGAGCGCCTCCTCGAGCTGCAGCAGGCCTTCGGCTACACGGTCGAGGACCAGAAGATGCTGATCGCGCCGATGGCCATCAACGGTCAGGAGGCGGTCGGCTCGATGGGCACCGACACGCCGCCAGCGGTGCTCTCCGACCACCCGCAGCTCCTCTTCCAGTACTTCCAGCAACTCTTCGCGCAGGTGACCAACCCTGCGATCGATCCGCTTCGCGAAGAGCTGGTGATGTCGCTGGTGACGAACGTCGGCTCGGAGCAGAACCTCTTCGACGAGACGCCGCTCCATTGCCGCCAGCTCGAGCTCAAGAGCCCGGTGCTCTCGAACGAAGAGCTCGCACGCATGAAGGAGCTGAGCGAGCCGGGCTTCCACACCCGCACGCTCTCGATCCTCTACGACCCGGCGGATGGCGAGGACGGTCTCGAGCGCGCGATCGACGATCTCTGCCGCCGGGCCTCCGGCGCGATCGCCGAGGGCGCCACGATCGTCGTGCTCTCCGATCGCGGCGTCGATGCCGAGCACGCGGCGATCCCGAGCCTGCTCGCCACCTCCGCCGTGCACCATCAGCTGATCCGCGAGGGCAGCCGCACGAAGGTCGGAGTGATCGTCGAGAGCGGCGAGCCCCGCGAGGTGCATCACTTCGCGCTGCTCTCCGGCTATGGAGCGGCCGCCTACAACCCCTACGTCGCCTACGAGACGGTCGCCCGGCTCGCGGACGAGGAGATCCTCAAGGGCGTCACCCGCGACGAGGCCGTCGGCAACTATCGCAAAGCGATTCAAAAGGGCCTGATGAAGGTGATGTCGAAGATGGGGATCTCGACGCTGCAGAGCTACCGCGGCGCGCAGATCTTCGAAGCGATCGGCCTCGCCCCCGAGCTGGTCGACAAGTACTTCACCTGGACCGCCACGCAGATCCAGGGGATCGGGCTCGGCGAGATCGCGCGCGAGGTGAAGGCGCGCCACGATCACGCGTTCCGGGTGTCGCCGTCGCTCGACGGCGAGCTCGACGCCGGCGGCCAGTACCAGTGGCGACGTCGCGGCGAGTATCACGCGTACAATCCGGAGACGATCGCGCTGCTGCAGCATTCGGCGCGGAGCGGCAACTACAAGACGTTCAAGCGATACTCCGCACTGGTGAACGACCAGAGCGAGAAGCTCGCCACCATCCGCGGGCTCCTCCGCTTCAAGCCGGGAACGCCGCTGCCGATCGAGGACGTCGAGGCGGCGTCGGAGATCGTCAAGCGGTTCAAGACGGGAGCGATGTCGCTCGGATCGATCAGCCGAGAGGCGCACGAGAACCTGGCGATCGCCATGAACCGGATCGGCGGCAAGTCGAACACGGGCGAAGGCGGCGAGGATCCCGTGCGCTACGCGGCGGACCCGAACGGCGATCTCCGGCGGAGCGCCATCAAGCAGGTCGCCTCCGGTCGCTTCGGAGTCACGAGCCACTACCTGGTGAACGCCGACGAGCTGCAGATCAAGATCGCGCAAGGCGCGAAGCCGGGCGAAGGCGGGCAGCTCCCCGGCCACAAGGTCGACGAGTACATCGCCCGCATCCGCTACTCGACGCCCGGCGTGGGCCTGATCTCGCCTCCCCCGCACCACGACATCTACTCGATCGAGGACATCGCGCAGCTGATCCACGACCTGAAGAACGCGAACTCGCGTGCGCGTGTGAGCGTGAAGCTGGTGTCCGAGGTGGGCGTCGGCACGGTCGCGGCCGGCGTCTGCAAGGCGAAGGCCGACGTCGTGCTGATCAGCGGCTACGAGGGCGGCACCGGGGCTTCGCCGCTCACCTCGATCAAGCACGCGGGCACGCCGTGGGAGCTCGGCCTCGCGGAGACGCAGCAGGTGCTGGTGATGAACGATCTCCGCGGCCGCATCCGCATCGAGGCCGACGGGCAGCTGAAGACCGGCCGTGACGTGGCGGTCGCCGCGATGCTCGGCGCCGAGGAATTCGGCTTCGCGACCGCGGCGCTCGTGGCCTCGGGCTGCATCCTGATGCGCGTCTGCCACCTGAACACGTGCCCGGTCGGCATCGCCACACAGGATCCCGTGCTGCGGAAGAAGTTCGAAGGCAAGCCCGAGCACGTGGTCAATTTCATGACCTTCATCGCCGAGGAGCTCCGCGAGATCATGGCCGAGCTCGGCTTCCGCACCGTCGACGAGATGGTCGGACGCGTCGACATGCTCGAGCCGCGCGAGGCGATCGATCACTGGAAGGCGAAGGGGCTCGATCTGACGCCGATCCTGCACAAGCCGGACGTGCCCGAAAGCGTCGCGATCCGTCGCGTGCAGGCTCAGGACCACGGGCTCGACAAGGCGCTCGACAACCGCCTGCTCGAGCTCGCCGCGCCCGCGCTCGAGCGCGCCGAGCCGGTCGAGATCCGCCTGCCGATCCGCAACGTCAACCGTACGGTGTGCACGATCCTCTCGAGCGAGATCTCGCGTCGCTTCGGGGCGAACGGGCTGCCGCCGGAGACGATCCGCATCACCTTCGACGGCTCCGCCGGACAGAGCTTCGGCGCGTTCCTCGCCGAGGGGATCTCCGTCCGCATCGAAGGCGACGCGAACGACTTCTTCGCCAAGGGGATCTCCGGCGGCCGGATCGTGGTCGTACCCCCTGCCGCCGCGACGTTCGTCCCCGAGGACAACATCATCGTCGGCAACGTCTCGCTCTACGGCGGGACGGGCGGTGAGGTGTTCCTCCACGGACAAGGCGGCGAGCGCTTCGCGGTCCGCAACAGCGGCGCCAGCGCGGTCGTCGAAGGCGTCGGCGACCACGGCTGCGAGTACATGACGAAGGGCACCGTCGTGGTCCTCGGCCGCACCGGACGGAACTTCGGGGCCGGGATGAGCGGCGGGACCGCGTACGTCCTCGACCTCGACGGCGACTTCGCCGGGCGCTGCAACCGCGGAATGGTCGACCTCGAGCCGATGGACGACGACGACGCGCGCCGCGTGCACGACCTCGTCCGGCGGCACTACGATTTCACGCAGTCGAGCGTCGCGTGGCGGGTCCTCTCCGGATGGAAGGAGCTCTCCCACCGGTTCGTGCGCGTCATGCCGGTCGAATACCGCAAGGTCCTCGCCGCGCAGCACCTCGACAACGAGGCGGCGAAGCTCGCCTCAGTCTGAGTCTCGCGTCCATGGGCAAGATCACCGGATTCATGGAGTTCGGCCGCGAGCTGCCGGCGAGGCGGCCGGTGCCGGAGCGGCTGAACGACTGGCGCGAGCTCGAGGGCAAGCTTCCGGAGGACAAGCTCCGCACGCAGGCGGCGCGCTGCATGGATTGCGGCATTCCCTTCTGTCACAAGGGCTGCCCGCTCGGGAACATCATCCCCGACTGGAACGACTTGGTCTATCGCGACCGCTGGCAGGACGCGATCGTCCGCCTGCACTCGACGAACAACTTTCCCGAGTTCACCGGCAGGGTCTGTCCGGCGCCCTGCGAGGAGGCCTGCGTCCTCCGGATCAACGATGACGCAGTCACGATCAAGCAGATCGAGAAGCAGATCATCGATCATGCCTGGAAGGAGGGCTGGGTACTGCCGCAGCCGCCCTCCGAGCGGAGCGGCAAGACGGTCGCCGTGATCGGCTCCGGTCCGGCCGGCCTCGCGTGCGCGCAGCAGCTCGCGCGCGCCGGGCATGCGGTCACGCTCTTCGAGCGGGACGATCGGATCGGCGGGCTGCTGCGCTACGGGATCCCCGACTTCAAGATGGAGAAGCATCTGATCGACCGCCGGCTCGAGCAGATGTCCGCGGAGGGGGTCACGTTCGCGCCGGGCACGGAGATCGGCGGGAACTTTCCGGTGGAGCGAGTGCGCGCGGAGTTCGACGCGGTGGTGATCTCGACCGGAGCGACGTCGGCCCGCGACCTGCCGATCCCCGGCCGCGAGCTCGCGGGAATTCACTTCGCGATGGAATTCCTGCCGCAGCAGAACCGCGTGGTCGCCGGCGACTCCGTCCCGGGTCAGATCCTCGCCACCGGCAAGCGCGTCGTCATCCTCGGCGGCGGCGATACCGGATCCGACTGCCTCGGCACGTCGAATCGTCAGGGGGCGCTCTCCGTCCATCAGTTCGAGCTGCTGCCGCGGCCGCCGGACGAGCGCACGCCGGAGATGCCCTGGCCCTACTGGCCGATGATCTTCCGCACCTCGAGCTCGCACGAGGAGGGAGTCGTCCGCGACTTCGCGATCAACACGAAAGCATTCAGCGGCGACGGAGACGGCCACGTGCGGAAGCTCCACGGTATCCGGCTCGACTGGCGGCAGGACGACGGGCGAATGGCGATGGCGGAGGTCCCCGGCTCCGAGTTCGAGATGGACGCCGACCTCGTGCTCCTCGCGCTCGGCTTCCTCGGACCGGAGAAGGGCCTGCTCGCGGATCTCGGCGTGGATCTCACCGAGCGCGGCAACGTGCGCGTCGGCCGCGATTACATGGCGAGCGTGCCGGGCGTCTTCGCCTGCGGCGATGCACGCCGGGGCCAGTCGCTCGTCGTCTGGGCCCTCTGGGAGGGCCGCGAGTGCGCGCGCGGCGTCGACCGCTACCTGAGCGGCGAAAC
>JAXDLK010000232.1:0-30508 GCA_034666665.1 Candidatus Binatota bacterium
AGGGGGCGAGACCCCCAATCTCCGAGGAGGGAGACAACATGAAGAAGGTAGTGCTTTCATTGGTGGCGGGCCTCGCCCTCGCCTTCGTGGCGAAGGATGCGATGGCTCAGAGCGGCAAGATTTGCCAGCTGAACGGTGGCGTGGCCACACTCAAGGACGGCGGGATCCCCGGGGCGGCTACCCCGCTGGCTCCGGCGAGCCTGGACTTCACGTTCAAGGGCTCGCTGGCGAACTGCCAGGGCTCGGGCCCCGCGAACGGCTCGAAGGTCTGCTCGAAGGGCCGGATCACGGGTGCCACGTGCTCGGCCAATGCCCACTCGGGCGGCGGCGTGGTCTGCGCGGGTGATTGCTGGGAAGAGGATCCGCGCCCGACTAGCCCGACGAAGGGTCAGCCCGCTTGCAAGGACGGGGCGCCCATCGACCAGTCCACGTTCAGCGGCCGTTGCACCGGTTCCAACTGCAGCGGCACCACAGGTACCCCGTCGACGAACGGCTGGGCCTACACCCTGTTCTTCGATCAGGCGACGATCCAGAACGCCCTGGCTCAGTGCGACAACACGCCCGGCGCCCTCACCAGCGCCACATTCTCAGGCGCGCTCGCGTACGGCAACTAATCGGATCGACTTCGATCGGTCCACAGGGGAGCGGCTTCGCGGCCGCTCCCCTTTTTCTTTGCGTCAGAGAGGCACCGGCCGCCGAACTCTTCGCCCGCCTCGTGCGCACGAAAATCTGATGAGGCCGACCGGACGGTAAGCGGGGCCCTATCCGTATCGTTCTCGCCCTTACTGAGAACCGAGCGCGTCGCTGTCCACCTCTCCGCGCACCCGGTATCGGGCCCACAGTCAGCGCACCTGCAAGGGGCTGCCGCCCAGAAGGGGAAGGGACACGACTTGCTTCAGAGTGGCTCGCACGCGCCAGCGAGCATATTGCACGTGAGCCCCTCGCAGCACGGCGGGCTGTCCGCCGCGCAAGAGGTACCCTGCGGCAGGCACGGGATCGGCGTCGGCTCGGCGGGCGTGGGAGTCGGCAGATCGGACGGACAGGCGTTCACCGACTTCCGCGACTCCTCCGCCACCGCCTGACCGGTGGTGAAGTCCACCGAGATGTTGGCCGCCTGGATGACGTCGCCGTTGCACACCGGTTGCGGCGCGTCCTGCAACGTCGCCCTGGGCTCGCCGGTGTTGCAATCGCCGTCGTCGACGTCCCACTCGCCGTTCGCATTGTCGTCCTGGACGAAGAAGAGCCCCGTCAGGTCGCCCTGTACGAGAACGCGGATGTCGGTCGCGAAATCGCACCGCTGCTCGCCGTTCGTCTCGATGGGGCGACAACGGAAGAAGAGCTCGCCGCAGTCGAAGGCTCCATCGCCATCGATGTCGTGGTTCGTGCCCGCGCAGGCGAGCACGTTCTTCACGGGCGCCGTGCATGACGAGGACTGGGCGACCGCCTCGGACACCAATCGCGGGATCAGGCTGCGAACGAATGCGAACCGTGACGCCGGCTCCACAGCGCCGAGAGGCCCGGTGGTCTTCTTGGTGACGGCCGAGACGTTGCCCTCGTATCTCACCGGCACTCCGCTGCCGTCGCCGCAGGCGGACCAGTAGTGGACGAGTGCGACCAGGAGCCCCCCGGTCACCGCGACACGAACGGATCGCCAGTATCGGTTCATCGAAGAGTGCTCCCAGGGTGCTGGAATGCCTGCGTTTAGTCCTTGCACCATGGGCCGTCAAGACGACTCGCCGCGGTTTTGACTTCGCGGGAGCGCTCTCCTACAGAGTCCCCCCAATGCCGGAGAATCGCGCCGCGCTTCGTTCCGGCGACTACGTCCTCTTCATCGATCGCAAGGACCGCCAGTACCTGAAAGCGATCCGTGCGGGCTCGAAGATCATCGTCCGCGGCGGCACGGTGGAAGCAGACGCGCTGATCGGGCTCCCCGAGGGGTCTCGCGTCCGCAGCTCGGCGAACGAGACCTTCCTCGTGATCCGGCCGACGTACGCTCAGCTGATCCCGAACCTCCCGCGCCAGGCGCAAGTCATCTACCCGAAGGACGCGGCGACGATCCTCCTCTGGGGCGACGTCCACCCGGGCGCCACCGTGGTCGAGGCGGGCGTCGGCCCCGGAGCACTGACGATCGCGCTGCTGCGCGCGATCGGTCCCGACGGCAAGCTGATCTCGTACGAGCTCCGCGACGACTTCCGCCGCATGGCCCGGCAGAACGTCGAGCGCTTCTTCGGCACGCCTCCGAACTGGTCGCTCGAGGCAGGCGACGTCTACGAGAGCATCCCCGCCGAAGACGTGGACCGCTTGGTGCTCGACGTGGCGGAGCCGTGGCGAGCGCTCGACCACGTCGCCAAGGCGCTGAGACCCGGCGGCGTCTTCGTGGGATACCTGCCGACGGTGCTCCAGGTGAAGGCGCTCGTCGACGCGATCGATGCACACCCGCTCTTCGGCCTGCCGGAGACGCTCGAGAGCCTCGTCCGCGGCTGGTACTCGCGGGGCCCGAGCCTGCGACCGAACCATCGCATGGTCGCCCACACGGGGTTCCTCACGATCGCACGGCGGCTCCCCTGACCGCCGCCCGCTGCCGGGCGGGACGTCGTCGCGCGGTCGGCTCGGCCCGAGGTGGCGAACAGTCCCAACGTCTCTGATCACCTTGCGCCTCGGGTACCCGTGTATTAGCTTTCTCGGACGAGCGCGGGCCTTCGTCGTCTGCATTTCGCTCCGCGCCGTCAACCCCCACACGATGGAATCGGAGAGCGACGACATCAAGGAACAGAAGTTCTACGGCTTCGAGGAGGATGTTTCCGGCATCTCGATCCCCGAGGTGCTGCCGATCCTGCCCCTCCGCGGCGTCGTGATCTTTCCCTCGGCGATCGTCCCGCTGCTGATCTCCCGCGGGACCTCGCTGAAACTGGTCGAGGGTGCGCTCGCGGGCGAGCGGATGCTCGGCCTGGTCGCGCAGAAGAACCCGGAAGAGGAATCCCCGCCGCCGGAAGGCCTCTACGCCCGCGGCACGGCCGGACGCATCCTCAAGATGCTCAAGTACCCGGATCAGAGCGTCCGCATCCTGGTCCAGGGCCTTCGGCGCATCGAGATCAGCGAATACGTCCAGCGCGAGCCCTACTTCACCGCGAAGGTGAAGGTGCTGCCCGACGCCTTCCAGGACGCGGTCGACATCGAGGCGGTGCAGGCGCACATGGTGAACCAGTTCGCCAAGTTCGTCTCGATGACGCCGTATCTTCCCGACGAGCTCCAGGTCGTGGTGATGAACATCAAGGATCCGGGCAAGGTCTCGGATCTCGTCGCTTCGAACCTGAACATCTCGCTCGAAGAGAAGCAGGACCTGCTGAACACCCCCGAGGTGAAGTCCCGCCTCGAGAAGCTGTCGGCGATCCTGAACCGCGAGATCGAGCTCCTCGAGATCGGCCACAAGATCCAGTCGCAGGTGCAGAGCGAGCTCAACAAGAACCAGAAGGAGTTCTACCTCCGCCAGCAGATGAAGGCGATCCAGAAGGAGCTCGGCGATTCCGACCCGCGGAGCTCCGAGATCGAGGAGCTCCGCCGGCGCATCGATGAGGCGGGCATGCCGGAGGAGCCCAAGAAGGCGGCGGACAACGAGCTCGAGCGGCTGCGCATCATCCCGGCGGAATCCGCCGAGCACACGGTGGTCCGCACCTATCTCGAGTGGCTCGCGAACCTTCCCTGGTCGAAGTCCACCGAGGACAACCTCGACATCCCGCACGCGCGGGGCGTCCTCGACGAAGACCATTACGACCTCGTGAAGATCAAGGACCGGATCCTCGAATATCTCGCGGTGCGTCAGCTGAAGAAGGACCCGAAGGGTCCGATCCTCTGCTTCGTGGGTCCGCCCGGCACCGGGAAGACGTCGCTCGGCCGCTCGATCGCGCGCGCGATCGGACGGAAGTTCCAGCGCATCTCGCTCGGCGGCGTGCGCGACGAGGCCGAGATCCGCGGCCATCGACGGACGTACATCGGCGCCCTGCCTGGCCGCATGATCCAGGCGATCCGCAACGCCGGCTCGAACAACCCGCTCTTCATGCTCGACGAGATCGACAAGCTGGGCATGGATTTCCGCGGCGATCCCGCGTCCGCGCTGCTCGAGGTGCTCGATCCCGAGCAGAACTCGACGTTCGTCGATCACTACCTCGACGTGCCGTTCGACCTCTCGAGGATCATGTTCATCACCACGGCGAACTACCTCGAGCCGGTCCCCCCTGCCCTCCGCGACCGCATGGAGGTCATCGAGCTCGCCGGCTACACCGAGGAAGAGAAGCTCGAGATCGCGCGGCGCCACCTGATCCCGAAGCAGCGCACCGAGAACGGGCTCACCGAGAACGACATCGAGTTCACGGACGACGGGGTCCATGAGATCATCCACAGCTACACGCGCGAGGCCGGCCTCAGAAACCTCGAGCGCGAGATCGGCCGCGTCTGCCGGAAGGTCGCGCGCAGGATCACCGAAGGGAACCGCGAGCGCGTGGTGGTCACCAGCGAGAACGTGCGCACCTTCCTCGGACCCGAGCGGTTCTTCTCCGAGGTGGCGGAACGCCTCGGCGAGCCCGGCGTCGCGACCGGCCTCGCCTGGACACCGAACGGCGGAGAGATCCTCTTCATCGAATCGACGCGCATGCCGGGCAAGAAGGGCCTGACGCTCACCGGGCACCTCGGCGAGGTGATGAAGGAATCCGCCCAAGCGGCGCTCAGCTACATCCGCACGCGGGCGGAGCGCTTCGGCATCTCGGCGGACTTCTTCGACAATTCGGACCTGCACGTCCACGTGCCGGCCGGAGCGATTCCCAAGGACGGTCCTTCCGCGGGCGTCGCCATGGCGGTGTCGCTGATCTCGCTTCTGACCGGCCGTCCGGTGCGGCACGACGTCGCGATGACCGGAGAGATCACGCTCCGCGGGCGCGTCCTCCCCGTCGGGGGAGTCAAGGAGAAGGTCCTCGGCGCCAAGCGTGCGGGCATCAAGCTCGTGATCCTGCCGATGCGGAACGAGAAAGACCTCGAGGAGCTCGCCGACGAGGTGCGGAAGGAGATGAGCTTCGTGTTCGTCGAGACGATCGACGACGTCGTGCGGCACGCGCTCGAGCCGGCCACAGAAGCCGCCGCAGCCAAGGCCCCCACCGAGGCGCCGGACGTCGACACGGCCGCTTAGCCCGCCGGCTCGACGGGCCGAAGTCAGACACGGAACCCTCTGGCTTTGCCGCCCGGCGGAACCAGAGCGGGCGGCTGGCGCGGCTGAGCTCCGCCGCATGTGAACCTCGCTCTCCGAAACCGCCTGGCCGAGTGGTTGCTCGAGGCGCTGGACTCGGCGGCGGCGGAAGCGCCGATCCGTGCGCTCGCCGCGTTCGCCAGGACCTGTGACACGCGCGGCGTGGCGCGCGATCTCGATCCGGAGAGCTCGGATGCACTCGCGTCCGGCGGCGACTT
Organism: Candidatus Binatota bacterium; assembly: GCA_034666665.1. Lineage (GTDB taxonomy): Bacteria > Desulfobacterota > Binatia > JACPRU01 > JACPRU01 > JAXDLK01. Next base: position 5,452 of record JAXDLK010000232.1, read on the forward strand.
CTTCGAACGTGATGGCGACACGCTGCGACTGAAGCCGGAGCTGTCCCCGGACCTGCCGGCGGTTCGCTGGCGTGCGGAGCGCTTCGCCGCGGCCACACGGGAGGCGGCCGCGCGCTGCGGCAGATCCTCCCGGCCGCTGCCGACGAAATCGGCGGTGATCGCGGAGCGCCTTCGCGGTCGAACGCCGGCCCCGCCGCCCGCGGACGAGATCGAACGCGCACTCTGCCTCGCGGCGGTGCTCTTCGACGTCGAGCTCTTCTTCGAGGTCCACGAGATCCTCGAAGCCGTGTGGCAACGAGCGGCGGAGCCTCTTCGCACGTTTCTGCAGGGCCTGATTCAGGTCGCCGTCGGCTATCACCACCGGACGAACGGGAACCTCCGCGGCGCGCGATCGCTGCTCGCCGAAGGCAACCGCAAGCTCGCGCCGTACGGACCGGAAATGCTCGGCGTCGATCTCTCGGCGCTGTCGACGGAGGTCGAGGCGGCGATCGCGGAGCTCGACGACCTCGCCGGTGGGCTGCGGACGGGATCGCTGCGTCCGCCGCCGGGGCTTTGGCGAACGGCGCTCCGCACGGCAATGTAGGTACCGGGAGGGTTGCCGGTGGCTGCACTGACCGTCGAACGACGCGACTCCGTGGTCTATCTGACCTTCGACCGGCCGGAAGCGCAGAACGCCCTGGATCCCGAGATGATCGTCTTGCTCGGGCGCGCGTTCCGCGAATACGCGGAGGACGTGGAGCTCCGCTGCGCGGTGCTGACCGGCCGAGGAGACACCGCCTTCTCCGCCGGCGCCGACCTCCGGCGGACGATCCCGCTCCTCACCGGGGCCCGCGAGCCCGAGGACGAATGGGACCGCGCGCTCCTCGGCGAGCCCGTGCTCATGCAGTACGCGCTCCTCCGCGGGGTCGACGTCTTCAAGCCCGTGGTGGCGGCGGTCAACGGCTACTGCATCGCCGGCGGCATGGAGCTCCTCCAAGCGACCGACGTGCGCATCGCGGTGAATACCGCCACCTTTGCGCTGCAGGAGGCGAAGTGGGGGCTCTTCCCCGGAGCGGGCTCGACCGTGCGGTTGCCGCAGCAGATCCCCTACTGCAAGGCGATGGAGATGCTGCTCACCGGAGAGCGAATTACGGCGCAGGAAGCGCTCCAGTGGGGGCTCGTCAACCACGTGGTGCCGCGGAGCCAGCTCGGCGCCAAGGTCGAGTGGATCGTCCGCACCATCGCCGAGAACGGACCGCTCGCGGTCCGCAAGATCAAGGAATCGGTGATCCGCTGCATGGGTCGCCCGATCGAGGAAGCGCTCGCACGCGAGCCCGAGTTCGCCATGACCGTGTTCGCTTCGGAAGACGCGCGCGAGGGCCCGCGCGCGTTCGCGGAGAACCGTCTCCCCGACTTCCGCGGCCGTTGATCCGTGTGACATCGCGGGACGGGTCACGTATATCGCCGGAAACCGCGGCGATGGCACGGCGCCAGCACAGGAGGATCTCGAGCATGAAGCAGTGGAAGTGGGCAATCGTGGCAGCGGCGTTGACCGTCGCACCGGCAATTTCGTGGGCGAATCACGAGTCGCTCGATGCGACTCTGAGCGGGCTGGAGGAGGTTCCGCCGGTGCTGAGTTCCGGCCGCGGAACGTTCCATGGGACCATCACCAACGAGGACGACGCGATTCCCTTCAAGCTCACCTACCGCGGTCTGCGGACCCAGATTCTGCAAGCGCACATCCACTTCGCGGGCACGAAGAACGAAGGCGGCGTGATGGTCTTTCTCTGCGGCAACGAGGGAAACCCGTGCCCCAACGACGAGGGTGAAAACGGCCGCTTCTCCGGGACCGTCGAAGGCGAGCTCAAGGCCGAGGACGTGATCGCGGTGGGCAGCCAAGGCGTCGCCGCGGGAAAGATCAAGCAGGTGATCCGCGTGATCCGCAACGGGCTCGGGTACGTGAACGTCCACACCGAGCAGTTCCCGGACGGCGAGATCCGCGGTCAGGTCGAAGTCACGGTTCCCTGAGACCCACCGGGGGACGTTTCACGCATTGCGCACATTTGCCGGACGGCTTCGCCCTTCGAGCGAGCCGCTGCGAATGCGCACACGTGTGAACGTCCCCTATACGTTGAAGCGGAAGTGGACGATGTCGCCGTCCGCGACGACGTACTCCTTCCCCTCGAGCCGCGTCTTTCCCGCTTTCTTGCACTCCGCCTCGCTGCCACAGCGGATGAAGTCGTCGTACGCGACGACCTCGGCGCGGATGAAGCCCTTCTCGATGTCGCTGTGGATCTTCCCCGCCGCCGCTTGCGCGGGAGTGCCCCGGCGGATCGTCCACGCTCGCACCTCGTCCTCGCCTGAGGTGAGGAAGCTCACCAGGTCGAGCATCCCGTAGGCGGCGCGGACGAAGCGGTCGCGGGCGGAATCCACGAGGCCGGCATCGCGCAGGAACGCAGCCTGGTCCTGCGGCGGGAGCTCGGCGATCTCCCGCTCGAGCACGGCGGAGAGCGAGATCGCCTGCGCACCGTGCTCGTGAACCACCGCGAGGAACGCGTCGGGGATCGGCTTCGCCGCGTCGGCCTCCGAGCGGTTCAGCAGCACGAGCAGCGGCTTCGCGGATGCGAGCTGGTAGCCGGACAGAAGCTTCGTCTCGACCGGGGCGATCGTCGCCGACCGCAGCGGCTTCCCGTCGCCGAGCCACTCGACGACGCGCGCGAGCAACGGCTCCTCCGCGGTCTTCTTCGCCTCCTTGATCAGGCGCTCGAGCCGTTTCTCCACGATGCCGAGATCCGCGAGGACGAGCTCGTCCTCGAACGTCCGGAGCTCCTTCACGGGATCCGCGGGCTCGGCGTCGGGGAAATCACGGATCACCGCCGCGATCGCATCCGCGTCACGGATTTCGCCCACGAGGGGGGCGGACAGCGCCGTCGCCTTGTCCGCCCCACCGGGGTCGGCGACGTCGACGAACACCACCGTCGCGTACGTGGTCTTCTTCGGCTGGTAGATCTCGCTCAGCCGATCGACCCGTGGATCGGGGACCCGCACCACGCCGCGGACGGCGCCGCCGCGCGCGGCCGCGGAATCGGCGAGCCCGGTCAGCGATTGGAACACGGTGGTCTTTCCGGAGCGCGGAAATCCCGCGATGACGATCTTCATGCGGCGCCATAAGTAGCCGCCGGCACCGGCGAGAGGAAGGTCTTGATCCCTTCCGGGGTGACGGATAACCGAAGCGAATGAGACTTCGCACGCTGGGCAGGAGCGGCCTCCGCATCTCCGAGATCTGTCTCGGAGCGATGACGTTCGGCACCGAGGGTTGGGGATGCGACGAGGCCACGTCGCTCGACCTGGTGAATCGCTTCCTCGAGGCTGGCGGCAACTTCGTCGACACCGCGGACGTCTACGCGGACGGGCGCTCCGAGGAGATCTGCGGCAAGGCGCTCGAGGGTCGCCGGAAGGACTTCGTGCTGGCGACGAAGTGCACGATTCCGGTCGGCCGGGGGGCGAACGACCGCGGCTCCTCCCGGAAGCACGTGCGCGAGGCATGCGAGGCGAGCCTCCGGCGGCTCGGCACGGACTACATCGACCTCTACCAGGTCCACTGCGAGGATCTCTCCACGCCGCTCGAGGAGACGCTCGTCGCGCTCGACGACCTCGTACGCTCCGGCAAGGTGCTCTACCTCGGATGCTCGAACTACCGCGCCTATCGCATCGCTCGCGCGGTCACCTGGTGCGAGGCGCGGAACCTGAATCGCTTCGTCTCGCTGCAGCCGCAGTACAACTTGCTGGTGCGCTCCATCGAGCGCGAGCACTTCGACGCGTGTCACGAGCTCGGCGTCGGCATCATCACCTGGAGCCCGCTGGCTGCGGGGATGCTGACGGGGAAGATCACCCGCGATCGGCGTCCCGCGGACGCGCGCCTCGGCCAGCGCGAGCTGCCGATCTACCGGCACTACTTCACCGAGCGCGCGTTCTCGATCGTCGACGTCCTCGTCGACTGCGCCTCGACGCTCGGCTGCACGCCGGCAGAGCTCGCGCTCGCCTGGCAGCTCGGCAAGCCCGAGATCAACGCGGTGATCATCGGCGCCCGGAACCGAGATCAGCTCGATCAGAATCTGCGGGCGACGGAGGTCTCCCCTCCCCCGGAGATCATCGCCAAGCTCGACGAGGCGACGGCCCTCGACCCGGAGTACCCGGTCGAGTTCATTCACTGGGTGCAGAAGCAGCTCGACCCGCGCGAGCGAAAGACGAAGCGACAGTCCTGAGGGGCCTCAGCTTCCGTTCGCCGGTGGACTGGTCGTGGGCCGCTTCGCGGCGCGCACCGACCCGCGACGGCGCTTACGCTTCGGCGTCGGCATGAGCTCGACCTCGTTCAGGTCGTGCATCTCCTGCAGCAAGAACTCGCGCAGGCGCTTCTTCAGCCGCTCCTCGATCTGCCGCACTCGTTCGCGGCTGATCCCGTAGATCTCGCCGATCTCCTGGAGCGTGAGCGGGTCCTCCGCGAGCAGGCGCTTCTCGAAGATCGTCCGGTCCTTGCCCTCGAGGTGCTCCCCGAACTCGCGCATCTTTTCCGTGAGCTGCTTCTTGTAGTGAGCGTCGGCGACGGTCTCTTCCGTGGTGCCGCCCGCCGCCGGGAGGAGGTCGAGCATCGAGCCGTCCTCCGCGTCGCCGATCGGAGCATCCACGGAGACGTCGCGCGACCCCATCCGCTGCTCCATCTCCACCACCTCGCTCGGCTTCACGTCGAGGCGGTGGGCGATCAGCTTCGGCGAGAAGTCGAATCCCTCGCCCTCGAGGCGCTGCTTCTCCTTCTGCAGGTTGAAGAAGAGCTTCCTCTGCGCCTGCGTGGTGCCCATCTTCACCAGGCGAAAGTTGTTCATGATGTAACGGATGACGTACGCGCGGATCCACCACACCGCATAGCTCGGGAAGCGGATGCCGCGGTACGGATCGAACTTCCTGACCGCCTCCATGAGGCCGATGTTCCCTTCCTGGATCAGGTCGAGGAGGTTCCGGAACGCCCGCTCGTAGCGGCGGGCGACCATGACCACGAGCCTCAGGTTGGCGGTTACCAGGCGATACGCGGCCCGGACGTCGCCGAACTCCTTGTAGGCGACCGCGAGACGGTGCTCCTCGTCCGCGGTGAGCAACGGATAGCGGCGGATTTCCGAGAGATAGCGCTGGAGAGGATCGCGCGGGACGAGCGCACCGTCGGCCCTGGGCTCGGGCAGCAGATCCGGTAGCTCCGGCAGCTCCGCCGCGGCCGCGCCATCGTCCTCGAGCGCGAGCTCCGGCTCGGCGGCCTCGTCCTCCGTCCAGTCCTCCTTGTCGGGCCCCTGGGGCATCGCGTCAGCGTAGGCGAAACCCGCCGGTGGCTCAACGTGGTGGTGAAAGGGGGAAAATCGTCAGGTTTCGGACGAGTCCTCCGGTTCATGCCCCTCGAGGCTCCGGCGAAGCTCGTCCACCAAGGCCTCGAGAACCTTCCCGAACTGCCGCTGCATCGCGATCATGTCCTTCCGCATGTGGAGGATGATCTCCGCGCCGGGAACATTGACGTCCAGCTCCCGGATCAACAAGGAAGCGACGCGCGCCTTGTCGAGGTCCTCGGCGGAGATCACCGGCTCGTCGTCGAGGGTTCGCTTGATCTCGATCAGCTGCTCGCGGACCAGCGTATCGAGCTCGGCGGACCCGAGGCCGGAGAGCCGGATCGCCTCTTCGATGCGGTAATACTTCATCGCGTCATCGAAAGCCTCAGAACCGGAGATTCTGCCTCGGGTTCTGCTCGTAACACGCCTCGAGCTCCTCGGCCGCATGGCGCGCCTTGTCGCCACCGTCCTTCGGGACGTGAACCAGGAGCTTCAGGTAGAGATCGCCTCCGGTCTTGGCCTTCGCGTCCTTGACCCCACGGCCGCGGAGCCGGAGACGCTGGCCGCTCTGGCTCGCCGGCGGGATCTTCACGCTCACCTCGCCGCCGGGCGTGGGCACGTTGACCGATGCCCCGAGCACGGCCTCGCCTACGGTGATCGGCAGATCCAGGTAGAGGTCGAGGCCCTTCCGTTCGAGGAACGGATGCGGCCGCACGTGGACGCGGATGTAGAGATCGCCCGACGGTCCGCCGCGGAGGCCTGGCTCGCCCTTGCCTGCGAGGCGGATCCGCGAGCCTTCGTCGACTCCTGGAGGAATCTTGACGTTCAACCGCTCCGTCTCTTCGATGTGGGCGCTGCCTCCACAGCGGGGACATGGCTTGTCGATCATCTCACCGGAACCGCCGCACCGCGGGCAGGTGCGCCCGAAGGCGATCGGCCCGCTGCCGAGTCGGACCTGCCCCTCGCCGCCGCACTCCGGGCAGACTCGCCGGCCTTCCCCGCCGGTGCCGCCACACTGGGGGCACGGCACGGGGCGCCGGATCGCGATCGTCGACGAGGAGCCACGGATGGCGTCGAGCAGATCGATCTCGATGGAAGTCTCGAGGTCTCCGCCAGGCTCCGGCGCCGTACGTCGCGCCCGCGCGCGTCCGCCGCCCCCACCGCCGAAGAGATCGCCGACCACGTCCTCGAAGCTCGAATACTTGCCGAAGCCGGCGGTCCCGCCGGCGGCGCGGGCGCCACCGCTCGAGTGGAATTCGCGCGCTTCCCGGGCGCGCTCGGGATCGAACCCGGTCTGCAGCCCCTCGGAGCCGAACTCGTCGTAGATCTTTCGCTTCTCCGGATCGGAAAGTACGTCGTAGGCGAAGGAGATCTCCTTGAATTTCTCCTCGGCCTGCTTGTTCCCGGGGTTGACGTCGGGATGATGCTTGCGGGCGAGCTTGCGGTACGCCTTCTTGATCTCGTCCTCTGACGCTTGCCGCCCGACCCCGAGCGCCGCGTACAGGTCCTGCTTCTTCGGCGCCATCAGCCCCTCCTCGCTTGCAGCGGTTCCACCCGGGCGGTACAAGCAGGGTCAACCTGCCGCAAGGAGACACGCATGGCGCGCATCACCGTCGAAGACTGCCTGGAGAAGATTCCGAACCGGTTCGAGCTCGTGCTCCTGGCGGCGAAGCGCGCGAAACAGCTCCTCAAGGGTGCTCGTCCTCTGGTCGACAGTGACAACAAGGAGATCGTCACGAGCCTGCGGGAGATCGCCGCCGGCAAGGCACAGATGGTCTACCCGCAGTAACCGGTCGCCCGTAGCCTAACCACACGTCCGCCACAGTCAAACCGCCCCCCCGCGATGCCTCGGAAAACGAGGCTGCCGTCACTCCTCGTCAGGCTCCAGATCCTCGTCGATGTCTCTCAAGTCGCGAAACCCGGCGCGGAACCCGCGACCGGTAGGTTCGACCCGCTTCTCGGACGTCTCTTCCTGCTGCTTGCACTCGACGCACCGGGTCGCGAACGGCTGGATCGCCAGTCGCTCCTCGGCGATCTCGGCTCCGCACCCGCCGCAGATGCCGTACGCGCCGTCGTTCAACCGTCGGAGCGCATCATCCATCTGCCGCGCCTGGCGCCGGCGAATCTCGAGGACGCCGAGCTCGAGGTCCTCGCCGAGGATCGTGACCGACCGGTCGCCGATGTCGATGACCTCGTCGTGTCGCCCCGAGAGATCGACTGCGACGCGCTCGCCGAGCTCGCGCTCGAGCTCCGCGACGAGCTCGTGACGCTTCGCTTCGAGCATCCGTCGCAAGCGGTCGATGCGATCGGCCCCGGTCACTCGATCGCCCCGCCATCGGGCGAGGGCTCGATTGACACCTCGCTTTCCTCCTGGTTACGGGGGCCCATGCAACCGCCGCGCAAGCCGAGTCCGGTCGTCCATGATCTCATCGAGGACTATAACGCAGAGCTCGCACTGGCACAGCAGCTCAGGGACCATGCGGCGAAGGCGCCCTACCCGCACGCCGAGAAGCAGCTCCTGGAGCTCGCCGCCGAGGAGGAGGCGCAAGCCGAGCGGCTCCGCGCCGCGATCGAGGCGCTCGGGGGATCGGTCGCGCCGCTCGACGCCGTGCCTCAGGACGGCAGGAATCACTGGCTGAGGCTCACCCTGGATCTCGCCGCGAAGCAGGAGGCCGGCGGGCGTTACCTCGAACAGGCCGTCCGCTGGGAACAGGACTTTCCCGCCGTCGGCAATCTGCTGCGCGGGCTCGAGCGTGAGGAGCAGGAGCGACGACACGGGATCCGCGACATGATCGCGCGGAGCGATCCGCACGCGCTCAACTGACCACCCGCGGGACTCCCACTCGGCGGCGTACGCGCCACCCTCTCCCTGGAAAGAAAGCGAGAGGCGAATCGGAAGGGGTCATCGCAGGGCACCCTCTCCCACGAGGGGAGAGGGTGTGGGGCTTCGCGCCCAAAGCGAGCGCTTGCTCACCCGCCTTCGGGCACCGCAGTGACTCGACCCGCGGCTATTCGGACTTCTCGGTCTCCACTTCTGCATTCGCGCTGGCGGACCCGCTACCCGCCTGAGCTTTCACGCTTTCACCGGTAGAGGTTGCGCCGGCGTCAGCTGACGGAGCCGCTCCCGAGCCGCTCACGGTCGCGGACTTCTTCTCCGTGGTGGTCGACGTCACCGACCCGGAGCTCGCATCCGACGCGGGCGCGCCCGTCGAATGCGTCGTCGAGTGTTCGTGCTCGGTCTTGGCATCCGCGGTGCCGGTGCCGGTGTCGGTGTGGACCGCGCTCGATTCCTTCTTCTCGTGAGTGGTCTGTACCTCGGTCTGGGCGAACGCCGGGACTCCGTAGACCGTGAAGAGTCCGCAGGCCAACAGAGACATGAATCGCGTGTTTTTCATCTGGAACCTCCCCTGGAGCACGTCTTGGATATTCGAGTGAACCCGCGACATCGAATCCGAGTTGCTGAGCATCTGCGGCCAACGGCTACTTCCTCCAGTAGAGGAAGAACTCGCGGTTTCCCTTGGGACCGACCAGCGGCGACTCGACGAAGCCGTGCTCGACCAAGCCGATCTCGGCTGCGGTCGCGCGCACCGAGTCGACCGCTTGCGCGTGGAGCGCCGGGTCGCGGACGACCCCCCCTTTGCCGACCCGTCCCCTGCCGACCTCGAACTGAGGCTTGACCAGCGCGACGATCGCCCCGTCGGGACGGACGAACGAGACCAGCTTCGGCAGCACCAGGCGAAGCGAGATGAACGAGACGTCGACGGTCGCCACGTCGATCGCCTCCGGAACCCGGGCCGGATCCAGATCGCGGACGTTTTGCCGCTCGATGACGATCACACGCGCGTCCGCGCGGAGCGTCCAGGCGAGCTGCCCGTAGCCGACGTCGACGGCATACACGCGGTGCGCGCCCCGTCGAAGCAGACAATCCGTGAAGCCGCCGGTCGACGCGCCGACGTCGATCGCCACCGCCCCTGCGACGTCGATGCCGAACGCGGTGAGCGCCCCTTCGAGCTTCTCGCCGCCGCGGCTCGCGAACCGCGGCGCGCGCGGCAGCACCCGGATCGGCGTCTCCGGGGCGACCGGCTCGGAGCTCTTCGCGGCGCGCCGCTCACCCACCCACACCTCGCCCGCGAGCACCAGCCGCTGGGCTTGCTCGCGCGAGGGAGCGAGGCCGCGGGCGACGATCTCCTGGTCGAGTCGCTTGCTCCCGCCCACGAGACCGTCAGAGCGCGCGCGACGCGACACGCCCCGCGATGCCGCGGAGCGCCTCGCCCCGCGGACCGAATCCTTCGATCTCGGCGATCGCCTGAGCGAGAAGACCGCGAAGCCGGTCGCGCGCGCCGTCCACCCCGAGCGCGGAGGGGTACGTCGATTTGCCGCGAGCGCGGTCGCGCGCGGCATGCTTGCCGGTCGCCGCTACGTTCCCCGTCTCGTCGAGCAGATCGTCGGCGACCTGAAACGCGAGACCGATCAATCCGCCATACGCGTCGAGCCGCTCGAGCTCCGCCTCGGTACCGCCCGCGAGCAAGCCGCCCATGCGCACCGCCGCACGGAGGAGCGCGCCCGTCTTCCGGCGGTGGATCGACTCGACCACGGCGAGCGGCGCACCGGTACCCTCCGCGAGCAGGTCCGCGACCTGCCCGCCCACCATCCCCCCGGCGCCGGCAGCCGTCGCGAGCTCTCGCACGGCGGCGATCCTCCGCTCCGGCTCGATCCCTCCTCCGGGCGCGGCGAGCAGCGCGAACGCTTCCGTCAGCAGCCCATCGCCTGCGAGGATGGCCACGGCCTCGCCGAAGACCTTGTGGTTCGAGGGGCGGCCCCGGCGGAAGTCGTCGTCGTCCATCGACGGCAGGTCGTCGTGGATGAGCGAGTAGCAGTGGACCATCTCGACCGCGCACGCGAACGGCAAGAGCTCGGTGAGGGACCCGCCGCAGGCCTCACCGGAGGCGAGCAGCAGGATCGGGCGGATGCGCTTCCCGGCGTCGAGCGTGCTGTAGCACATGGCCTCGAGGAGCTTGGGCTCGATCCCCCGCTCGGGGTCCGCGAGGCGGCGCGCGAGCTCGGCTTCGACGTGCGCGGCGCGGTCCCGAAGGTAGCCGTCAATCTCCACGCCGTCGCTCTTCGGCCTCGCGAAGCTCGAGCTCCCCCTGCGTGTTCCGGGTGAGGATCTCGAGGCGACGCTCCACCTCGTCGAGCTCCCGTGTGAGCTCGCGGACGAGGCCCACCCCCTTCTCGAATGCGGCGAGCGCTTCCTCGAGCGCCAGCTGTCCGCTCTCGAGACGGTCGACGACGCCCTCGAGCTCCCGGAGCCGGTCTTCGAACTTCATCGTGCCTTCACTGCTTTCGATCCGCCGTCTCGATCGGCCGGCCGAGCAGCGCCATGGGATCCACGCGCGCCTCCCCCACCCGCACGGCGAAATGGAGGTGCGGTCCCGTGGCGCGTCCGGTCGCACCCACCTTGCCGATCTCGGCGGCCTTGTCGACCACGGCGCCCTCGCCGACGATCATCTTCGACAGATGGACGTAGATCGTGAAGAGTCCGAGACCGTGATCGAGGACGATCGTGTTGCCGGTGAAGAACAGGCTCTTCGCGAGCGCGACACGGCCCCGGTTGGCGGCCAGCACGGCGGCACCCGCGGGCGCGCGGAAATCGACACCCGCGTGCGGGCTCCTCGGTTCACCATTGAAGAACCGCCGGAGGCCGAAGGGCGACCCCGCAGGACCGTTCGCAGGGGCTACGAACTCGCCGCGCCACAGGCGGCGGCCGCCGGACCGCGTCCACAGCGAGTCGAGCAGCCGCTGCTCCCGGCGGACGCGCCGGAGCGTCGCGGGATCGAGCTCGGTGTACTTCCGCGGCACCGTCAGGCGCTCGACGGGAAACGGCCGTTCGCGGACGACGAGGTCGAGCTGCGACGCGGAGCCGCCCGAGGTCACGCGAATCTGGTAGCGGCCGGGCTTCCGGTCGAGATCGATCCCCACGAGCGCGATCCACGCCGCTCCGGAAGGGAAGAAGGCAAGCGGCGCGCCGTCGAACGTTCCCGATGGTTGCGCGCCCTCGACGGCGACCCGCGCGAGGCCCCCGACGGGCACGACCGCCGGCTCCACGGTGAGCGCGGCTGCAAGTGTGAGCAGCAGGACCCACGATGTCATCCGCGTTCTCCTTCGGGATCGCCGTCGCCGATCACGCGCCGTGATTCGACGCGCGCGCGGAGGTCGCCGCGCGACAGGCGCACCTCGATCTCGGCGCCGATCTCGACCTCCGCCGCGGAACGGAGCGCGCGATCGTCGCCGTGTCTCCTTGCGATCGCGTAGCCGCGCTCGAGGACGGCGAGCGGCGAGAGCCCCGACAGCGCGGCCGCGGTCCCGGCCAGGCGCTCGCGGAGAACCTCCGCGCGGTGGTGAAGCGCCGCCGCGAGCCGGCGCTCCGAATTCGCGACGAGCAGCCGACGGTCCCGGACGGTCGAGATCGGCGCCGCGACGCGCAGGCGATCGTCGAGCCCGCTCGCCGACTCCCGCGAGGATCGGAGACGCGAGCCGAAGGCACGAATCAGGCGCCGCTCCATCTCGGCCGCACGCTCCCGGGCAATCGCGGCATCACGGCGAGGATCGCGCAGCCGGCCCGAGAGCGCCGCGACCGACCGCCGCGAGACCGCCACCGCGCGCTGCACGCAGGCGACGAGCGCGCGCTCCTGCCGCTCGACCAGCGCCACCAGGTCGGTCTTCCGCGGCACCGCCATCTCGGCAGCGGCGGTCGGGGTCGGCGCGCGCGCATCCGCGACGAGATCGGCGAGCGTGACGTCGATCTCGTGGCCGACCGCCGAGATCACCGGCACCCGCGATGCGGCGATCGCGCGCGCGACGTTCTCGTCGTTGAACGCGGAGAGATCCTCGTTCGAGCCGCCTCCGCGGCCGACGATCAACAGGTCGAGCGCCGCAAGGCTTCCGAGGTCACGAATGCCGGCCGCGATCTCGTCCGCCGCTTCCGGCCCCTGCACCCGCACCGGACGGACGATCACGCGGCGGTCCGGATAGCGGGCGCGAAGGATCGCGAGCACGTCCTGGAGGGCGGCACCGCCGAGAGCGGTGACGATGCCGATCGTCCGCGGCAGCAGCGGCAGCGGCCGCTTGCGCGCCGGATCGAGCAGGCCTTCGGCGCGGAGCTTCTCCCGAAGCTCCTCGAGCTGGAGGCGGAGAGCGCCGACTCCGCGCGGCTCGAGCAACTCGACGTAGAGCTGGAGCGCACCGCGCGTGTCGTACACGCCCACCCGACCGCGAGCGATGACGGCGAGCCCGTCCCGGGGACGGAAGCGCAGCCGCCACACTGCGCTCCGGAAGAGCACCGCCGCGATCTGCGCGCTGTCGTCCTTCAGCGTGAAGTAGCAGTGGCCGGCCGGTGAGGCGCGGAAGTTCGAGACCTCGCCGACCACCCAGACTTCGTCGAGACGCTGCTCGAGGAGCCCTTGCACGCGGCGGACGAGCTGACTGACGGTGAGCGCGGAGGAGGCATCCGCCGGCTCCCCCCGCGCTCCCGCGCCCTTTCGGACGCGGCTTCGATCAGGGGCTCGCGCTGTCCGGCTCCTGCTCCGCCTGCTGTGCCGAACGGAGCTCCTCCGCGGACGGCGCCGCCTCCTCTCGCTTCGCCATCAGCGTGCTGAAGACCTGCCAACCCTTCAGGAGCTCGAGCGAGCGCTGCACCTGCGGATCCTTCTCCGGCTCGAGCTCGCGGACGACGTCGGCGTCGTCGGGACCCGCCGGCGGCTTCTGCTTCGACTCCGGCTCGGTCGCACCCTTGTCTTCCGGCTTCGGGCGATTCACGTCGAAGTGCTTGGGCAGGTTCTGCTCGCGGATGGGCTCGAAGTTTCCGGAGGGCGGCGGCTCCCCCTGCTCGGCCTTCGCCAGCATCGGTCGCTCCTCCATGATGATGTCGGGCGTGATGCCCGTCGCCTGGATGGAGCGCCCGCTCGGCGTGTAGTAGCGGGCCGTGGTCAGACGCAGAGCCGAGTTGTCCTCGAGAGGCAGGATCGTCTGTACCGATCCCTTGCCGAAGGTCTGCGTGCCGAGCACGAGCGCACGGCGGTGATCCTGGAGAGCGCCGGCGACGATCTCCGCGGCGCTCGCGCTGCCGCTGTTGACGATCACCACCATCGGGTAATCGAGGTACGCCTTCCTCTTGTGCGCGTAGTACCGCTGCTTCTGACCCTCGAGACGGCCTTCCGTGTAGACGATCAGCCCGGACTCGAGGAACATGTCGGAGACGCGCACCGCCTGCGTCAGCAGGCCGCCGGGGTTGTTGCGGAGATCGAGGATCATGCCGGAGATCTTGCCGCCGCTCTGCTTGGCGGCGTCGTCGAGCGCGCGCTCGAGGTCCTCGTCGGTGCGCTCCTGGAACTGCGTCACGCGCACGTAGGCGTACCCCTTCTCGAGCAGCCGCGACTTGACGCTCTCGATCTTGATCACGTCGCGAACCACGCTCACGTCGAAGAGCTCCGGGTGGGGCTCGCGCCTGAGCGTGAGCTTGATCTTCGTTCCGCGCGGGCCGCGCATCTTCTTCACGGCCTCGATCAGGCTCATGTCCTTGGTGAACTCGCCTTCGATCTTGATGATCTGGTCGCCAGGCTTGATTCCGGAGCGGAACGCGGGCGTGTCCTCGATCGGCGAGACGACGGTCAAGATGCCGTTCTTGACCGTGATCTCGATGCCGAGGCCGCCGAAGCTGCCCTTGGTGTCGACCTGGAGCTCCTTGTAGAGGTCCGGCGTCAGGTACGCGCTGTGCGGGTCGAGCGAGGTCAGCATCCCGTTGATCGCGCCTTCGATCAGCTGCTGCGTCGTCACCGGGTCGACGTAGTTCTTCTTGACGATCGCGAGGATGTTCGTGAACGCCTCGAGCTTCTCGTAGCTTTCACGGGCGACGGCGGCGACGCTCTGCACCCGTCCCGTGACGAGCAACGCGGTGAGCGCCAAGCCGGTGACGGCGAGAGCGGCTCGCCTGCGGTTCTGAGACGGCATTCCGATGCGACCTCCGGTGCGAATCGAGTGAAACCTTGAGCGGAATCCTACACGCGCGCCTGCGCTCCTGCAATTCGCGGCTCGCGCGGCTCGTCGCGAGCGGCGCTGCAGACGTCGAGCCTTGAAAGCCCGGACTCTTTACTTCATATACTACGCCGATCTTTCGCCGCTTTTCCCCGGAATGATCCCGCCGCGCACGCTCGTCATCGCCGGACAGCTCCTGCTTCTGGCGCTCGCCGCGTTTTTCGCGGCGAGCTCCGTCAATGCAGGGATCTCGATCGCGCTCCGGCCGAAGGTGGAAGTCTCGCTGCCGCCCGTCGAGGCGAACGCTCCCGCGATGTCCAAGCGTCCGATCTCGCACTACGCGGCGGTGACGGAACGGGACATCTTCAACCCGCCGAAGCCGGTCGAGGAGACCGCGCCAGCGCCGACCGTTTCGCCGCTGAAGGCCAAGCTCCTCGGCACCGCGCCAGGGCACGGCATGGACTCCTTCGCGATCATCGAGGACGAGTCCGACCGCAAGCAGGAGCTCTACCGCGTCGGCGACCGCTTGCAGGACCGGACCGTGTCGCGGATCGAATGGGACCACGTCATCCTCAAGAACGGCAGCCAGGAAGAGACGTTGAAGCTGGCGGAGCAGGCAGGACGCCCGGGGAGCTTCGCGGCCGCCGCGGCGGAAGAGGGCATCCAGAAGCTCGGTGAGACCAGCTTCGTCGTCGATCGCTCCGAGGTGGATCAGGCGATGGAGAACATGAACCAGGTCTTCACGCAGATCCGCGCCGTGCCTCACTTCCAGGACGGGAAGGCCAGCGGCTTCCGCGTGTTCGCGATCCGCCGCGATTCCATCTTCGACAAGATCGGCCTCAAGAATGGCGACGTGATCGCCCGCATCAACGGGCAGGAGCTGAGCGATCCCGCCCGCGCGATGTCCATGATCCAGGAGCTCCGCAGCTCGACGAACGTCTCGGTCGAGGTGATGCGCAACCGCCAGCCGACGACTCTCAGCTACGAGATCCGTTGAGGCGCAGAGCGATGTGGTCGAGCGGGGTGTGGGGAGAATCGTGGGACCGCAATGTTTCGCAGCGGAAGGACGGCAGACTCGCAGCCGCCACGCCGGCGCGGGGGCTCGCCTGAAAACGCTCTCCGCGGCCGTCGTCCTCGGCATCGCTCTCGCCGCCGCCGTCGCTCTCGCGCAGGCTCCGGCGCCCCTCGCCGCTCCGGGGGCAGCGCCGCCGCGCGGCGGCGGTGGCGGGCAGATGATCACCATGGACTTCCAGGACGTCGAGATCGGCGTCCTCGCGAAATTCATCAGCGAGATCACCGGCAAGAACTTCATCCTCGACGAGAAGGTGCGCGGCAAGGTGACGGTGATCTCGCCGACCAAGATCACCGTTCCCGAAGCCTACCGCGTCTTCCAGTCGATCCTCGAGGTGAAGGGCTTCACCACGGTACCCTCGGGCCCGGCGATCAAGATCGTCCCCACTCGCGAGGCGAAGGAGTCGGACCTGCCGCTCGCAACGGGCGAGCACGGCGACCAGTTCGTCACGCAGATCGTGCCGCTGAGCTTCACGACGCCGAGCTCGCTCGTCGCCGTGCTGCAGCCGATGGTGTCGAAGGACGGCCTGATCACCGCGTACGATCCGGCGAACTCGCTGATCCTGATCGACAGCGCGTCGAACATCGACCGCCTGCTGCAGATCATCTCGGAGCTCGACATCGAGCTCCCCGGCCGCGGCATCGAGGTGATCCGCCTGCAGAACGCGTTCGCCGAAGACGTCGCCGCGAAGATCCAGGACGCGCTCGAGGGCCTGGCGGAGAACGCTGCGGGGGAGGCCGCCGGCGCGGCGGCGCAACGTCGTCCCGCGCGCGCGCCCGGACAGGGGCAAGCGGCGCCCGTCGCCGCCGGCGGCACCGCGGAGACGTTTCGCGTGATCGCCGACGAGCGCACGAATTCCCTCGTCGTGCTCGCGGGTCCGCAGCAGGTGCGCACGATCCGCACGCTGGTGAAGGAGCTCGATCGCAAGCTCGAAGGCGTCGCGAAGATCAACGTGTACCGCCTGAAGTACGCGAACGCGATCGAGACCGTGCAGGTCCTCTCCGAGCTGATCGGCGGCGGCGGGGGCGGCGGCCTCGGCGCGCTCGGCTCCCCGACCCGGCGAACGACGCGCGAGGATCGTCTGCAGGGGAGCCGCGGAGGCCTCGGACGTGGGAACGGCGGCGGCGGTCTCGGAGGTGGTGGAGGCCTCGGCCGGGGCGGACTCGGCGGCGGCGGTGGCGGTCTCGGCAACGCGCTCGGCGGCGGCGGTCTCGGTGGCAACCAGGGCGGCGCCGGCGCGCAGCCGACGTCCGCCACCGGCAGCGGCGGGGAGTTCGTCGGCGAGGTGCGGGTGACCGCGGACCCCTACACGAACTCCGTGATCATCAGCGCCGGACCGCAGGATTTCGACGTGCTGCGCCGCGTGCTCGCCGACATCGACGTCCCCCGCCGGCAGGTGATCGTCGAAGCGATCATCCTCGAGGTGAGCCTCGACAAGTCCCGTTCTCTCGGTCTCGAGCTCCAGGGCGCGGCGAACCTGACGAACTCCGGCGTCGGGCTCGGGCGGGTGAACCTCGGATCCCTGAACACCGCGCTCAGCCCGCAGGCATCGTCGATCCGAGGACTGCTCGCCGCGGCGGCCAGCAAGCAGACGGTGACGATCAACGGACAGACGGTCCCCGCGCAGGTGGCGCTCCTCACCGCGCTCGAAGGCGACAGCGACATCAACGTGCTCTCCGCGCCGACGCTCCTCACGTCGGACAACCAGGAAGCCGAGATCGTCGTCGCGCAGAACATCCCGTTCATCGCCAGCCGCGCGACGGACACGACCAACCTGCAGAACACCTTCACGACCGTCGACCGGCAGGACGTCGGCATCACCCTCAGGATCACGCCGCAGATCTCCGAAGGCGGGGTCGTGCGCCTCGATCTCTACGAGGAAGTCTCGGCGGTGGTGCCGAATCCGGTCGTCGATCCGAACGTCGCCGGCCCCACGACCAGCGTCCGTGCGGCGTCGACGACGGTCGTCGCCGAGCACGGGCAGATGGTCGCGATCGGCGGGCTCATCTCCGACAACGTGACGAGCGTGAAGAGCAAGGTGCCGTACCTCGGCGACATCCCCTTCATCGGCAACTTCTTCACGCACACGGACGACACCTCGAACCGGGTGAACCTGCTGATCTTCCTGACGCCGCGGATCATCCGCGACGAGACGCAGCTGCAGAAGGCCTCGATCGAGGAGCGCGACCTGTTGATGGGCAACGTGCGCGATCGCCACCTCTCCAGGCAGAGCCGGAAATACCTCGAAAGCTACAAGTGGGAAGGCCGGCTGACGGAGCCCCCGCCGGGTGGGCCGCCGCCCTTGATCATCCCACCGGGGACGTCGCTGCCGTTCGCCGCGCCCACTCCCGCGCCGTCGCAGGGAGCAGGCGTCACGTCGTTCGCCGCTCCCCCCCCGCCGATGCCGGCGGCCGCTCCACCGAGCGAGGCGCCGCGACCGGAGCTCTACGGGCTTCCCGCCTCCGGACACCGCTACGTGGTGCTGCTCTCGTACTGGGAGCAGGGCACGCCACCGCCGGAGCTCCAGACCACCGGCGGCTTTCTCACCCTCTACGTGCCGCAGTCGGCGCCGCAGTTCTTCGACAAGGGCGGCACGTACGAGTACCAGTCCGGCGGCTACCAGGCGAAGTACACCTGCCTCGAGGTGTTCGACAGCGCCACCGAGGCGCTCTCCGTCTATCCCGAGGGTCAGGGAGGCACCCGGGGAGTCCGCTGGCGCCCATTCTCGGGCGAGCAGATGCAGCAGATCGCTTCCGGGCAGAGCCCCTGGAAGCGCGCCTCCTGACCACACGCCGCATCTTGCCCCGCCTTCGCGCCCTGCTCCGCCCATGGACGAAGCAGGGCCGGCGCGACGCCTACGTCGAAGCGTTGCCGAGCCGCCTCTCCACCGAGTGGCACGGCTTGCGGAAGACCGCGTCCGAGGACGGTGTCGCCGACGTCGCTTGCCGCGACTGCCCGAAGTTCTCGGCCTTTCCCCCGCGCTGCCGCGTACCGATGGGGAGCCGCATCCGCGCCTGCATCTGCGCCGCGGCGGAGTACAACCTGCGTGACGTCGCGGGCAAGGACGTGCTCGAGATCGGCTGCGCCGAGCGTTCGTTCGGCCGTGCCATCGTCGAGGCGTCCGGCGGACGATGGCTGTCGGTCGACCCGAACCCGGAGTCCCATCGCGGCGCGGAATCGCTGCGGACGTACGTCGGGCACGCCGCCTCCCTCCCCTTCGCCGACCAGAGCTTCGACGTGGTCTTCGGCATCCAGACGCTCGAGCACTGGGAAGACGAGAACCCCGGGGTCACCGACTGCGACTATCCTCGCGCGCTCGCGGAGATCTGGCGGGTTCTGCGCCCGGGCGGCTGGGTCTACTTCGACGCGCCGATCCATCTGCACGGGGCCGCTGCCTTCGTCCGCGGAGACGTACCGGCGATCCGGGGGCTCTTCGGCACGCAGCCTTGGGCGAACGTCCGGCTGGAGGGCTGGCGCCGTCTCCATCGTCCACTGCCGGCGAGCCGCCCGCCGAAAAAGGAGATCGAGCGCTGGCCGGCGCGAATGACGGATGGTGCTGCCGAGGATCTCGCCGACCTGACGCGGCGGAGCGTCTGGCTGCTGACGGTGCGCGCCGAAAAGCCGCAATCGGAAAACCTAGCGCCGGAGCGGGGTTCCGGTTAATCTCGAACGTATGATCCAAACGCTCGAGGCGCGGCTCGTCGAGGAGGCCGGCGTCACGCTCGACGCGCTCGACCGCGCGCGCGACCGGAAGCGGGACGGCAAGGACCTCGGGGACGTTCTCCAGGAGATGGGCGTGATCACGGCCGACCGTTGGGCCGAGGTCGTCGCCCGCCACTACGCGCTGCCGTTCACGCGCACGATCTCGCTCGAGGGACTGCCGCTCGAGCTCGTCGCGCAGGTTCCGATTCAGTTCGCGAAGCGTTTCAACCTGCTGCCGATCTCAGGCGACGACGACGCCGTTCGCGTTGCGATCGCCGATCCGTCCGACGTCGGCCCGGTCGACGATCTGCGCGTGCTCTTTCATCGTCCGGTGCGGGTCGTCGTCGCGCCCGCTCGGTCGATCGAGGACGCGATCAACCGCGCCTACGATCAGCTCTCCGGCTCGACCGAGCAGCTCGTAGAGGGCCTCGACGAGGAGCGGCTCGACCTGATCGCCACCGAGGTCGAGGAGACCAAGGACCTGCTCGATTCCGGCGACGAAGGCCCGATCATCAAGCTGGTGAACTCGATTCTCTTCCAGGCGGCCAAGGACCGCGCCTCGGACATCCACATCGAGCCCTTCGAGCGGGACCTCGTGGTGCGGGTGCGGGTGGACGGCATCCTCTACGACATCGTCAAGCCGCCGAAGCGCTTCCAGCCGATCATCACGTCGCGCGTGAAGATCATGGCGGGACTGAACATCGCCGAGAAGCGGCTGCCGCAGGACGGCCGCATCCGCACCCGCATCGCCGGCAAGGACATCGACATCCGCGTCTCGTCGATCCCGACGGCGTACGGCGAGCGCGTGGTGATGCGTCTCCTGGACCGGGCGTCGACGCTGCTCACGCTCGAGGACCTCGGCCTCGCGGGCCACAACTTGAAGACCGTCGAGCGCATGATCCGGCAGAGCCACGGCATCGTCCTGGTCACCGGTCCGACCGGCAGCGGCAAGACGACGACGCTCTACGCCGCGCTCGAGAAGATCAACGGCAAGGACAAGAACATCATCACGATCGAGGATCCGATCGAGTATCAGCTGAACGGCGTCGGCCAGATGCAGGTGAATCCGAAGATCGAGCTCACGTTCGCCGCCGGGCTGCGCTCGATCCTGCGCCAGGATCCCGACGTGATCATGGTCGGCGAGATCCGCGACGTGGAGACCGCGGAGATCTCGATCCACGCGTCGCTCACCGGCCACCTGGTGTTCTCGACGTTGCACACGAACGACTCCTTCGGTGCGATCACGCGCATGATCGACATGGGGATCGAGCCGTTCCTGGTCTCCTCCTCGGTGCTCGGTGTCATGGCGCAGCGCCTGATCCGGCGCTTGTGCACCGGGTGCCGGGAGCCGTACGCGCCGACCGACGAGGAGCTTCGCGAGCTCGGCATCCGTCCCGAGCAGGCGACCGGGTCCACCGTCTTCCGGCCGGGGCCGGGCTGCGCCGAATGCAAGCACCGCGGATACAAGGGCCGGATCGGCATCCACGAGCTCCTGGTCATCGACGACGAGGTGCGAAACCTGATCATGAAGAAGGCGGACTCCGCGCAGATCCGCCGTCTCGCGACGGCGCGCGGAATGCCGACGCTCCGGGAGGACGGAGCGCGCAAGGTGCTCGAAGGCGTCACCGCGAGCGAGGAAGTCTTGCGGGTCACGCAGGAGGACCTGCTGGTCGAGTAGCCGTTCCCCTCGATGCCCGTTTACGCATACAGCGGTCTCAGCCCGCAGGGAAAATCCGTCAGCGGCATCGTCGACGCGGAGAACCCGCGCGTCGCGCGCCAGAAGCTCCGCAAGAGCGGCGTCTATCCGACGGCGCTGAACGAGACCGAGGGCGCGCAGTCACGGCGCGAGGGCCCAACGATCCGGCGCTCGTTCGAGCGCGTCAATCCGCAGGACCTGGCCGTGATGACCCGGCAGCTCTCGACGCTCGTCGGGGCGGGACTGCCGCTCGTCGAGTCGATCGGCGCGCTGGTCGAGCAGGTCGACAGCGACCGGCTGAAGCGGATTCTTTCCCACATCCGCGAGCTCGTGACCGAAGGGACGTCGCTCGCGGACGCGCTCGGGCAGCATCCGCGGGTGTTCGGCGACCTGTACGTGAACATGGTGCGCGCCGGCGAGGCGAGCGGCGCGCTCGACGTGGTGCTCCTTCGCCTCGCGGACTACACGGAGGCCACGGCGCGGCTGCGGAGCAAGGTGCGGAAGGCGCTCACCTATCCCATCTTCATGGTCGTGGTCGGTACGCTGATCCTGTTCTTCCTGCTCACCTACGTGGTCCCGAAGGTGACGCGCATCTTCACGGACACCAAGCAGGTGCTGCCGCTGGCGACGCGGATCCTGATCGGCACGAGCAACTTTCTCGCGGAGTGGTGGTGGCTGTTCCTCGCCGGGGCGGTGCTCGCCGGGGTCGGGCTCCGCGCCTATGCGCGGACGCCGTCCGGCAGAATCGTCAGCGACCGCTGGAAGCTCCGCGCACCGGTCTTCGGCAAGCTCGCGCAGAAGATCGCCGTCGCCCGGTTCGCGCGCACGCTGTCGACGCTCCTCAGGAGCGGCATCGGGCTCCTGCCCTCGCTCGACATCGTCAAGAACATCGTCGACAACCGGATCGTCTTCCAGGCGATCGAGGATGCGCGCGACGCGATCCGCGAGGGTCAGCCGATCGCGCCGCCGCTGAAACGGAGCGGCATCTTTCCGCCCCTGATGACGCACATGATCGCCGTCGGCGAGAGGAGCGGACAGCTGGAGGACATGCTGGCGAAAGCCGCCGATGGCTACGAGGACGAGGTCGACACCACCGTGTCGACGCTGACGACGCTCCTCGAGCCGATCATGATCCTCGTCATGGGCGCGACGGTACTCTTCATCGTGCTCGCGATCCTGCTACCGATCTTCCAGATGAGCCAGATCGTACATTGAGGAGGGGACCTTGCGGCGGGAGTGGCCACATAGCCCCGAGAGCAGCGGCGCTTCGCCGATTCACGCCGCAGAATCCCCTCGCCTGCCAGACGTTGAATCGAGAGCCGTCGTGAAACGTCCAACCGACATCCGCCGCGGACGCCCGGCGAACGCCAGGAAGCTTCCCGGTGCGGAGGAACACCCATGAAATCATCGAGTTATCGCTCCGCCGGATTCACGCTCGTCGAGATCCTGGTGGTCGTCTTCATCATCGGGCTGCTCGCCACGATCGTCGGCGTCAACGTGATCGGCAAGACCGACGACGCCCGCCTGACCAAGGCGAAGGCCGATCTGAAGCAGCTCGACCAGGCGCTTCATCTGTACAAGCTCGACAACGGCATCTATCCGACGACCGACCAGGGGATCGCCGCCTTGATCCAGAAGCCTTCGGGCGGCCCCCAGCCGAAGAAGTATCCGCCCGACGGATATCTGAGCCAGTCGAAGGTCCCGGAGGATCCGTGGGGGGCGCCGTACGTGTACATCAGCGACGGCCGCACCTACATGTTGAAATCGCTCGGCGCGGACGGAGAGCAGGGGGGCGAGAGCTACGCCGCGGACATCGACAGCCGCGACGTGGGTTGACGGAATTGCGCGCCGGCGACGGCCGGCTCCGCGGCGCTCGCTCCGACCGCGGCTTCACGCTGATCGAGCTCACGATCGTCGTCTTCATCATCGCGATCGTCGCCGGCATTGCGATCCCGCGCTTGCGTGACGTGACGGGGGTCGAGCTGACGTCGACCACCCGTCGTCTCTCGAACACCGTGCGCTATCTCTACGAGGAGGCCGCGCTCCGCGGTCTGCCCTACGCCTTGGTGTTCGATCTCGATTCGCAGACCTACTGGGTGAGCAAGCTCGATTCCGAGACCGGCGAATACGTCGAGGACGATTCGCTGCTGTCGCGCAAGGTCACGCTCCCGGACGGCGTGCGCGTCGTCGACGTGATCCTGCCGGTGGCCGGGAAGGTGGCGGCCGGGATCGCCCCGACACACTTCTACCCGGAAGGGTTCGCCGACGAGAGCGTCGTCCATCTCGCCGACGAGCGGGATCATGCCTACACGCTGCGGATCGACCCGGTTCGCGGCCGCGGCGAGGTGTACGACGGATACAAGGAGTTCGAGATCACACGGACCAAGGAGGGCTCATGAACCCGGGGGCTCGTCTGCGCCTCCCCCCCGTGGGGGTGAGGCCGACCGCGAAGCGGGCGGGTGAGAGGGTCGCTTCGTCGAAGCGAGCTTCGGTGCGCGGCTTCACTCTCCTCGAAGTTCTCGTCGCGCTGTCGATCATCGCCACCGCGCTGGTGAGCCTGCTCTCGCTTCATGCCCGGAACATCGCGATCGCCGGCCACGACCGCAATCTCGTCCGCGCCACGTTCCTGGCGCAGGAGCTCATGACGCGGACGCTCCTCGAGCAGGCGTTCCCCGATCCGACCGAGCTCCGCGGGCAGTTCGAGGAGGATCCGGAGTACGCGTGGGAATTGACGATCCTTCGCGGGCCGACGCGCGAGCTCGAGGACGAGATCCGCGAGCTGCGCGTGCGGGTCTTCTGGGACCGTGAGGAGCCGAACGCGGCCGAGCTCGTCACCCACGTCCGCAAGGCCGAAGAATGATGCGCCGGAGCCGAGGCTTCACGTTGCTCGAGATCACCATCACGCTGGCGATCCTCGGCGTGGTGCTGGTCGTGGTGTACGGCGTCTTCGCACAAACGCTCGCCTCGAAGGAGCACGTGGAAACCAAGGTCGAGCTCTCCTCGACGGCGCGCGTCGTGCTCGACCGCATCATCCGCGACCTCGAAGGGGCCGTCGGACGTCTCGAGCTCCGGCCGGCCGCCGTGGCGGCGTCCTCCGCGGCACCGCCGCCGACACCGACGCCGGCCGCGCCCGGGGCCGCCGGGGTCGTGCCTCCGCAGTCCGCTCCCGAGCTGCTGTTCGTCGCCCGCGATCACACCGAGGGCAGCGTCCCCTTCGACGAGCTCGCCTTTTCCGCGTTCGTCCCGAGGGCGACCGGCCGCGGGACCGCGGCCACCGACCTCGCGACGATCCACTACTTCGTGGTGCCGAACGAGGAACATCCGGCTTCCCGCGCGCTCTACCGGGAGGCCCAGTCGAGCCTCGCAGGTGTGGCGTTCGACGCGGAGCGGCCGGATCCCGGTCAGACCGCGCTCTTGCTCGACCACATCGCCGGCCTCCGCTTCCGTTTCTTCGACGGCAAGGAATGGGTCGAGGAATGGGACTCCAACGACGGGCGCCGCTACGCGAAGATGCCGCTCGGAGTGGAGATCACGCTGCTCGTGTGGAGCGATGACGAGCAGGTCGAGAGCTATCACACGGCAGTGGATCTGCCGATGGCCGCCGAGCTCGGACGTGGACCCCAGGTCGCGCGAGCGCCCGAGGAGAGCGATTTCCCCGAGAACGAGAACGAGCCCGACGATGGAGACGACGGGTGAAACGCGGCGAGGAGCGCGGGATGGCGCTGCTCATCACGCTGCTCGTGGTGACGCTGCTCACGATCATCGTCGTCGAGTTCACGTACTCGACGGAGGTCGATTCCCACCTGACGCGGAACGCTCTCAGCGCAACGCAAGCGCGTTATCTCGCCCGCTCGGCCCTGGTCTTCGCCGAGATCGCTCTCCGGACGGATGCCGAGCAGAAGGCGAAGAACCCGCAGGAATTTCCGGCGGCGGAGACGCTCGCCGACACGTGGGCTCATCCGGTGCCGGTGCTGCCGATCGCCGAAGGGTTCGGCACCGCCGGCTACGCGATCGTCGACGAATCGGGGCACTTCAACCTGAACTCGCTGGCGGTCGCCGGCAACCCGCTCCAGCTCGAGATGCGTAAGCAGCTCTTCCAGGGGATTCTCGAGGCGATCGGCCTCGATCCGAACCTTCTCTTCTCCGTCCTCGACTGGGTCGACGCCGACGACCAGACGGAGCGCGAATCCGGAGCGGAGAGCGAGTTCTATC
>JAXDLK010000233.1:0-7805 GCA_034666665.1 Candidatus Binatota bacterium
CCGGTCCGAACCCGCTGACCGGCCTCTTTCCCGCGCCGGGAGTCTTCGTGCCGCCGCCGGCGCCCATGACGACGCCGCGGTGGGCGCACACGGCGAGCCTCACTCCCGCGGATCCTGCCGGTACGGCCGTGCTGATCGCTGGCGCCGCTACCGGCGGACCGACGACCGCGACGGAGGCATACCTGCCGTAGATTCTCGGCGGCGGCAATCTTCACTCTACGAGTCGAGTTCCGCCGCCTGAGCGCAATGGCGGATGCGGGAATCGGCGACGAGCGGCGCCCGCTCTCGATCGCCGCCTTTCGCCGGCCGCGGACGGCGCGGCTCGGGCTCTTCGAGTCCTGATCCTCCACGCGTGATTGGCGCCGCCGCGGCCCCGCGGGTAAGAGGGCGGCCGTGAGCGAGCGGACCATCATCGTCATGCCCGCGTTCAATGCGGCGCGTACGCTCGAATCGACGTACCGGAAGCTTCCGGCGGGCTCCTTCGACGAGGTGATCCTGGTCGACGACCGCAGCAGCGACGAGACGGTCGCGGTCGCCCGCGATCTCGGACTCCACGTCATCGAGCACGAGCGCAACACCGGCTACGGCGGCAACCAGAAGACTTGCTACGACGTGGCTCTCGCGCACGGCGCGACCCGGGTCGTGATGGTCCACCCGGACGATCAATACGACGCACGCATGGTGCCCGCAGCGCTCGACGTGCTCCGCTTCGGCATCTGCGACGTCGTTCTCGGAAACCGCATTCGCACCCGCCGCGAGGCGCTCGCGGGAGGCATGCCGATCGCGAAGTACCTCGCGAACCGCGGTCTGACGCTGCTCGAGAACGTCCTCACCGGACAGAACCTCGGCGAATGGCACAGCGGGTTCCGCGGCTACACGCGGCGGGTGCTGGAGACGATCCCTTATCGGCGGAACGACGACGGCTTCGTCTTCGACTCGCAGTTTCTCCTGCAGGCGATCCACTTCGGCTTCCGCGTGGGAGACCTGCCGGTCCCCGTGCGATACTTCACGGAGGCGAGCAGCATCGACTACCGCTCCTCCGCGCGCTACGCGCTCTCCACGCTGTGGACGTTCGCGGTGTGGTACGGGCACCGCACCCGGCTCGCACGCTCGCCTCTCTTCGAGTCCGCGTGCACGCCGTGAGCGGGGGCTGGGGAACCGCGGCGGCCGTCGCGCTCGCGTGCGGCTTGGTCGCGATCGTCCTCTATCTTCCCGCCCGGCACGGCGGCTTCGTCTGGGACGACGGCGTGCTGATCGTGCGCAACGATGCGTCACTCGACGAGTGGAGCGATGCGGCTCGCGCGTTTTCGCGGCCTGTGGTCGACAGCAAGGACGTCGGCTACTACCGGCCGCTGCTGATCGCCAGCTACGTCGCCGACCGCAACCTCTGGGGAAAGAACCCCGGACCGTTCCATCGCACGAACGTCGCGCTCCACGCGCTCAACGTGTCGCTCGTTTGCCTGGTGATCTTCGCCGCGATCGGCAGCCTTCCGGGTGCAGCCGCGGGTGCGCTGCTGTTCGCGGTGCATCCGATCCAATGTCAGGCGGTCGCGCTGCTTCTGGGCCGCAACGATCTTCTGCTGGTGCCACCCATCGCCGTGATGTTGCTCGCCGATCGCTGGCGCGCGCAGCGGGCGGACCGGGCCGAGTGGCCGGCGTGGACGGCGATCGCCGGTGCCTATGCCCTCACGCTCTGGACCAAGGAGACGGGTATCGTGGCGCCGCTCTTCCTCCTCGCGGACGACCTCGTCGTGAGGCGCCGACGGCTCGCGGAGCTTCGCTCCCGGGTACCGCTCCTGCTCGTGCTCGCTCTGGTCGCGGCGGCGTACTTCGCCGCGCGATGGGCGATCTTCGGCGGCGCGATCGGCGGCGAGCGGCAGTACGGCGCGCTCTCGTGGGCCGCGAGGCTGCGCCTCCTGCCGGTGACGCTCGGGTACTACGTCCAGCACGTGCTCCTGCCGTGGGGCTTCGCGCCGACCCCGTATCATCCGGCGCTCGCCGATGCGGATACGCTCGGATTCTGGACGGCGGCCGGGTTCTCGGCGGCATTTCTCGTCGCCGTCGCCGCAGCTCTTCGCCGGCAGCCGGCGATCGCCTACGGCCTCGTCTTCTTCGCGATCGCGGTGTCTCCGGTCCTCGGCTTCGCGCGCATGAAGCTCTTCATCCTCGAGCATCGCCTCTACCTGCCGATGGTCGGCATCGGCTTCGCAGCCGGTGCCGCCGTGGCTCCGCTCGCGAGAGGTCCGGCCGCAGGCGCGCGCCTCGGCGTCGTCGCCGCGGCGCTCGCCGCGCTCGCGGTGCTCACGACTGCCCGCATTCCCGTGTACCGGGATGGGCTCTCTCTCTGGGCGTCAGCCGTCGAGCAGGTGCCGCGGTCCGCGTACGCGCGGGAGGAGTACGGCTTCAATCTCGCGGAGGCGGGGCGCGACGCGGACGCGGTCGAGCAGCTGCGTGAGGCAGTCCGGCTCGACCCCGGGAATGCCTCGGCTCGTTACAAGCTGGCGCTGGCGCTCGAGCGCAGCGGCCGGCGCGAGGCGGCGATCACCGAGCTCGCGCGGCTCGTCAAAGAGCGGCCGCGAGACGTCGACGCACGCAATGCGCTCGGTGTCTTCGAGAAGCGGCGGGGCAACCTCCCTCGTGCGCGGGAGGTCTTCGGCGACGGTCTGGCGCTCGTGCCCGATGATCGGGCGATGCTCTCGAACCTCGCGAACGTCCTCGACGCTCAGGGTGACTGGACGGGTGCGGCGGGCGTCCTCGAGCGGCTCGTACGGCTCGAGCCCTCGAGCGCCGCCGCATGGGATCGGCTCGGGCGGATGCTCTACAACACGCGGCGGTACGGCGAGGCGGCCGAGGCCTTCGCGCGCGCCGTGACGCTCGACCCCGCCGACGCGACCGCCCGCGAGCACCTCGCGCGTGCCCGCGCGCGGGCGTCGACGACCTCCGGAAGCGGAACCGTCAGCGGCCGGTGAACTCCGGCGCGCGCTTCTCGCGAAATGCGCGCATCGCCTCCTTCAGATCGTCGCTCTCGAGAAAGGCCGCATTCCACGTCGCGACGTACTGCAGGCCGTCGTCGACGCTCTTTCCTTCGCAGTACTCGAGCACGCGCTTGGTGCCCTGCACCGCCAGCGGCGAGTTCGCCGCGATCTCCTCCGCGGTGGCACGGGCGGCCGCGACGGTCGTCTCCGCGTCGGGCAGCACGCGGTTCACGAGATGGATTCTCTCCGCATGCTCGGCATCGAAGTCGCGGCCGGTGTAGGCGAGCTCCGCGACGTGTCCCTTGCCGACGATCGCCGGCAGTCGCTGCAGCGTGCCGACGTCGGCGACGATCGCGATCCGCGTTTCGCGAATCGAGAAGACCGCGTCCCGCGCCGCATACCGCAGGTCACAGGCGGTGGCGAGATCGATGCCGCCGCCGAGGCACCAGCCGTGGATCGCGGCGATGATCGGCTTCGGGCAGCGGGCCACCGCGGTGATCGATCGCTGCAGGCGCAGGATCTCGTCGAGGAAGCCGAGGCGGCTGGCCGCCGCCGGTCCCCCGGAGAGCAGGCCCTGCATCGCCTTGAGATCGAGGCCAACCGTGAAGTCGCGGCCGCGGCCGGCGACCACGGCGGCGCGGATGGCTTCGTCTCGCGTGATCTCGTCCATCGCCGCGGGAAGCTCGTTCCAGAAGGCGGCCCCCATCGCGTTTCGCTGCTCCGGCCGGTCGAGCCACAGGGTGGCGGTGCGGCCGTGACGCTCGATCGTGAAGAACTCGAAGGGATTGCCCATGACTGATTTCCTCCTGTTCGCCGTCGGCCGAGCTGATCCCGAACCGGAGATCCGGTCAATCCCGGCCCGGCCGCCGGCCATCGACCGTTTGCTCACGCCTCGGGTTCCTGAGAAAACGGCTCGCTAGAGTGGAGGTCGGTACCATGCGGGCAGCGCGAATTCTCTTTGGCCTCGTTCTCGCCACTGTCACGGCCCGCGGTGCGCAGGCGTACGATCGCGTGGTGCTGGTCGGCTGGGACGGCGCCGACTACCGCCGGGTATCGCAGCTCCTCTCGGAAGGCCGCCTGCCGAACCTCGCGCAGGTCACGGCCTTCGGCACGTTCCAGCAGCTCACGATCGAGGAGGACACAGGAACCAAGCCCTCCTGGACGACGCAGCTGACGGGGCTGCCGATGGTGATCCACGGGACCACCCGGAACCGCCACTACACCGATGCGCCGCCCGGCCGCACGGTGTTCGAGGTGCTGCACGCGAACGGGCTGCAGAGCTCGTACGTGGCCGGGAAATGCGTGCGCACCGAGCCCGGAGGGCGGCCGACCAACCGCGGCAACATGTGTCTCGGCATCGATCCTCAGGGGAAACCGTATCCGTTCCTGCGCGTGCCCGACGTCGCCGTGCTCGCCGTCGCGGACAAGCACTTCACGATGGCGGAGGCGACGGACCACTGTCTCGAAGGGCTGGCCGCCGTCGGGGCCACGGGATTCGCGTTCTGTCACTACCAGTGGCCGGACTTCGTCGGGCATCACTTCGGCGGCAAGAGCGCGGAATACGATCAGGCGCTCATCGATCTCGATACCGAGCTCGGCCGGATCGCGGCCGCTGCGGGGATCGGCAGCGACGTCGGCACCTTGCTCCTGCTCAGCAGCGATCACGGCTTCGAGCAGGCCGGAGATCCCGAGGAGTCGAACATCCACCCGAACCCGGCGCGTACGAAGCGGCAGTTCGGCTTCGCTCACCAGTGGCAGCCGCGAGCGATCCTCGGATCGAACACGTTGCTCCGCAGCCCGGCGACCGGGCGCGACATGTTCAAGACGATCCTGGATGCCCTCGGGAGGTTGGATCTGGCGAACGCTCCCGACGGACGGTCGCTGCTGGTTCACTGACGGAAGAGCTCGGCACCTTCGTCGCGCGGTCTTCGTTTCGAGGGCCGGGCCACAGCGGCTCGCGGAGATTCTGCGACCGGCCGGGCGGAGCGCCACCGCGCAACCGCGCTCCGGGACTGCTGGTCCCCGTGCGGAGTGAGCTGGCGTAGGCGACGAGGGGGCATCGCGGAGGAGCCGTATGGACGTCGGGCTACTGCTGATCGCCACCACGCGAACCGGCGACCTCGCCGCGATCGCCCGCCGCACGGAAGCGGTCGGCTTCGAATCGCTATGGATCCCCGAGCACCCGGTGATCCCGATCGAGATCTCGACTCGCTTCCCGTTCGGGACCTCGCTTCCCGAGCACTACGGACGTTGGCTGGATCCTTTCGTCGCCCTCACCGTGGCGGCCTGCGCGACGACACGCCTGCGGCTCGTCACCGGCATCTGCCTTCTGCCGGAGCGTGAGCCGCTGATCACCGCGAAGATCGTCGCGAGCCTCGATCAATGCTCGAGCGGGCGCGTCGTCCTCGGCGTCGGCGCCGGCTGGCTCCGTGAGGAGACGGAGGCCATGGGCACGCGGTTCGGGACGCGGTGGCGGCGCCTGCGCGAGACGGTCGAGGCGATGCGCGCCCTCTGGACGGAGGTGGAGGCTCGCTACGACGGCGAGCTGGTGCGCTTTCCGGCCGTGCGCTGCGAGCCGAAGCCGGTGCAGCCAGGCGGTCCCCCCGTTTTGCTCGGCGGTCACGGCGAGAAGGTGTTCGCACGCCTCGCGCGGACCTTCGACGGTTGGTGCCCGATCGTCGAGAGTCCCGATGCGTTCGCCGCCGAGACGCGCGTGCTTCGCGACGTGCTGCGAAACGCCGGACGCGATCCCGAGCGGTTCCAGCTGAGCCCGTTCGTCGATCCGGAGAGCGATCTCTCGCCGGCGGCGCTCGCCGCGTATCGCAGTGCGGGCGCAACGCGGCTGGTGATGTTCTCGCAGAAGGCCGCGGCCGAGATCGCCGACGGCGCCGCGCCCGAATGGATCGACCGCACCGCTGCCGTCGTCGAGCGAGCGCGAGACCTCTAGAGACCGCACGAAACCTGCCGTCGTTGCGAACGCAGCGCCCCGATGGAGCGACCGTGCAGACCGACCGCGTCTACTACCTGCTCTTCGGTCTCTACACGCTGTCGGGCTGGTTCGTGGCGCCCGTCTACGCCCTGTTCCTCATGTCCCGCGGGCTCGATCTCTTTCAGATCGACGTGGTCCTCGCGGTCTACCTGCTCACCGTGTTCGCGTTCGAGGTGCCGACGGGCGCGATCGCCGACGCATTCGGCCGGAAGACGTCGTTCCTGGCGAGCTGCGCCGTGCGCACCGTCGCCTTCGTGCTCTACGCATTCGCCGACGACTTCGGCGATTGCTTGATCGCGGAGGTGATCGACGGCGTCGGGACGACGCTCGCGAGCGGCTCGCTCGAGGCCTGGGCGGTGGACCGCATGCGGAGCGAAGGGCGCGAGGGTTCGCTCGACGCGTTCTTCGCCCGCGCGCAGACGCTCACTCGCGTCGCGATGATCGGCGGCGGCATCCTCTGCGGCGTGATTGCCGCGCGGAGCTACGCGCTCGCGTGGACGGTCGGCGCATCCGGTTTCGTGCTCGCGGGGGTGCTCGGCGCGTTGCTCATGCGCGAGGACCGGCCGCGCGGCGAGGTCTCCGCGCTCTTGCGTTCGCCTCTGCCGCTCGCCCGTGAGGGCTTCGCGGCATTACGCGGCTCTCCGGTACTCGCTCTCCTCTGTGCGCTCACCGCCGCGACGTACTTCGCCGCGCTTCCGGCACACATGCTGTGGCAGCCGCGGACGCAGGAGCTGACCGGCGGCGGCCCCCGACTGATGGGATGGGTGTGGGCCCTGCTGAACGTCGCGACCTTGATCGGCTCCGAGGTGTTGCCGCGCTTGCTCGGACGCTTCGCGCGCGAGCGCGTGCTCGCCGCGGCCGTGTTGTGGCGAGCGGCGCTGCTTTCGATCGCCGCGCTCGCCACCCGGGCGCCGCTCGTGATCGGCGGATTCCTGGTGCAGGAGGTGAGCGTCGGCATGACCGAGCCCGTCCTGCAGTCGTGGACGAACGATCACGTGCCGGCAGAGCGGCGAGCGACGCTGCTCTCGGTACGCTCGATGTTCGGCACGCTCGGTGGCGGCATCGGCCTCCTGGTCATCGGTCTCGTCGCGCGTGATCACGGCGCGCGGATCGCATGGCTGGTGTCGGCGGCGATCTTCGCGCTCGCCGCCCCCGGCTTCCTCGCCTTGGGCCGGCTCGAGGCGAAGCAAGGTCCGGCGGCGCCGGTGATTCCGGCCGGAGCGGTGCCCGCGAAGGTCGTGCCGCCCGGCTGAGTAGCGCTCAGGACCCGGGCCCGGAATCGGCTTCAGCGGCGGAAGAGCCAGCCGATCACCGGAACGTGCTCGTGAGCCAGGCTTCCGGAGTCGAGGTAGTCGTTCTGGAAGACCACCTTGCCGGCACGATCGAACCGGACGTGACTCATGCCGACGGCTTCGTCGAGCGGCCGGTTGGGGTTGCGTCTCACCTGGTACTTCATGATCCAACGAAAGTAGTAGTGGCCGTCGTGGCGGGCGATGTCCTGAAAGTCGATGCGGCACTCCTCCATTCCTTCCGCGGCCGTCAGAAGATACTTCTCCACGGCGTCGATGCCGGAGAACTCGCCGGAAGAGTCCCGGAAGTACGCGTTGTCCGCGTAGACCTCGCGAACGTGGGCGCGCACTCGTTCGACGGAGTAGACCTCGTAGAAAGCGACGAAGCGCCTGACCGCGTCCTTCTCCGTGTTCGATCCCGCGTCGATGGTCTCGATCTCGGCGGTAACGGTGCCGGCGAGTGCGCGCTTGTACCCGGCGAGGGGGTCTTCCTGCTGCCTGGTGCCACAGGCGGCGGTCGCGATCAGCGTGACGAGCACGGTTCGAAAGACG
>JAXDLK010000234.1:0-13110 GCA_034666665.1 Candidatus Binatota bacterium
CACATGGGGCAGATGGGCGGGCACATGCACGACGGGCCGCACATGCGCTTCACCGCCGAGCGCACACCGAGCGAAGCCGACCTCGCCCGCGCGCGCGAGGTCCTGCGGACGATGCGCGCCGCGATCACGCCCTATCAGGATGCCGAGAAGGCGCTCGAGGAAGGCCACCGGATCTTCCTGCCGACGGTGCCCCAGGAGGTCTATCACTTCGTTCATTACCCTCACACGGCCCAGGAGTACGCCGGCCGGTTCGACGTGGCGCATCCGGGCTCGCTCCTCTACGTGAAGGAGGGCGCGGATCGCTGGCGTTTGGTCGGCGCCATGTACAGCGCGCCCGAGGGCTCGACGGAGGATCAGCTCGACAGGTTGATCCCGCTCGGTGTCTCGCGCTGGCACGCGCACGTGAACGTCTGCCTTCCCGAAGGCGTCTCGCTCGACGACCTGACACGCGGCGAGATCGGCGCCGGCAACGCGCATCTCGCGGGCACGCTCGACGCCGGGCGGCACGGCGCGGTCGCCGACACCGTGAACCGCCAGTACGGCTTCATGGCCGACGGCCGGTTCGGCTTCGAAGGACGGATCGCGGACCGCCCTTCCTGCGAGGGAGCGGGCGGAAAGTTTCTCCCGCAGGCATACGGCTGGATGGTGCACGTCTATCCGTTCGCGGGTGACGATCTGAAGACCGCGTTCGGCACCGACGTCCCGTGACGGAAGGGTGACTCGAGTGAGCGTGGAGAGCGGCGTTCCGGCGGCGCCCGACCCGGAGGAGGTGCTCGACTTCTGGTTCGCCGATGCGACGTGCTCGCCGGAAGCGGCGAGACGGCGGGTCGAGCTCTGGTTCCAGGCGAGCGTGACGTTCGATCGGCAAATTGCCGAGCGCTTCGGCCACTTGCCGGACGCTGCCGCCGGCGGCGCGCTCGACGCCTGGAAGGCCGAGCCGCGCTCGGCGCTCGCGCTCGTGGTCGTGCTCGATCAATTTCCGCGGAACGCGTTTCGCGGCACGCCGCGGGCATTCGCGTTCGACGGCAGCGCGCGGGCAGTCGCGCTGGCCGCGCTCGAGGCGGGTTTCGCAGAGCGCCTCCACCCGCTCGAGGCCGCGTTCTTCGGGCTACCGCTCGAGCACGCGGAGGACATCCCGCTGCAGCATCGTTGTGTCGCGCATTACGAGTGGCTCCGCGATCGCGTGCCCGAGTCGTTCCGCGAGCTCTTCGGCGAGTTCGTGGACTACGGTCGCCGTCATCGCGACGTGATCGAACGCTTCGGCCGTTTCCCGCACCGGAATGCGATGTTCGGTCGCGAGAGCACCGCGGAGGAGCGGGACTATCTCGACGCCGGCGGAGAGAAGTTCGACGGGTTGCCCCCGAAGACCTCCTGATCCTGCCGGTTCGGCCCGGGGTCTCTTCGTTCGACCCGCTTCCGCGGCGGAGGAGCGTTCACGGCGAGTCGATACAGGACCCGTCTCTGTAACGGGTTCCGCTCCGAGCGTGTGTGCTCGCTCGCGAGGATTTCTTCCGTACGGCCGATCCGCGCCAGATCGCGTTCGTCGATTCTGCGAGCGAGGACGTACACCTCGTGCGCTCGCGGGTGGCGCGCGCGGATCGCCTCCGATCCCGCGACCAACTGCACACGAGGCTCGCTGTAGTAGAGCAGCCAGAAATTCTCGAGCTCCCTCGCGTCGTAATACGCGAGGAAGGGCCGATCCGCCGGAACGATGCGTTGAGCCTCGCGCAGGAACTCCACGTCTCGGTCGTAATCGTCGACGTAGCGCGCCTGGTATGCCGAGAGGAGGGTGAAGAGCGCGCCGAGCACGGCGAAGGTGCCGGCGATCGCGACACGGTCGCTCCGCCGGGTCACGAAGAAGGCGGCGCCGAACGCCGTCGCGACGCACGCCCCGACGAGCATCGGCGGGACCCACTGCGGCCCGCGGATCTGATGCCGGAAAAGTACCGCGGCGACCGCGAGTGGCAAGCCGAAGGCGGGCACGGTCCACGCGGGGTTCCGGAGCCACGACGGCCAGCCGAGCACCATTCGTCGTAGCCGAAGCGCCGCGGGCGCCGCCAGGATCGCCCAGGGCGCCAGACAGTGCAGCAGATAGTGATGATGCTTCCCGTCCGCGAACGACAGCACGAGGGGAGGCGCGAGGGCCCAGCTCCAGAGGAAGCGCTCGGGAGAGCCGGGCGCTACCAAGCCCCGGCGGGCGAGCCACAACCCGGAAACGGCGAGCGGAGTCCACGGCATCAGGTCGCCGGGCAACGCGAGGGCGTAGTACCAAAAGGGCTCGTCGAGGAACCCGCCTCCCAGCCGTCCGAGATAGTGTGCCTTCCAGAAGGTCAGCATCTGCGGATGAGTTCGAAGAACGAACAGCGGCCACGCGAGTGACACCGCGAGGCAAGCGAGCCAACCCCAGAGCCACACGTAGCGGCGGATGGCTCGACGGTCAGGGCTCCAGGCGAGGTATGCGACGACCGGGATCGAAACCATGGCGGCACCGAAGAACAGGCCTTTCGCCAGGTTCGTCGATCCGAGCAGCAGGAAGAACGCGAACACCGTCCACGGGCGGCGGCCGAGGAACGTCTGCGATTCGCCGGACGCCGGGGATCCGCGGACGAACTCGAGCCTGACGAAGACGGCAAGAGCTGCCGTCACGAGGAAGCAGAGGAAGACGTCCGCTTCCGGGTTCGTCGCGTAGGCGTAGAACTCCTGGAACGTGGCGAATACGAGACCGGCGAGCAGGCCGAGCTCCCGCCCCAGGAACACCCCGCCGATCCACGCCACGAGCAGAACCGTCGGTACGGACGCGGTGATCGCCGCCAAGCGTGCGACGCGATCGTCACGGGTCGTTCCGCAGACCGCGGATACCGCCGCCACCCACCATGCCGACAGCGGCGGTCGCTCGAGCCAGCTCACTCCATCGAGCTTTGGAACCAGCCAGTCGTGATCGGCGAGCATTTCGCGGCTGGTCTCGGGGATCACGGCCTGATGCCCGGAAAGGACCCGTCCGGGAAGGATGGCGAGCACGAAGAGCGTGAAGCAGAACGCACCGAGCAGCAGCTGATCCGACCACCGGGGGCGCGACCCTCCGTCCGCTCGAGTGTCGGCGACGGGTGATCCGTCCTCTGGTGTCGAACCGACCGAGAGGTTCGCCCGCATCCGGTGCGTCCGTCGGGTCAGTGCCGGCGCGCAGCGCGCGTGGCGAGCGCCACACCCGACGCGCGAAGCTCGAACATGGCTGCGATCAGACCCGCGATCTCCGTCGCGGCTTCCTCCGGAGGCTTGCCGCGGCGGTGAATTCCCGAGATCGCGGTGGTCTCCGAGTGATCGAGCTCGGGGCGCCAGCGGAGCTCGCCGCCGGGGTCGCGGCCCCACGTGAGATACGCCGAGAGGGTGTCGAGGCCGGTACCGGGCCGCTCTCCGATGAGATGAACGACGGCGTCGGCGGCGGTGACCGCGCCGACGTGATAGCCGGCGCGCACGCGCCCGTTCTCGACGACCACGTCGACCGGTGCGAGATGCCGTCCGCGCGTCCGCAGCTCGCGGCGAAGGGCCGGCAGGAGAGGGCGCAGGTTCTCGTTGAGTGCGTCGGCGTTGAGACCGTCGGAGATCACCAGCTGGACCTCCGGACGCCGATCGGGGTGGAGCGCGGCCACTCGAGCGGCGTCTTCGTCGCGGATCCGTTCCCCAGTGGCGGGATGCGCAAGATAGTCTTCGCGATCCGACGCCACTGTTCGCGCGACCAGGTGTCGGGGCGAGACGTCGCGAAGCACGGCAGCGTGGACCCTGGCGTAGAGCGCTCGGCGTGCCTGGGCGTAGATCGCTTCGAGACGTGCGAGCGTCTCCGGCGGATCTTCCTCCGGACGACCGGCGCCGGCCACTCCGGCACCCAGGTCGAAGCCGCGTTCGCGGAGCTCGGCGACACGTGCCCCGGCCTCCGTCACGAGCGCATCGCGAGATCGATCGTCGCCGCGCGCGCTGCGGTACGTCGCGTACAGCGCCGACGTCACCTGCGGATCGCCCCACGTGGAGCCGGCGCCGAGCTCGCGCAGCCGCGCCTCCATCCCCGTCGCGAAACGACGTCCGGTGGCGCGCCTGAGCCGCGGGTGGTCGCGGAACGAGGTCGTCAGATATCCGAGCATGGGATCCGCGTTCCCGGCGACGGCCATGAGATACGCGGGCGCCGCCGCCGCCGCGATCTCCGCGGTCAGATGCCGGAGCTCGGCCGGAGCGATGCCCATGTGGAAGGTCGCGCATACGTCGAGGCCCATCGTCAGGCCGTGGAGCTTCGCCATCACCTCGTCTTCGAGGCAGACGCGCTTCAGCTGATCGCCGTTGCGAAACACCTCGGGACCGATGAATCCGGCGACGTCGTTGACGATCGTCCAGGGATTCCCGACCGCCTGGCGGATCGCGCGGGCGACACCGTAGGTACGCGCCTCGAGCGTCGTCATGTCCATGCCCTCGGCGGTGCCGTTCGTCACCTCCGAGCCCTGTCCGGTCTCGAAGTAGAGCCCGGGGAACCCGGCGGCGAGCTCCGCGATGCCGTCGACGTCTAGCCCGACCATTCCGGCGAGCGCGCGGGAGGTGCCGGCGAGGCTCTGGAACCCGACGTCCACACGGCAACGAGCACGAGCGGCCGCCTGCTTCACGATGTCGGAGAGGACGCAGTAGCGCGTCGGCAAGGCGAGGCTCTCGATCACGCTGCGAAGGAGCTCTTCGAGCCGAATGATCGTCTCGACGTCGTCGGCCGCGGGGTTGATGCCGAGGACGACGTCGCCGCACCCGTAGGAGAGCCCTTCGAGCACGGAGAAGAGGATTTCCTCTTCCTCGTCGCCCGGGCTGTTCGGCTGGATCCGCGACCCGAGATGGCCGGACGAGCCGATGATCGTTTCGCCGAGGGGGTTGAAGATCGTGCGAGCGACCGTGGAGAGCTCCGTATCCGTCATCAGCTTGACCACGCCCGCGATGGTCTCGCTCCGGAGACCGGGGCCGTGACGGTCCATCCACGCGCCGCTGCCGGGCGCGAGCAGCAGCGCGCGGAGATCGCCCAGGCTCGTCTGCGAGATTTCGGCGGCGGCACCGGCGTCGATCGAGCGCTCGAGCGCTTCGCTCACGCCGTCGTCGGCGAAGCGGTGGGACGCGAGCTCGCCGAGGGTGACCGCGGCCAGCGCCGCCCGTGCCTCGCGGCGAACGTCGTCGTCGGTCGTACCGCCGACGAGCAGGTCGCCCTCCTTGAACGAGCTCGCGAGGGCAAAGGTGCGGAGGAGCTCTGCGGTGTGCACGGTCGCGCGCCTGCTCGCTCACCCCTCCGGCGGCGCGAGGTAGACGCAGATCGGCTCGTCGCCGAAGCCTTTCAGCTGCTGCTTCTCGGGCAACGGCACGAACTTCTCGGCGAGCTCTGGATCCGTCGTGCGCGCGCTCTCGACGACAGGCTCGGAGGCGGCGATCGCGCCCGGTGGCGCGAGCTTCAGGATGCGGGCGGCGAGGTTCACGCTCGCGCCGATGAACGTCAGCGAGCTCCGGAAGCGCGAGCCGATCGGTCCGATGATCAACGGCCCGACGGCCACCCCGAACCGCGCCTCCGGCAGATCGGGGACGCGTTCACGGCGTGCGGCGAGCTGCGACCGCATGCGGAACACGGCGGGCACCGCCTCGCCCGGCCCGCCGAAGTAGAGCAGCGCCCCGTCGCCCTCGAAGTCGTGGACGTCGCCGCAGTGGAAGACCGTCGTATCCACCACCGGCTCCATGAACTCCTGGACCAGCGACAACACCTTCTCCGGCGGATGGCGGAAGAGCAGCGCGGTCGAGTCGACCATGTCGACGAAGACGACCGCCATCTCGCGGATCACCGGCAGCTCGACGCCCGCGAGAACCGTCCGCTCGAGAACACGCGGCACGTCGAGCCCGCCCTCGCCGCCGAGCGCCTTCCACGCGATCGACCGGACACGATCGTCGACGTCGATGGGCGCGACGGGAAATCCCTCGGCCTCCCAGCGCGGCAGGCCGCCGACGATCACCGATACGTCCGAGTAACCGTCGGCGACCAGCCAGTGCGCGACGCGCGAGCTCGATTCCTCGCCGTGACAGAGGCAGTAGCAGACGATCCGTCGGTCCGGGGCGACGTCGGGAATCCGCGGCGTCTCGTCGTCGAGGATCACCGGGACGGCGCCAGGAATGCCGAGTGGGCGCCGCTCGAAGGCGTCCCGCCGGCGCACGTCGAGAACGAGGGGCGGATCGCCGGATGCTCTCGCGGCCTCGAGGTCGCGAGGCCCGATGCGCGCGAACGTGCGGGCGGCCGTACGCTGGCTCAGCGCGCCGTCGCCTTCCCGCCGAAGACCCGGGCCAGCCTCTCTCGGATTCCCTTCACGAGGGAACGCCAGAGATTCAGCAAGATCCCCTGGCGCGCGACCTCCCCCGGAGCAGCCGCGATCTCGGCCTCCATCGCCGTGAAGAACTGCGCGGTCATCGTCCGTGTCGCTCCGTCGATCATCCTCTGGCCGACGCTCGCGAGCGGTCCGCCGATCTGCGCGTCGCCCGAGTAACGGAGGAGAGTCGCGCCGTTTTGCTCCTCGAGATCGACCGTCCCCGAACCCTTGATGAACCCCTGCTTGCCCTTGCCGTCGACGAGCATCTTGTAATGCTCGGGCGGACGGATTTCCTCGAGCTTCACCTTCCCCTTGTACTGGCCCTTCACGGCGGCGAGGCCGACGTTGACCTCGCCCGTGTACTCGTTCTCTCCGATGGTCTCGAGCTTGTCGCAGCCGGGAATGCACCGCGCGAGCCGGTACGGGTCGATCAGGAAGGACCAGACGCGCTCCCTCGGCGCCGGAAACGTGTGCGTGCCGCTCACCTTCACGCGGACCTCGCGCGATCGGCAGCCTCGCGGAGCGCGCGGCGGGCGTACACGCGGACGAGATGCGCGCGGTACTCCGCGGATGCGAAGATGTCGCCGTTCATCTCGATGCCCTCGGTGGTCTGCTGCGCGGCGGCGGCGATCGCCGCGTCCTCGGGTGCATTTCCCTGGAGAACCTCCTCGGCCGCCTTCGCTCGCCACGCCTTCGACGCCGCGCCGGTCACGCCGATCCGCACCTTCGAGCATCGCCCGCCATCGAGCGTAACGGCGACGGCGACGCCGACGATGGCGAATCCGGATGCGGGCTGGGGCTCCTTGCGATACGAGCTGCCGGTCTTCGCCGGGAACGGCTGGACGCGCACCTCCGTCAGGATCTCCCCCGGCTCGAGCGTGGTGGTGAGCATGTCGACGAAGAACGCCTCGGCGGCGATCGTCCGCGTGCCGGTCGCGCTGCGCGCCACGATCTCGCCTTCGAGGGCGAGCACCGCCGCCGGATAGTCGGCTCCGGGATCCGCGTGCGCCAGGCTGCCGCCGATCGTTCCCCGGTTCCGTACCTGCAGGTCGCCGATCCACGCGGCGCACTGGGTGAGGAGCGGACATCGCCGCGACAGGAGCTCGCTGGTCTCGATCGAGTGATGCGTCGCCATCGCGCCGATCGCGATCACGCCGCCGTCCTCGCGGATCTCCGTCAGCCCGGGGACGCGACCGAGGTCGATCAGATGTGGCGTCGATGCCAGGCGGAGCTTGAGCGCGGGAAGCAGGCTGTGTCCGCCGGCGAGCAGCTTCGCGTCCTCCTGCCGTCCGAGCAGCGCAAGAGCCTCGTCGAGGGACGTCGGCGCGGAGTAATCGAACTCGGCCGGGATCATGATCGCTTCGCCTC
The DNA here is from genome assembly GCA_034666665.1 of Candidatus Binatota bacterium. Taxonomy (GTDB): domain Bacteria; phylum Desulfobacterota; class Binatia; order JACPRU01; family JACPRU01; genus JAXDLK01. Next base: position 7,728 of record JAXDLK010000234.1, read on the forward strand.
CTGGATCGCGCGCCAGACCTTCTCCGGCCAGAGCGGCATGTCGATCGACTTCACGCCGAGCGGCGCGAGCGCGTCGAGCATCGCGTTCACCACCGCCGGTGTCGAGCCGATCGTCCCCGCCTCGCCCACGCCTTTCACCCCGAGGGGGTTCACCGGCGTCGGCGTGACCGTGCTGTCGAGCTCGAGGTGCGGGATCATGTGCGCTCGCGGCACCGCGTAATCCATCAGCGTCCCGGTCACCAGCTGACCGTTCTCGTCGTAGACGACGCCCTCGTAGAGGGCCTGCGCGAGGCCTTGCGCGATGCCGCCGTGCACCTGTCCCTCGACCAGCATCGGGTTGATCACGTTGCCGCAGTCGTCGACCGCGACGTAGCGGCGCCACTGGATCCGTCCCGTCTCCGGATCGACCTCGAAGACGGCGATGTGCGTGCCGAACGGGTAGAGACAGTTGGTCGGCTCATAGAAGCTCGTGGCGTCGAGGCCGGGCTCGATGTTCGGGATGCCGGCCTTGAAGTTGTAGGCGGCGTCGATCACCTGCGCGAGCGTCAGCCCCTTGGACGGATCCGATTTGAGGAACACCTTGCCCTCGCCGACGTCGAGAGCGTCGGGCGGCGCCTCCATCATGTGGCTGGCGATCGTCTTCATCTTCGACTTGATCTTCTCGAGCGACATGCGGAGCGCGCTGCCACCGAGCGCCGTCCCGCGGCTGCCGAAGGTGCCGACGCCGGACTGGACGGTCGCGGTGTCGCCGTGAACCACGAGGACCTCGTCCATGCCGACACCGAGCGAGTCGGCGACGATCTGCGCGAAGCTCGTCTCCTGGCCCTGCCCGTGGGGGGAAATTCCCGTCAGCACGGTGACGGCGCCCGAGGGCTCGATGCGAACGGTGCAGCTCTCCCAGCCGCCGGCCTTGAGCTTCGGCGGCAGCATCACTGACGGGCCGAGGCCGCAGATCTCGAGGTACGTCGAGACGCCGATGCCGAGGTACCGGCCCTGCTTGCGTAGCTCCTGCTGCTCCTTGCGGAGCTCGTCGTAGCCGACGATCTCGAGCGCCTTGTCGAGCGCCTTCTCGTAGTCGCCGCTGTCGAACGTGAGCCCCGCAGGCGTGGCATAGGGGAACGCGTCCTTGGGGATGAAGTTCTTCCGGCGAACGGCGACGGGATCCATGCCGAGCTCGCGGGCGACCTCGTCCATCAGCCGCTCGGCCATGAATGCGGCCTCGGGACGGCCGGCGCCGCGGTAGGCGTCGGTCGCCATCTTGTTCGTGAACGCGCCGAACTGCTCCGAGGAGAGCGCCGGTACGCGGTAGCAGCCGTGCATCAGCATCGTGCTGAAGCCGGAGATCATCGGCGTGAAGAACTGGAAATAGGCTCCGAGGTCGACGAACACCTTCGCGCGGATCGCGGTGACGGTGCCGTCCTGCTTCACCGCCGCCTCGACGTAGTCGACCTGGCCGCGCCCATGCGTGGTGGCCGCGAAGTCCTCGCGGCGGGACTGCGTCCACTTGACCGGCTTGCCGAGCTTCATCGCCAGCCAGGGAACGAGGATCTCCTCGCGGTAGACGTTCAGCTTGGCGCCGAAGCCGCCGCCGACCTCGGGAGCGATCACGCGTACGCGGTTCTCGGGCAGGTGGAGCGCCTCGGCCAGCTGCGTGCGGTAGAGGTGCGGGATCTGCGTCGACGACCACACGGTGAGCTGGCGGTCGCCGGACGCCCACTGCGCCACGGTCGCGCGCGGCTCCATCGCCATCGGGATCAGCCTCTGCTGCACGATGCGGAGCTTCACGACGCGGTCGGCCTCGCGAAACGCGCGATCCGCCTCGGGGCTCGGCGCCTCGGTGTGGAACGCGACGTTGTCGCCGAATTCCTCGTGGATCACGGCGCCGCCGGCCTCGACCGCTCGTTCCGGGTCGACGACGGCGTCGAGCGGGTCGTACTCCACCTCGACCAGGTCGGCCGCATCGCGCGCGACGTAGCGGCTGGTCGCCACCACGGCGGCGATCGGCTCACCGACGTGACGCACCTTGCCCTCGGCCAGGATCGGGTGGTGCGGGAGCTTCATGCCCGGGATCTCGGCGACGCACGGCACCGGCCCCGTCTGACCTTTCAGATCCGCGGCGGTGAAAACCGCCACCACTCCGCCGATTGCCCGTGCCGCCGTCGCATCGATCGCCCCGAGGCGAGCGTGCGCGTACATGCTGCGCACCAGGCTCAGATGCAGCATGCCAGGAAGACGGATGTCGTCGACGTAGGTCGCTCGCCCCGTGATCAAGCGAGGATCCTCTCGCCGCTTGATCCGCGCGCCTACCATCTTCGGGGTCACGGGCATTTCGCCTTCTCCTACCGCGAGCCGGCGCGCATGCGCTCGGCCGCGTGCTGGACCGCTTTCACGATGTGCTGGTACCCGGTGCAACGGCAGAGGTTGCCTTCGAGACCGTGGCGGATCTCGTCCTCGGTCGGATCCGGCTTCTGCCGCAGGAGGTCGTGCGCGGCGAGGATCATGCCGGGCGTGCAGTAGCCGCACTGGAGGCCGTGCTCCTCCCAGAAGCCGACCTGAAGCGGGTGGAGCTCGCCGTCCTTTTCGAGCCCCTCGATGGTCGTCACCTCGGCGCCGTTCGCTTGCACCGTGAGCACGGTGCACGACTTCACCGCCCGGCCGTCGATCAGCACGGTACAGGCACCGCAAATCGACGTCTCGCAACCGACGTGCGTGCCGGTGAGGCCGAGCACGTCGCGCAGAAAGTGGACGAGGAGGAGCCTCGGCTCGACGTCGTACGCCTGTTTCTGCCCGTTCACCGTGATCTCGATCGCCTTGTTCACGACGGACGCCCTCCCGCGTCCCGCATCGATGCCCCTGCGAGAACGCGCGGTCAAGGATGCGCCGTCAGCCGGCGCGACGAACGGTCTCGGCCATACCGCGGCCGACCAAGTCGCGCAGCGGCACCCCGGTGCGCTGGCGATCGAGCGCGAGGATCTCGCCGACGATCGACAGCGCGATCTCCGCCGGCGACCGGGCGCCGACGTCGAGGCCGGCGGGCGTGCGAATCGCTTCCAGGCGGCGGTGTTCGACGCCAGCCATGGCCGCGAGCTCCTCGATCAGCCGCCGCGTCCGATCGCGAGGGCCGAGCACGCCGACGTACGCAGGCTCGGACGAGTGCCCGAGGAGCTTCTCGAGGATGCCGCGGTCCTCCGCGTACTCGTGCGTCATGACGACGACGGCGGGGCGGCCCTCGAGGGGCGCCTCCTCGGGTGACACCAGCGCGTCGGCTGCGGGAAAACGCTCGCGGGTGAGGAGCCCTGGTCGCCGGTCGACGACGGTGACCGCCATTCCCACCTCTGCTGCGATCGCGACGAGCGGACGGACGTCCTCGCCGGCGCCGAAGACGACGAGTCGCAGCGCCGGCCGGACGACATCGACGAAGGCCTCGCGCCCGGCACTCAGCGGCACGACTCCGGCGCGACCCCCGGCTGCCAGGCTCTTCGCTTCGGGAAAACGGTCGATCGCATCATCGAGGCCGCGGTCGGCGACGCGCACCCGTTCCCCGTCGCGCTCGAGAACGGTGAGCACGACGGCGGAGTCGCCGCGGTGGATCCGCCGGGAAACCTCGATGACGATTGCCCGGGCGGCGTCGTTCCTCCAGGCATCGATCGGCTCGATCAGCACCTCGATCGTACCCTGGCATCCGGTCTCGACCCCGAAGACGGACTCCGCGCCTCCGGTGACGTATCGCGCCACCTCCGAGATCCCGGTGGCAGCGACGCGGCCGCAGCGCTCGCGGACGTCCATCTCGAGGCAACCGCCGCTGATGGCACCAGTGACGTCCGCGGGTGTGCGGTAGAGGAGCTTCGCCCCCTCCCGCTGATACGCGGATCCCGAAGTGCGGAGGATCGTCGCCAGCGCGGCCGGAGCCGCCCCATCGAGAGCCTCGGCGATGTCGAGCCAGATGTCGCGCACGCGGCGCACCATTTCACTCGGGAGCCCCGTGCGGTGCTCGCCGCAAAGCGGCTGCGCTCCTCCGATGGCCCCCGAAGCCCCGCGTCGAGCGTGGCGCAGGTCCGCGCTCGACGCCTCGGCGGAGCTTCAGCGTCCGACGATAAACAGGCCCGCGGGCATGGTCAACGCGGCGCCGGTCGCCATCCGCCGCGTCGTTGCTTCACTCGGCGGCGGGTTTACGCGAGCGATGCGAGCCAGTCGATCGGCTCGAGCCCCTCGAGCTCCCCGATGTCTCGGAAGAGCCCGACGTGCCCGAAGGCGGCCATTCGATCGGCTCGATGCTGGCGGCCTTCTTTTCCTGCTGATCGCCTTCGCGATCCAGCTTGGCCGCCTGCGCGCTCCGTCCCTTTCCGGCGTCGTGCGACTTCTGCCGGATGTCGTCCGAGCGGTCGTGCTTCTCCCACGACTCGCGCCACTGGATCTCTGCCCGCCGCTCCGTCTGCTCGCCTTCCTCGGCGACCACCGGCGCGGCCGCCCCCAACGCGAGCGACGCCACGATCAGAGCCGTCCATCCTCTTCCGCTGCTCATCGGGTCCACCTCCAAGTGGGGACTATAGAGGCTTTGCACGGGCCGGTCGACACGGGCAACCGTGCTACGCTCTGGAATCATGAGCCGGGAGAGCCCCGGAATGACCTTGATCGAGCTGCTCGTGGTCGTCGCCGTGATCGGGGTGCTCTCCGCAACCGGGTTCGCGCGATGGATCCAGTACCGCCGGCAAGCCGTCGACGCACAGATGCGCGCATCGCTCAGCGCCGCTCGCTACGCGATGGAGGGTTTTTTCGACGACAACGACAATTCCTATGCGAACGCGCAGGAGCTCGACCTCGATGACTACGGCTACCGCGACACGGTAGGGGTCGGCATCAACATCGTCAGCGCGGGTCCGACCGATTACGTGCTCCGCACGTGCGCATCGGGGGGCAGCTTCTCAGCCTTCGAGCTCGACAGCCGCACGGCGACCATCGTCGGCGTGAGCGGCACTTGTTTTCCGAAGCGTGCGCGGGGCGGCAAGGGCAAAAAGAAGGGTTAGTGGGGGCTCGGACGTCAGGCGGTCCCGGGCACTTCATCCAATCGCGGCGAGGCGAGGTGCTCGGCCTCGGCGCTGCTCGCGCTGAGCTCGTGTGGAAGCTGCGACCTCGAATGCCGGCGCTCGCGGATACCCTGACGGCAGAGCACCTCGCCTCGCGGATCTTAAGCCTTTTCAGCCGGTGGCAGACGCCGTCGCGGTGCGCGCGCCGGTGAGGTACTCGCGCAGATACCGCCCCGTGTGGGAGGTGCGCCACTGCTCGACGAGCGCCTCCGGGGTGCCGGCGAACACCAGCCGTCCGCCGGCGTCGCCGCCCTCCGGACCGAGGTCGACGATCCAGTCCGCCTCCTTCACGATGTCGA
>JAXDLK010000235.1:0-22539 GCA_034666665.1 Candidatus Binatota bacterium
CCGTCCGGTTTCGCGCCGTCGTCATCCCGCAAGACGTGCAGGTCGAGGAATCGGTACGGCGGAAGGTGTTCGCTCCCGATGACGCCGCCACGCTCGATCTCGATGCCCCCGACCGGATCTTCGGCGCCGCCCTCCGCGCGCGCGGGATCTCGACGTACGACCTGCTGCCGGGGTTACGTCGAGCCGCGGAACACGAGCGGCTCTACAAGCCGCAGGACGGACACTGGGGCGCCGCGGGCAATCGCGCCGCGGCCGATCTCCTCGCGCGCGACGTCTTCGGGATGCGTTGAGCCGCCGTCAGCGCCGCGTGCGATCGGCGAGCAGCCGATCACGCACTTCCGGCGTCGTCGCCGCATCGATGGCCGTCCATGCCATCGCCAGCGCTCCTTCGTAGAGCGCACGGTCCGCCGCCTCCGTCGCGGCGCTCGCGGTGAACTCCGGCTGATGGTTCACCGCCGGAAGGGAGTCGATGCCGATCATCGGATGGATCGACGGCATCGCCAGCGAGACGTTCCCCATGTCGGTCGAGCCGGCGAACCGCTCGGAGACCTGGCCCACCTCCTGGAAACGGCGGCCGAGAGCCTCGGCATTGCGGCGATAGAGGCCGGCGAGCTCGCCGTCGTGGTGCATCTCGGCGTACGGCTTCTCGCCGCCGACGATGTCGAGGGTGGCGCCCGTCGCGGTCGCTCCGGCCTCGAAGCAGCGGAACACCTTCGCGGTGATCTCGCCGAGGTCGTCGAGCGTCCGCGCGCGCACCATGTACTTCGCCGCGGTGTGAGCGGGGATGATGTTCGCCGCCTCGCCCCCCTTGGTGACGATTCCGTGGATGCGGTCCGTCGGACGGATGTGCTGGCGGAGGAGACCGATGGCGGTCTGCGCGACCGTCAGAGCATCGGCGGCGTTGATGCCGAGCTCGGGAAACGCCGAGGCGTGCGCCTCCTTCCCGGTGTAGCGGACGTCGAACCCGGCGACGGCGATGATCGGCGGCTCGGCCATGTCCATCGGCGCCGGATGCACCATCATCGACGCATGCTGCCCATCGAACACGCCGCGCTCGAGGAGAAGGATCTTGCCGCCGGCCTCGCAGACCTCCTCGGCGGGTGTGCCGATCACCGTCACCGTGAGGCCGACGTCGTCCGCCACTCGCGCGGCGGCCAGCCCGGCGCCGACCGCGAGCGCGGCGATCACGTTGTGGGCGCACGCGTGGCCGATGCCCGGAAGCGCGTCGTACTCCGCACAGATCGCGACGTGGAGTGGACCCGACCCGGCGCGCGCGCGAAACGCGGTGGGAAGACCGCCGATGCCGCTCTCGACGGAGAACCCGAGGTCCGAGAGGCTTTCGCAGAGCCACCGCGACGCCCGTTCCTCCTCGTAGCCGATCTCGGGATGGGCGTGGATCCGGTGACTGAGCCCGATCAGATCCGCACGTGCGCTCTCCAATCGCTCGCGTGCTCCGTCCTTGGCATTCATCGAGAACCTCCCTCGGCGGTGACGAAACGAACCACGTGGCGTGCGACCTCGGCCTCGGCACCGAAGAAGAAGTGATCGACTCCGGAAAGGCGTACGAGCTCGTGCGGCTCCGCGACCGCCTCGAGGGTTCGTTCGAGCGCATCCATCGGACAGTAGGGATCGCGATCGCCGGCGACGAAGAGCTTCGGCTTCTCCGTCGTACGGAGGAACGACAGGTCGAACCAGCCGACGGGAGGCGCGATCGCGACCAATCGCTCCACGCGAGCGTCGTCGGCGCCGGCCGCGAGCGCGACCACGGCGCCGAAGGAGTACCCGCCGAGCGCGAGCTTCGAGACGCCGCTGCCCTCGCCCAGGAACGCGACCGCCGCGCGCGCATCGTCACGCTCCCCTTTGCCCTCGTCGTGCTCGCCTTCGCTTCGGCCCGTCCCGCGAAAGTTGAAGCGCAGGTCGCGACCCCCGCCTCCTGGAGAGCCGTCGCGGCGCCGGTGATCAACGGGACGTCCATCGTGCCGCCGTAGAGCGGATGCGGGTGGCAGAGGACCGCGGCGACCACGGCGCCCGGGGGCGCCGCCAGCATCCCCTCGAGCCTGTGACCCGCGGCCTCGAACGTGACGGGCTCTTCTCGCATCCCCGGCAGCATCGTCCAACCGGAGCGGGGTTGTCCAGGAGCGGACGTCGATGCGTCGTGGCGCTCGTTCAGCGTGCGGGCAGCGCGCCGATCTGCTGCAGCACTCCGAGGAAATCGGCCTGACTCCACCGCTCCACGCAGCGGCCGCCGGCGAACCGCAGGATCGTGATGCCCTCGAACGAGATCGGCCGCCCCGTGGAAGGTACGCCCAGGAACTCGCCCCGATGGGTCGCATCGATACGAAAGCGGCACGCCAACGAGTCGCCTTCCCCGAGCATGTCCGAGGCGGTCAACCGCGCATCGGGAAACGCCGCCCAGAAAGCGGCGTAGAACTGCTTGATGCTCTCGAGGCCTGGCTCGACGCCCGGGTATCCATGGAGCACGGTCTCGTCGGTGTAGAGATCGAAGTACGCGGTTCGACACGCGGGGTCGCTGAAGCACTCCATCGCATGTCGAAGCGCCGCCTTGTTGTCGCCGGCGGCCACAGGCGTCTCTCCCCTCACCGGCCGTGACCGTCGTAGACGAGGCGTGGCATCCAGTTCTCCCTGCCCTCGGGCGTCAGATCGAAGAAGCTCCAGATCGGCCAGAGGAGGTCGACGTGGCGTGTGTGGCCTTCGACTGGCACGTACAGCATCTCCGCCGAGTAGAAGTGGCGGATGCCGCCGTCGTCGCGAACGAAGACGTTGCACGCCGGAAGCTGCCCGCCGTGGGAGAGCTCGGCGAAGTAGTCGGCATTGTAGGTGTTGCCGTGCGACGAGAGGAACCGCAGGTTCTGCCAACCGCGGCTCTGCGCCCACTCGCGAATGCGGCCGATCGGCGACTTCGCCACCACGGCGAGGCTGGCCCGCTGAGTGATGTGCGGTACCGAGCCGTCGAGCCCGTCGAGAAACGACGTGCACATCGGGCACGGTCGCTCCGCGTCGGGACCGTACATGAAGCTGTATACGACCAGCGACGTCGTTCCCGGCGCGAACAGCTCCGAGAGACGTGGCCGGCGAGCGTCACCGTTCGCCCCGATCTCGTCGAAGACGTAGTCCTTCGGGATCAGTCCGCCGATCGGCAGCTTCCGCCGCATCGCGGCTACGCGTTCGAGGCTCCGTCGGAGCTCCAACTCCTCCTCGAGCAAGGCGTCGCGTGCGTCACGGTACTCCCGACTCTCGCCGGGAAAACGGACGGAGTGGAGCGGGGTCGACATGGGCGAGACCTCCGGCGGCTCTTGTGGCACAGCGGCGTGGCCGGGGGTAGAAGTCCGAGCGTCGACGTACCCGGCCGCTCGACGGAGGCGGCGGGCCTGGTCACTCCGGTCGCAGCGGTTTCGACGGTCATCGACTCGGCGGCAACAGGCTCGCGAAACGAACGCCGAATCCGTCCGGGTCGGCGATGATGAAGTCGCGCAGCCCATAATGGCGATCGCCGATCGGCACGACGACACGCGCGCCCGCGTCGTTGGCGAGCTTCCAGTAGTGGTCGACGTCGGCGACCATCACGCGCACGTTCGCGAGCGGGAACCCGGCGCCGCCCGCGGGCGCGGCGCTGGAGGCATCGTGATACGCCGACGGCTCGGCGAGGAAGAGCCGGTGGTCTTCCCAGGTGAGCTCGACGAAATCACCGCCGTCGCGAAGGCACTCGAACCCCAGCCGCCGGTAGAACTCGACCGAGCGGGCGATGTCCCGCACCACGATCTCGGTGACGAGCTGCTCGACCGGCTCCACGTAGCGGCTCATACGCGTCGCTCCTCGCAGGTCGCGCGGGGAAAATCCGACGGGGACATCTCAGCGCTCGAGCCGGCAGGCGATCAGGCAGCCGCCGTCGACGATCAAGTCCGCCCCGGTGATCGATGCGGCGTCGTGTCCGAGGAGAAATTCCACCGCCGCGGCGACGTGGTCCGCCTCCGGCAGGTGCGGGATCGTGCCCGCGTCGCCACCGTCGGGTGCGAAGTCGATATCGACCTCGACCTTGCCGCTCGCGGCGTCGATCACGTTCGTGGACACGGTGTTCACGCGCACGCCGCGACGGCCGAAGTCGAGTGCCCGCCGCCGGACGAGCTCGGTCGCAGCGAGCTTCGAGATCCCGTAGGCCACCTTGGGATCGTCGCTCAGCGTTTCGACGCGCTCGACTGCATCCGCGTCGCACGGGTCTCCGATCGCGCCCAGATACTGCTTTCGCGCCAGGTGCCCGGCGATCGACGACACCACCACGACGGCGGCCCCCGCCGTCAGTGCCTTCACCGCTTCCTCGAGGAAGTTGCGGGTGCCGCCGAAGTTGAGCCGCACGATGTTCGCCACCGACGTCAGGTTCGCCGGAGCTCCGGCGGCGTGAACGACCGAGGTGACCGAACCGGCCTGAGCGGCGGAATGGAAGCCGCGGATCAAATCCGCCGGAGTGAGCACGTCGCCGACGATTCCCTTCGTGCGAAACCCGCGATTCCGCAGCGTGACGACGGCGTCGGCGAGGGTCTCGCGGCGGTTGTCGATCAGGAACAGCGAATGGCCGCTGCGACCGAGACGCGCCGCCGCGGCAAAGCCGATCCCGCGGGAGCCGCCGGTGACCAGTGCCACGGAATCCGCCATGCGATCTTCCGGTTGCCCAGAACCGACCTCTGCGGTGATCTATAGGGGATCGCTCTGCGGGAGGCCAATGAAGATCGTGGCGCCGATCATCGTCCGCGTGGTGCTGCCGTTCGGCACGACGTGGTACGTCACGTCCTGACCATGCCGGAGCTTCCTGACGTCACGGTGTACGTCGAGGCGCTGGAACGGCGGATCACCGGCGGAGCTCTCGAGCGCATCCGCATCGCTGGCCCGTCCCTCCTACGCTCCGTCGATCCCCCGTACCGGACGGCCGAGGGAAAACGGGTCGTCGACGTGCTTCGAATCGGCAAGCGGATCGCGATCGAGCTCGAGGACGAGCTCTTCGTCGTTCTTCATCTGATGATCGCGGGTCGCCTCCATTGGCGCCCGCCGGGCGCTCCGATCCAGCGGAAGGTCGGTCTCGCTGGCTTCGACTTCCCCGGCGGCACGCTGCTCCTCACGGAGGCGGGCACCAGGAAACGCGCGTCGATGCACGTAGTCCAGGGTGAGAGCCGACTCCGCGATCTCGACGCCGGCGGTCTCGAGGTGTTGGGCTCCGACCTCGCGGCGTTCCGTGAGGCACTGCTCCGCGAGAATCACACGATCAAGCGAGCGCTCACCGACCCGCGTCTCTTGAGCGGGATCGGCAACGCGTATTCCGACGAGATCCTGCACCGCGCTCGCCTCTCGCCGGTCCGTCTCGCGCGACGGCTCTCGGAGGACGAGCTCGAGCGCCTGCATCGCGCCACGACCGACGTTCTCCGGGAGTGGATCGATCGCCTGCGGACGCAGGCGGGGAACGGCTTTCCCGAAAAGGTCACCGCCTTCCGCGCGGAGATGGCGGTGCACGGCCGCTATGGCAAGGCTTGTCCCGCCTGCGGCACGGCCGTTCAGCGGATCGTGTACGCGGAGAACGAGTGCAACTACTGCCCCCGCTGCCAGACCGGCGGCAAGCTCCTCGCCGACCGCGCGCTGTCGCGGCTCCTCCACGGCGACTGGCCGAAGACTCTCGAGGAGCTCGAGGAGCGCCGCACGACCCGGCAGCGTTCCGGCGCGGACATGTGCCGCGCCGGACGCGGGGTTCGGGGGGTATCGGAGGAGCGGAGCTCGCGAAGCGAGCGAGCACCGCACGGGCCCCCCGAGTAAAAAGTCCGCCGCGGACATGTGCCGCGCCGGACGCGGGGTTCCGGGGGGTATCGAAGGAGCGGAGCTCGCGAAGCGAGCGAGCACCGGACGGGCCCCCCGAGTAAAAAGTCCGCCGCCTATTTCGCCGGACTCTTGAGGCCCGGAGCGCCGGGAGCCGCCTCGCCCTTGACGTTCTTCTCGTGGAGCAGCTTCAGCAGCTGATCGATTCCGCCGCTCGCCATGATCTGCTGGAACTGCGAGCGGAAGTTCGCGACCAGGCTCACTCCCTCGACGATCACGTCGATGATCTTCCACTCGTCGCCGATCTGGCGCACGCGATAGTCGACCTGGAACGGCTTCTGTCCCTCCCGCGCGACGTGCGTCTGCACGGTCTTGTCCCCGCGAGCCTCGTCGCGCGCGCCGATGATCTCGACCTTCTGGTCGTGGTAGCTGTCGACGTTCTGGCCGTAGGTGACCGCCAGGTGCTCCTTGAACTCCTGCGTGAACCGGCGCTGCTGGTCCTCGTTCAGCGTCTTCCAGTGCCGCGCGAGCACCAGCTTCGAGACGGTGTCGAAATCGACCCGATGCTCGACGATCGCGAGGATCTGACTCTGCCTCTGTTCGCGCGGCAGCTGCTTCTGCTTGAGGACGGCGATCACCTCGTCGGTCACCTGCCGAACGACGTCCTCCGGATTCCCCACGGCGCTCGCGGCCGGCGGGATCGAGAGAAGCGCGGCGACCAGCAACGCGCCGATCCCGGCGAGGTCAGTCCTGCGGGTTGTCGAAGAAGTAGAGATCCTGTTCATTTTGCGGTTTTGCCTCCACACGGCTGTCGTTGATCAAGGCAACACGGCGCTGATGGTAGGCGTTGCGGACGAAGCTGTAGTAGTCGAGCGCCGCCTCCTTGGCATCCCGTACCTGCTGGAGGTACAGCGACCGCTCGTTGACCCCCTCGGCGACCCGCGCGCCCCAGAGGATGTACTGGTCGACGAAGAACGGCACGATCGTCAGCGGGTAATCGCCGGCGAGCCCGAAGGCATCGCGCACGTTCGACGGGCCGAGGATCGGGATCACGAGATACGCACCCGCCGGCGAGCCCCACCGGCCGAGGGTCTGGCCGAAGTCCTCGACGTGCGGCTCGAGCCCCCACCACTTTTCGGCGGGATCCATGAATCCGGCGACGCCGACGGTCGTATTGATGACGAACCGCGCGACGTCGATCCCGGCCTCGCGCGGCTTTCCCTGGAAGAGATCGTTGGCGAAGACCACCGGAAAGCGGACGTTCTGGAAGAAGTGGGAGATCGAGCGCTGCAGCGGGTCGGGAGCGATCCAGTCCCACGCCTTGGCGACGGGCTCGAGGAGATAGACGTCGAAGTGGTCGTTCACCCAGAACGTGCCACGGTTGACGCGCTCGAGCGGATCGTAGTCGCCGGGATGCTCCGGCGGGTCGGGATCCGCCGCGTACGGTGCCGCCGTCCCCGCGTGCACGCCGCCTGCCAAAGCCGCCAGAAAGATCGTCGCCAGTGCCGCACGCTTCATTCCGCAGTCCCCCCGCGGCCGGCGCTGCCGCCGCTCGTCGCACCCTCGCTCTTCGCGGCCGCCCCGGCCTCCGGCTGCGAGCCGGTGCCCGTCGACGCGCCCGCGGCGGCCGGCGTTGCTTCCGGCTGCGATCCGCTGCTCGTCGCTGCACCGTCCGCGGCAGCGCCTGCGCCCGCGTCCGGCTTGGGCGACGAGCCGTCACCGCCGCCGTTTCCATTGCTCTCGTCGCCGACGCTTCCGTGAACGAGCTTGCCGATCAGGCGCTCGAGGATGATCGCCGACTCGGTGAAGGCGATCTCGTCGCCGTTCTTGAGGAGCTGATCCTCGCCGCCCGGCTGCAGCGTGATGTAGCGATCTCCGAGGATGCCGGACGTGACGATCGACGCCGTGGTGTCGGTCGGCAGCTTGAGCTCGGGCTCGAGATCCATCGACACCCGCGCGCGATAGTTTTCGTCGAGCACGATGCCCGTCACCCGGCCGACCTTGACGCCGGCGATCTCGACCGGCGCCCGCGACTTGAGGCCGCCGGTCTCGTCGAAGCGCGCGTAGACGGTGAACCCCGCCGGCGCCGCATAAGAGAGCCCGCCGACGCTGAACGAAAGGTATCCGACGGCAGCGAGCCCCAGGAGAACGAAGATGCCGACGATGAAATCGCGAACCGGCGACGGACTCATCCCCTCATACCCCCCAGAGCGCGGTGATGACGTAGTCGAAGATCAGCACGGACACGGAACCGACGACCACGGTCGAGGTCGTGGCAAAGCTGACGCCCGCCGACGTGGGCGCGCTGGTGAACCCGCGGAACGTGGAGATCAGACCGATCAGCACACCGAAGACGATCACCTTGACGAAGCTGCCGAGGACGTCGGCGTGGAAGTCGACCGCGCCCTCGAGGCTGGTCAGGAAGTTGCCGGCATCGACGCCCATGAGCTTCACCCCGATGACGTAACCGCCGAAGATACCGCAGCTGATGAAGAGCGCCGCCAGGAGCGGCATCACCAGGACCATGGCGACGGCCTTCGGGGCGACGACGTAGTCGACCGGGTCGATCGACATCATTCGCAGCCCGTCGAGCTGCTCGGTCGCCACCATCGTGCCGATCTCGGCCGCGGTCGCGGAACCGGCGCGCCCGGTCGCGAGCAGCGCCGTCAGCACCGGACCGAGCTCGCGAATCAGCGACAGGCCGAGGACGGCGCCGAGCGACTGCTCCGCGCCGAAGCGGACCAGCGTGTTGTACCCCTGAAGCGCGAGCACCATGCCGACCGCGAAGCCGCTCACGCAGATGATCACCAGGGAGAGCACGCCGAGCTTGTAGATCTCGTCGACGAAGAGCCGTCCGCGAAACGGCGGCCGCAGGAGCGCCGACAGAATGCGTGCCGTGAACACGGCAAGCTCGCCGAGCTCGTTCACGAAGGCGACGATCATGCGACCGAACGCACCGATGAGCGCGAACGCGGCCGTCAGCCCATCCTCCGGGTGGCGGTGCCGGCGGTGGGAAGGACCTCCACCTCGTCGGCCAGACCGGGCGTGTCGCCGGCGTCCTCGTTCAGGAAGTTGACGACGCGGGGATCGCGGCTCGCGCGCAGCTCCTCGGGCGTGCCCTCGACCTGGCCGTCCGGGAGGAGCGCGAGCACGTGCTCGGCCATTCGCATCGTCGTCGGGATGTGGTGCGAGACGACGATGGTCGTCATGCCATAGCGGCGGTTGATCGTCTTGAGCAGCGCCTCGATGCGCTTCGTCGAGACCGGATCGAGGCCGGAGAACGGCTCGTCGCAGAGGAGGATCTCCGGCCGCGCGATGATCGCGCGCGCGAGCGCGACGCGCTTCACCATGCCACCCGAGAGCTGTCCCGGAAGCAGGTGATCGACGTTCGTGAGCCCCACCGCTTCGAGCCGCTCGTGGACCTCGGTCGCGATCTCCTCCGGCGTGAGCTTCCTGTGCTCGCGGAGCGGCAGCGCCAGGTTGTCGAACACGTTCATCGAATCGAGCAGCGCGCCGTTCTGGAACATCATGCCGATCCGCTTTCGCACCTCGTAGAGCTGCCGTTCCGGGAGACGGACGAGGTCTTCGCCGGCGACCAGGACGCGACCCTTTCGCGGCCGGACCAGGCCCGCGATCACCTTGAGCAGCGTGCTCTTCCCGGAGCCGCTGCCCCCGAGGATGACCGAGATCCGGCTCTTGCGGAATCCGCAGGAGAGGTCGCGGAGTACCTCGCGGGTACCGAAGCAGACGAGGACGTGCTCCAGTGCGACGTGCAGCTCGGGCTCGCGGTCAGTCTCCGGCATCGCCATCGAGGGCCGATCCACCTTCCTTTCGTCAGCACACCCGCCGCCCCCTGAGCGGGCGGTTTCCGAGGTCACTTGCGGCGGGTCTTCCGACAAGTTGCCATACCGAGGCCGCGGAATGAAGGTCGGATCCGTGCGCTTGCATCCGGGGGGCCCCGGCGCGACAAGAACCCGCCCCGGCGGCAGGAGGTCTCATGAACGGACTCGCAAACAAGGTTGCTCTCGTCACGGGCGGCGCCCGCGGCATCGGCAGAGGCATCGCCGTCGCGCTCGCGCGAGCCGGTGCGGACGTCGCGGTCGCCGACGTCGAGGAGCTCACCGGCGGCGCTCACCAGTACGGCAGCGGCCGCGTCGGCGGCTTCAGCGCGGCCCGGGAGACCGCGGGCGAGATCGAGGCGCTCGGACGGCGGTCACTCGCGATCCAGGCGGACGTCACCCGCAAGGGGGACGTCGAGCGCATGATGCGGGAGGTCCGCCAGGGGCTCGGCGGCCTCGACGTTCTCGTCTGCAACGCCGGCGTCGTCAGCATGATGCCGGTCGAGCAGATGCCGGAGGATGCCTTCGACCTGACGATCGCCGTCAACGTCAAGGGCGTGTTTCTCTGCTGTCAGGCGGCGATCCCGCTCCTCAAGACCAGGGGCGGCGGGGCGATCGTCAACATCGCCTCGGTCGCCGGCAAGAACGGCGTGCCCGGGCTGGCGCACTACTGCGCCTCCAAGTTCGCGGTCGTCGGCTTCACGAACTCGCTCGCCAAGGAGCTCGCGCGCGACGACATCCGCGTGAACGCGATCTGCCCCGGCATCCTGCGGACGCAGATGTGGGAATACCTGGCGGAGACGACGAAGCACGAAGGCGAGACCAAGGAAGAGTCTTGGCGGCGCTGGGTCGAGTCGATGATCCCGATGGGCCGGCCGCAGACGCCGGAAGACATCGGCGCGCTCGCCGTCTACCTGGCGTCGGCGCCGAACGTCACCGGTCAGGCGATCAACGTCGACGGCGGCATCGAGCTTCACTGACGGCCCGCATCGCGCCCGACGCGCCTCAGACGCGGAGACCGTACATCCGCCTCGCCTCCTTCCGGAGGTCGGAGCGGAAATCCGGATGCGCCACCTCGATCAGCTCCGCCGCGCGCTCGCGCAGTGACTTGCCCCGCAGTCGCGCGATCCCCTGCTCGGTGACCACGTAGTCGACGAAGCCGCGGTGGACCGTGATCATCGTCCCCGGCGGATGAGCGGCCACCATCCGCGACACGCGCTCGCCTCCGGGCAGGAGCTGCGACGACGGCAGCACGATCACCGACCCACCGGCCGCCGTCGAAGCGCCGACGGCGAACGCCGCCTGGCCGCCCGTGCCGCTGAAGATCAAGTGTCCCTGCGTCTCGGAGGAGACGTTCCCGGTCACGTCCACCGCCAGCGCATTGTTGACGGCGACGAAGTTCTCGATCGTGAGGAGGTTCCGAAGGTCGTCCGTGTGGGTGAAGTCGTAGAGCTCGAACACGTCGTTGCCGTCGATGTAGTCGAGCTCTTCACGCGGGATCTGCGCGATCCCGGCGGCGACGACCTTCCCGGGGTGGAGCGGCTTGTACTTCCCCGTGACGACGCCTTTCCTCACCAGATCGGTGACGCCGCCCGGCAGGAGCTCCGTGTGGATGCCGAGGTCGTTCTTCTGATCGAGGAAGAGCGGCAGCGCCGCGGAGACGTCGCCGATGCCGAGCTGCAGCGTGGTGCCGTCGGGCACGATCTGCGTCGCCACCAAGGTGCAGATGATCTGGGCGGCGATCTCCGTCTCCTCGGAGCGCGCGGGAATCGGCGGCGGCGCGGCGCTGCCGGTGAATTCCGCCAGCCGAGCGAAGCGCGACACGTGGATGCGGTTGTCGCCGCCGGTGCGGATGAAATCGTGGTGGATCTCGCCGACCAGGATGCGCGCGTGCTTCGACACCGTCGGCCCGAACCAGCAGGCGCCACCGAACGAGCAGAAGCCGTCGTCATCCGGGGGTGAGATCGGGATCAGAGCGACGTCCATCGGATCGGCGAAGCCGGGGGGCGGCTTGCCTTCGCGCCATTGTGCGACCGGAACGTACTCGAAGCGCCCGTCTCGTACGGCCGGGCGCTCGAACGGTCCGGTGTAGAACGTACGCACGGAGAAGCTCTCGAGGAGCGCCGGGTGGTCCCAGTCGAACGGCGTCAGGAAGGTCGAGATCGTCACGTCGCGGAGCTCGCCCTTGCGCGCAGCGAGCGCGGCGCAGAGTGCCATCGGTACCGACGTCCAACCGCCGGTGTAGACGGAGTCACCCCGCTTGACGACTCCGACCGCCTCCTCCGCCGTGCCCAGCTTGTCGCGCCATCGCGCCCGCCAATCACTCGCAGTTCCCTTCATCGTGCGCCTCCCGTCGCTGCCCGGCTCAACCGATCAAAAGCCGCCGCCTCCGCCACCGCCGAATCCGCCGCCCGAAGATCCCCCGCCACCGAGACCCGAGCCACCGGAGCTCCGCGGCCGCGAGGTCATCATCGCCGCGGTACGCGCCGACATGCGACCGAGATCGCCGACCAGCACCGTCGGCCGGAAGCTCCCCGGCGAGCCGCCACGATACCATCGCGGCGGCTCGCGGTAGACGTCGTCGAAGGCGCGTACCCATTTGTGCTCGACGCCGAGCGCCATCGCGTACGGCAAGTACTTCTCGAAGGTTTCCGGAGTGTGCATCGTGCGCTCGATCCGGTCGCTCTCGACGCGCGAGAGAAACTCCTCGAAGCCGAGCACCCCCTCGAGCGTTCGCGCGCCGGACGGCGTCCGCGCGGGCATGATCCGGGCGAAGCCGAGGATCACCAGCGCCGACGCCGCCGCCGAGATGATCGCGGTCAGCGGCGCGATCCCGAAGGCGTCCGCTCCGCCGAGGCCGGCCGCCGCGCCTCCGACGCCGACGACGACCGCGATCACGACGAAGATCTGACGGACCGTGTCCGGTCGGTGGACGTAGTAGCCCCGGCTGACGAGGCTCCGAACGATCGCGTCCTGGATCTTCGGCAGATCGCGGTAGAAGCGGTTCTCGAGATCCGACAGCTCGACCGACGTCTTGCCTTCGAACAAGGCCGACAGCAGCTGGCGCTCGTGCGTCGCGAGGGCCTGCCATTCGGTCGGATCCTTTTGCCGGTGGAAGACGTACTCCTTGCCCGACCAGAGACCGAGGAAGCGGGGCTCCTCCCGCTCCTCGATGTCGAGGAAGCCGCGCACCGCGAGGTCGACGATCGTCGCCGTCACGTCGCGAAGATCGGCGCGGTCGTCGGTGAGCGTGCCAGCCTCCGCGGGCGTCAACCGATCCGGCGGCTCGTACGCCGGGCTGATCGGCCGAAGACGCGGGTCGCGGCCGTAGCGCCTCCAGAGCACGAGCATGGCGGCGAAGACCACCAGCGGGATCGCGAACGGCCAGTTACTGCGCAGGAAGAAGGCTGCGCGGCGCCAGGCCGAAGGCTCCGCGACGACCCCTTTGTCCCACCCGACGGCGATCGTCAGGCCCTCGCGAAAGCCGAGCGGGCGGCGCATCCGCACCTCGACGCGGCTCCGGTCGACGGCAAGCTCGGCGTCGCTCGCGGTCGAGCCGTAGGCGCCGGTGAAGGCCGTCGCTCGGAGACCCGTCGTGCGCTCGGGCAGCGATACGCGGGCAGCCACCAGGCCGAGCGCGACGTCCCACTCGTCACCCGTGACGTTCCAGTAGAGCTCGTCGTGGTCGTCGAAGAAGCGCAGCGCGTTCTCCACGCGATAACGGAGAACGATCGTGCGGGTCGCGTCAGTCGCGCCGGGCACCCAGACCTTGAGCTTCCGGTAGTGCCGCTCGCGGCTGGATTCGATCTTCAGCGCGCGGCCCTCCTCGTCGGTGGCCCCGATGCCGTCGAGCAGCAGGCGGTAATTGAAGCCCTGCGGCGTCCGGTACTCGATCGGGATCGTCCGGTAGAGACCGTTCCACTCGCCGGTGAAGTGCGCGCGGATGGTTTCGCGGACGACCAGCACACCGTCGGGCGGAACGGTGAGGTCGGCGTCGAAGCGCTGGATCTCGAGCGAGCGGGCGCCGGCGCCTTCGACGCCCGAGAAGACGAGCGCGGCGAGCAGGAGGAGCGTCGCGCGCCGGGCGCGCGGAAAGCGGCTCACCGCTCCCCGAAGCTCACCCGCGGCGTCGCTCGCTCCGCTGCATCGTCGATCTCGAAGAACTCCCGCCGCTGGAATCCGAAGCCGCCGGCGATCAGGTTCGACGGAAATTGCTCGACCCGCGTGTTCAGGTCGCGGACGACCGCGTTGTAGTAGCGCCGGGCGCTCTGGAGCGAGCTCTCGATCTCTCCGAGGTTGGTCTGCAGCTGGTTGAAGCTCTCGACCGCGCGGAGCTGCGGGTAGGATTCGGCGAGCGCGAACAGCTGGCGGAGCGACTGCGTGAGCTGCGTCTCGGCTTCGCCCTGGGCGGTCGGGCCGGCCGCCGTGACGGCGCGGTTCCGCGCGGCGATCACGCCCTCGAGCGTCTCCCGCTCGTGAGCCGCATAGCCTTTCACCGTCTCGACCAGGTTCGGCACCAGGTCGTGGCGACGCTTCAGCTGGACGTCGATGTCCGCCCATGCGTTGTCCGATTGCACGCGCAGCCGGACGAGCGTGTTGTAAACCAGAACCGCCGCGACGGCGACGGCGAGCACGACGAGCAGGACCCAGAGCATCCGCTGAGGGACTTAATGGAATTGCGCGCGGGCTTCCACCAATTCCCGAGCACCGCGACACGGGTGATCTCAGCCGCCCGGTTCGGTCCGGCTACGTCGCCGGGTGCCAGCCGTCTGCCGTATGACGAAACCGTGAGGTGAGCGCCGGCACGAACGTACCCGAGGCGCTGTTCCAGTCCATGCGCTCGATCTCGATCTCGGGCCTGGCGATGCGGATCAGGTTGAAGGAGTTGAGCTCGCCCCGCCCGCGCGTCGAGGTGGCGGTCCCGGCCTGCACCACCAGGGCGGAATGCCCGGCGATCTTGTAGCGCGCGGCGGTACCGACCGTGTGGCTCACGTGCAGGTGGCCGGCGAGCAGCAGGTCCGCGCCGCAGGCGGCGAGCGCCTCCATCATCGCCCGGGCGCGTCCGACGAGACCCTCCTCGGGAACGGCGACCGGCGCGTCGAACGGGTGGTGCGTGACCACGGCGCGAACGAGGTCCTTTCCGCCATTGCACATCCGCTCGCGAACGCGGGCGATCTGCTCCTGGTTCACGCGACCGCTCTTGAACGTCAGGGACCGCGCCGTGTTCACGCCGAGGACGGCGATCTCGTCGTCGGCATAGAACGGCTCGAGCTCCTCGGAGATCCACCGCCGGTACTTCTCGAACGGCGTCAGGAAGCGGGCGAGCAGGTTGTGCATCGGCACGTCGTGGTTTCCCGGCACCACGATCTGCGGGGACGGCAACCGATCGAGGAACTCCCGCGCCTGGCGGAACTCGTCGCTCCGTGCACGCTGCGTGAGGTCACCCGAGACTGCCACCAGGTGCGGCGAGGCCCGGCGCACCGATTCGATCAGCGGCTCGAGCAGGGACGGGTCGGTACGCCCGAAGTGCAAGTCGGACAGATGGGCGATCGTGCGCATCGACCGTCAGGCGCTCGGCCGATCGCCGGCGGGAACCGCGACGCGCAGCGCCCCCGGACGCACCCGGTACCGGAGCGGCGATTCCATCATCGTCACCTCGCCGTCCGTCGCCACGCGGACCCGCGGCTGCCGAGTTTCGACGAGGATCTCCCGCGCGCACACGGAATCGAAGTCGCTCGCCTGAGCGAGGCGGCCGAAGAGCGCGCGGACGGCGAGGCGGAGAAGCCCCAGCCGTCCCGTATGATGAGCGACGTAGAGGCTCAGGAGACCGCGGTCGAGACAGGCGCGCGCGCCGATCTGGAACGTCTCCATCTGGTATTCGTTGTTCCCGATGAACACGAACGGCGTTCGGCGCGCGAGAACCTCGCCGTCGGCGTCGAGCCGCACGCTCAAGAACGGGTAGCGCCTGAGCGCTCCGAGGAGCGCCCAGACCATCGCATGCCACTTGCCTCGTCCGAGCCGCTGTCGCTGTTCTTCGCGCTGCCGGACGATCTCCGGATAGAGCCCGAGACTCGAGTTGTTGAGGAAGATTCGACCGTTCACCTCGCCGACGTCGATCCGCGCCACCCTGCCTTCCCGGAGGATCCGCACCGCCTGCTCGACGTAGACGGGGATGCCCAAGTCCTTGGCGAAGTGGTTGAGCGTGCCGAGCGGCAGCACGCCGAGAACGGTCGGACGGTCGATGAGCTCGGCAGCCACCGCGCTGATCGTGCCGTCGCCGCCGCCGGCGACGAGCATCGGCGGGCCCTCCGCCGCTGCGGCGCGTGCGAGCTCCGCGAGGGCAGCACCGCTCTCGGCCATGCGCACGTCCGCGCGCATCCCCGCGGACGAGAACAGGTCGGCGAGGTGCTCCGCCGCGTGGCTCTTGTCGTCCGTCCCCGCGCCGACGTTCAGCACCACCGGCATCACGGGCAGAGACGACGTGGACTCGGCGGCGGTCTTCCGCACCATCCGCGGAGGCTACCCGGTACCCGCGTCTCGAGCGAGCACCGTCGCACCCTCGGCCTCCGCCGGCAGCGGGCCGACGTAGCGCGAAGAGGGCCGGATGATCCTGCCGGTCCGGCGCTGCTCCTCGACGTGCGCGAGCCACCCGGCGACCCGGCCGACCGCGAACGTCGGCGTGAAGAGCTGCCGCGGCAGACCGACCGCATCGAGAAGCAGCGCGGTGTAGAACTCCACGTTCGCTTCGAGGCGCCGCCCCGGATGGCGCTCGCGGAGCACCTCGACCGCGGCGCGCTCGACTGCGCGCGCCAAGGCCAGGCGGCCGCTGCCCGCGCCTTCGCGCTCGAGGCGCTCGACCTCCGCCTCGAAGATGGCCGCCCGCGGGTCGCGTACGCGATAGACACGGTGTCCGAGGCCCATGATGCGGCGTCCGGCGCGGACCTCTCCCTCGATCCAGGTGCGGGCGCCCTCCAGGTCGCCGATGCCGTCGAGCATGTCGAGTACCGGCCCCGGCGCGCCGCCGTGGAGCGGCCCCTTCAGCGCACCGACCGCAGCCACGATCGCCGAGACGTCGTCCGAGCCCGTGGAGGCGACGACGCGCGCGGCGAAGGTGGACGCGTTCAGGCCATGCTCGACGACGGTCGTGAGATACACGTCGAGCGCGCGTTCGCGAGCGGCGTCGCCGCGACGACCGTGGATCATGCGCAGGAAGTCCGCGGCGTGCCCGAGGGTGCCGTCGGGCGCCACCGGCGGTTCGCCCGAATGCCGGCGCCACCAGGCGGCCGCGAGAACGGCCGGCGCGGCGATCAGCTCCGCGCGCGCGCTTCCCGCCGGGGGCGAAAGGTGTGCGAGCCCGGCACGGAGCGCGTCCATGCCATCCGGGCGATCGAGGGCGTCGCCGAGATCGATCAGGCGCGCGAACACCGCCTCTCGCGCCAGACCGATCCGGGCACGAACTGCGTCGCCCCGATTTCGTTCCGGGAAATGACCGTCCTCGAGAAGCGCGCAGGCGTGCTCGAAACCCGCGCAGGCGACGAGCGCCTCCACGTCGTGCCCGCGGATCACCAGCCGGCCGCGCTGGCCGTCGATGTCACTCAGCACGGTGTCCGTGACCACGATTCCGTCGAGTCCTTCGGCCGCCATGGCAATCTTCCTCCACGGGCTCTATCGTGCGCACGTGCGTGAAGTTGATCAACATGGATTGATGAATCAACGTATCGTCACGGCGCGCCAGGCGGCACGGCTCCTCGGCGTCAAGCTGCCGACGCTCTACGCCTACGTGAGCCGCGGGCTCGTCCGCAGCGTGCCGCACGAGGAGGGCCGGACGCGGCGCTACCTGCGGGACGACCTGGAGCGGCTGCGCGCGCGCCGCCGGGACGGCGCTCGGTCGGCGCTCGCGGAGCGGGCGCTCCGCTGGGGTGAGCCGGTGCTCGACTCCGCGATCACCGCGATCTCGGAGAGGGGGCCGGAATACCGCGGCCACTTTGCGGTCGCGCTCGCGGAGGCCGGAGTGCCGTTCGAGGCGGTGGCGGAGCTCCTCTGGACCGGAACGCTGCCCGTGCCGGCGCCTCGGTGGCGAGCCGACGGCCTCGGGGTGCCGGCGACCGCTCTCGCGAAGTTGCTCCCGCGCGGGGGCCGGACGCTGGCCGTGCTCGCCCTCCTGGTGCCGGCGATCGCGGTTCGCGATCCCGGACGCTACGACGCGCGGCGCGATGCGGTCCTCTTCCGCGCGCGGGCGTTGATTCCGCGTCTCGCCGCCGGCCTGACCGTGGCGCGCGATCCGCGGCGGCTCGCGCGCGCGGTCGCCGGCCACGGCGTCGCGCGGATCGTGGCCGCGGCCCTCGGTGTCGACGGCGATCGCCGCGCGGCTGCCGCGATCGATGCCGCGCTGGTGCTCGTCGCCGACCACGAGCTCAACGTCTCGGCCTTCGCCGCGCGCGTTGCGGCTTCGGCGGGCGCGGACGTGTACGGCTGCTTCTCCGCGGCGCTGGCGGCGCTCTCGGGATCGCGTCACGGCGGGATTCTCGAGCGCGTCGAGGCGCTCGTCGCCGAAGCCGGCGAGCCTGCCGCCGCGGAGCGCGTGGTCCACGAGCGCTCTCGCCGTGGCGAGGCGATCCCCGGCTTCGGCCATCCGCTCTACCCCGATGGTGATCCGCGCGCGCGGCCGCTCCTCGAAGCCGCGCGTGCGCTCGCGGGCACCTCGCCGCGCGCGGCCACGGTTCTCGCTCTCGCCGACGTCATGCGCGGCGAGGGGCGTGGGGATCCCACCGTGGACACCGGGCTGGTCGCGCTCGCGGCCGCGCTCGGGCTCGCGCCCGGCGCCGCCGCCGGAATCTTCGCCGTCGGCCGCTCCGCCGGCTGGATCGCCCACGTGCTCGAGCAGCAGGCCGCCGGCTTTCTCATCCGCCCTCGCGCTCGCTATCGTTCCACCCCCGCTTCCGAGTAGGATCGCGCGATCTCGTTCCCTCGGAGGTGAACCGTGTCGAAAGCAGAGCTCCAGACGATCGTTCAGATGCTGCGCTCGCAGCCGCTGTTGAAACCCACGCTCGAGGAGACGCGCGCGAGCTTCGAGCAGATGGCGGCGGCATTCCCGCCGTCTCCCGACGTGAAATCCCAGCCGGTCGATGCAGGCGGCGTCCCTGCCGAATGGCTCACCGCTCCGGGCGCGCGCGAGGACCGCGTCATCCTCTATCTCCACGGCGGCGGGTACGTGATCGGCTCGATCAACACCCACCGCGATCTCGTCGGGCGGCTCTCGCGCGCGTCGGGCGCGCGCGGTCTCGCCGTGGGTTATCGTCTCGCGCCGGAGCACCCGCACCCCGCGGCCGTCGATGACGCGGTCACCGCCTATCGCTGGCTCTTGAAGCAGGGCGTGAACCCTTCCGGGATCGTCGTCGCCGGGGATTCCGCGGGCGGAGGCCTGGCGATCGCGACGCTGGTGGCGCTCCGCGACGCCGGCGACCCGATGCCCGCCGCCGGGGTCGGCATCTCGCCCTGGGTCGATCTCGAAGGCATCGGCGAATCGATGACGGGCCTCGCGGCGGAGGACCCGCTGGTCCAGAAGGACGGCCTCCTCCAGCTCGCCGCCATGTATCTCGGCGGCAGCGACCCGCGGACGCCGCTCGCGGCGCCGCTCTACGCGAACCTCGCGGGCCTGCCCCCGCTCCTGATCCTCGTCGGCACCAGCGAGACGCTCCTCGACGACGCAGAGCGCCTCGCCGAGCGCGCGCGCAAGGCCGGAGTCGACGTCACCTACGAGGCGTCGGAGGGCATGATCCACGTCTGGCAGCTGTTCGCGTCGATGCTCTCGGAAGGCCGCGAGTCGATCGAACGGATCGGCCGCTACATCCGCGAGCGCACCGGCTGAGCGATCCGGGGACGTTGCCCCGCCGAGCCGCGTAGCGAACCCCGCGGCTCGCGTACCGTCGGCGCGCGCGGAGCAACGTCCTTTCTTTCCCGCGACGGATTTCCCCCGGGTCGGACCACCAATCAGTGGAGACATGGGGAAGGCCGGAGGCAACCAGACCGGTCCGGCCGCCACGGAGACTACGGGTGAACGCGACCTCCTCGAGAGGCTTCGCCGCGGCGACGCCGCGGCGGCGGCCGAATTTTACGCCGGCACCGCGCGGCGCATCCACCGCTACCTCGCGCAGGCGCTCGGCGTGCGCTTCGCGCCGGAAGCGGACGACCTCCTGCACGAAACCTTCATCGCTCTCGCCGAGCGCCTCCCCTACTTTCGCGGCGAGAGCTCTCTCTTCACGTTCGCCTGCGCGATCGCTCACCGGAAGGTGGCATCGTTCCTGCGGACGCGATCGCGCCGCGAGCGGCGGGAGGCGGCCGAAGAGGACGCCGCCGCAGTTCCGGCGGCCGAAGGCGACGCCGACGTCCGGCGCGCGCTCGAACGACTTTCTCCGGAGGATCGCGAGATGCTCTTCCTCAAGTACGTGGAGGCGATGAGCGTGACGGAGATCGCGGGCGTCGTCGGCGCGAGCGAGCACGCCGTCGAGTCGCGCCTGGCGCGTGCGCGGCGGCGATTCCGCCGGTCGCTCGAGGGGCTTCGATGAGACCCGCCGGCGACGACCCGCTCGACTCCGTCGGCGCCGCTCCACCGGATCGACCGCTGCCGCCCGGCCTGGACGCCGCCTTCGCCGAGCGGCTGCGGCAGGTCGCAGCGGATCCCGATCGCGTTCCCGTCGAGATCGACGGCAGGAAGCTCGAGGCGCGCCGCGGCGGCACGCTGCTCGCGGCGGCGATGAAGCATGGCCTCCGCCTCATGCACGTCTGCGGCGCACGCACGCTCTGCACCACCTGCCGCATCCGCGTCGACTCGGGAGCGGAGAACCTGACGCCGATCGGGACGCGCGAGCGCCTCGCTCTCCGCAGCAGGCTCGTGCTCTCGCGCGCGACGCGGCTCGCCTGCCAGGCGCGGGTCGAAGGCCCGATCGAGGCGCGGGCGACGTTCCCGCTCTGCGGCAACCTGCCGGGGGAATGATCATGGCCTGGGGTTTCCGCCTGCGGGCCACGAGCTTCGCCGTCACCATGGCGTTGACCCTTTGGGAAGCGGTCGTGCTCGGAGTGCCGCTCGGCCTCGTGCTCTGGCTCGCGGGCGCGGGGTCGCCCCGCGCGATCGCCGCCGGAGTGGTCGCCACCGGGGGGGCGTGGGCGCTCGGCATCTCGACCTACGGGCACGCACGACCGCCGTACGCGCCGCTGCCGAACGACGGCACGCGGAAGAAGGAGACGCCGTGAGAATCTCCGGCCTCGATGCCGAGCAAGCGCCGTGGAGCGTCCGCCCGCTCTACTCGGCGACGCGCCGAATGTTCGGCAAGATGCTCGAGCCGCTCGCGGTGATGGCACGCCGACCCGGGATCGTCTGGGGCTACTCGCTGCTGACGCTCGCGCTCGAGCGCGCGAAGGGCGTGAACCCGCGGCTGAAGACGCTGGTCTCGATTCGCGCAGCGCAGATGATCGGCTGTCCCTTCTGAATGGACATCGGCTCTGCCGTCGGCAGAAGACGAGGGATCGCCGCCGAGAAGCTCGCCGAGATCTCGACCTTCCGAGGGAGCGCCCGCTTCGACGAATCGGAGCGCGCCGCGCTCGCGTACGCAGAAGAAATGACTCGCACGCCGGTCGAGGTCCGCGGAGACGTGTTCCAGGAGCTCCGCCGCCACTTCGACGAGGATCAGGTGGTGGAGCTGACCGTCGTGATCGCCTTCGAGAACCTGCGCGCGCGCTTCAACCACGCCCTCGAGATCGAGAGTGCCGGTCTGTGTCCGCTCCCGCTCGATCACCCGGTGAGGCAGGCGCGGGCGAGCTGAGCGCCGGCGAGAGCTCGGCCGGCAAGCGGAGAACGCGCACCTCGGCCCCCGCCCGGGAAGGCGATTCCGCGATCGGAGCGGCCAGCCGGATGGCGCCGTTCTTCGCGGTGAACGGCAGCGTCACGGCGCGGACGATGCCGCCGATCTCGACCGCGAGCGCCCCGCGCGCGTCGGCGGCGTCGAGCAACTTGCCGCGGATGCATGGGAGCGCGTCGATCTTTCCTCGTGGCCCGCGGTCGAGCTCGACGGCGATCGGCACGGCCCCGGTGACGCCCGAATCCGCGAGCGATCGCCCGAGCAGGCTTCGCGCCTCACCGATGCCGAAGAGCTCCGCCGGGCTGCCGCCGGATCCGAAGAGCGACAGCCGATAGGCGATCGCGCGCCGCATCGCCGCGGGAGCGAACCGGCCCGGGAACGTCTCCATCGTCCCCGACGACCACGCGAGCACGGTCTTGTTCGGCCGTTCCGGCGCTTGCTTGTCGAGCATGGAGTGGCCGTCCATCCGCCACGGCACCGCTATGCCGAGTGTCTGGGCAATCGTCGGCAGCACGTCGACGAGCTCCACGTTGCGGTCGCTGACGCGGCCGGCCCGCTGACCCGGGAGCTTGACGAACAGCGGCACGCGCTCCTGCTCGTCGAAGTTCGTGTCGGTCACGTTCCGGGTGACCTCACCCGGCCGGAAGCTCACACCGTGGTCCGCGACGACGACGAGCAGCGCGCGGTCGTATACGCCCGCCGCCCGGAGCTGGGCCACGAGCTCGCCGAGGAGGCGGTCGACGAATCCCACCTGCAGCAGATGCCGCTGATAGGCGAGCACCGGCGCGAGGGGCTCGTCCGGCCAGCGCTCCGGGACGTCGAGGCCATCGCGCTCGCCACGGTAGCTCGTTCCGGACGGCAGATAGATGTACGGGCGGTGCGGCAACACGGTGTGAAGGAAGTAGAACGGCCGTTCTTCACCCGCCGCGATCGCACCGACGAAACGGCGGAACTTCGCTTTGCGGTCACGAAGCAGCCATTCCTCCCAGTAGTAGCGCCAGCGCGACCAGCCACCGTCCGCCGGCGCCGCC
>JAXDLK010000236.1:0-2694 GCA_034666665.1 Candidatus Binatota bacterium
TCGGCGGGCGACAGACGGCCCTGACGGCGGATCGGACGGAGTTCCTCGGCCGCAACGGAACGTTCGACGACCCTGCCGCTCTTCGCCTCGGGACGCGCCTCTCGGGCGCGGTGGGCGCGGGGATGGACCCGTGCGCATGTCTGCAGGCGGTGGTCGAGCTGCCGCCGTCGGGACGCACGGAAATCCTGTTCCTGCTCGGCGAGGCGGCGACGACGGAAGAAGCGCGCGTGCTGATCGAGCGCCATCGAACGACCGACGTCGACGCTCTTCTGAGTGCCGTCCAGTCGCGATGGGACGACCTTCTCGGAGCCCTCGAGGTGACGACGCCGGATCGCTCGCTCGACGTTCTCGTGAATCGCTGGCTTCTCTACCAGACCGTCAGCAGTCGCTTGTGGGCGCGATCGGGCTTCTATCAAGCGGGCGGCGCGTATGGCTTTCGTGATCAGCTCCAGGACTCGATGGCGCTGGCGGTGGCCGATCGCACGTTCCTGCGCGAGCAGCTCGTGCGCGCCGCGGCACGCCAGTTCGTCGAAGGCGACGTGCAGCACTGGTGGCACCCGCCGTCCGGCCGGGGCGTTCGAACTCGCATCTCGGACGATCTCGTCTGGCTTCCCTATGCCGCCGCTCATTACGTCGAAGTGACCGAAGACCCGACGGTTCTCGACGAGCAGATCCCCTTCCTCGAGGGGCCGCGGCTCGTGGACGGGCAGCACGACTCGTACTTCCAGCCGGCGATCTCCAGCGAGTCGGCAACGCTCTTCGAGCACTGCGCGCGCGCCCTCGACCGGAGCCTCGCCGTTGGGCAGCACGGCCTTCCGCTCATGGGCTCGGGCGACTGGAACGACGGGATGAACCGAGTGGGGGAGGCGGGCAAGGGTGAAAGCGTCTGGCTCGGATGGTTCCTCCACGCGACGCTCTCGAAGTTCTCCCGACTCGCGGAAGCGCGCGGCGAGCACCGGCGCGCGGAACCCTGGCGGCAGCACGCCGCCGCCTTGAAGCAGGCGCTCGAGCGCGAAGCGTGGGACGGCGACTGGTATCGCAGGGCTTACTTCGACGACGGCACGCCGCTCGGGTCGGCATCGAGCTCCGAGTGCCGCATCGACTCGATCGCTCAGTCCTGGGCGGTGATTTCGGGCGCGGGCGACCCGACGCGCGGCGCGCGCGCGATGGCCGCGGTCGAGGAGCATCTCGTACGCCGGAAGGACGGCGTGGTTCTGCTGTTCACTCCGCCGTTCGACCGATCACTGCCCGATCCCGGATACGTGAAGGGATACGTGCCGGGCGTGCGAGAGAACGGCGGCCAGTACACCCACGCTGCGGTCTGGACCGTCCTCGCCTACGCCGCGCTCGGCGAAGGCGACAAGGCCGCGGAGATCTTCGCGATTCTCAATCCGATCAATCACGGCAGCACTCGCTCGGGGATCCATCGTTACAAGGTCGAGCCGTACGTCGTCGCCGCGGACGTCTACGCGGAGCGGCCACACGTCGGGCGCGGCGGTTGGACCTGGTACACCGGATCCGCGGCTTGGATGTACCGCGCAGCGATCGAATCGATTCTCGGCTTTCGACTTCGCGGCACGACCTTGTCGATCGACCCCTGCATCCCGCGCGCGTGGCCGCGCTATCGGATGACGTTCCGCTATCATTCGACCCGCTACGACATCCGCGTGGAGAACCCGCGCGGCGTCACCCGCGGTGTCGTATCGAGCAGAGTCGATGGCGAACAGCTGGAGGAATGCGAGGGCCCCGGCCGCG
This sequence comes from Candidatus Binatota bacterium, assembly GCA_034666665.1. Lineage (GTDB taxonomy): Bacteria > Desulfobacterota > Binatia > JACPRU01 > JACPRU01 > JAXDLK01. Next base: position 1,756 of record JAXDLK010000236.1, read on the forward strand.
CCGAGATCCCGCTCGTCGACGACGGTTCAACCCACGAGGTGAGGATCGTTCTCGGATGAAGGCCTCAGCTCGACGGGTGCGGAGGGGCATCCCCTATGGGCTTGGTCGCGCCACGGGGCGCCGCTTTGGACGCTTCACCCTCTGCACCGTCGACGAGAGCGACGCATCGAGCGATTGACAAACGGTTGGTCCTCGTGAAACGACCGCGCCGCGCCGGAGCGAGTGGCTCTGGCCGACGTCGTGATGACTTCAGACGCCCGAGCGACCCCTGCGCGCCACGCATCCGCCGCCTTCCTGGGCTTCACGGTCCTCCTGTTCGCGCCGCTCGCGACCGCCCAGGATCGCAAGGTCGGTTCGGAGTTCCGTGTCAACAACGCGACGGTCGAGAACCAGGAACAGGTCTCCGTCGCCGCCGATTCCGAGGGCAACTTCGTCGTCGTCTGGAAGAGCGATCATCTGAGCAGCGAAGGTGAGATCTTCGGGCGCCGCTACGACTCCGCGGGCAGCGCTCTCGGCGACGAATTCCTCGTCAACTCCTCACCGACCGGTACCCAGCGGGAGCCTGCCGTCGCTGCAGCTTCGAACGGCGCGTTCGTGGTCGTTTGGAACAGCCCGGACAACTACGGGGTCGTCGCCCGCCGGTTCTCGAGCTCCGGCGCCAGCCAGGGTTCCGAATTCGTCGTCGGCGCTCCCACCGACGCGCCACGGTATCCCGCGGTCGCGGCCGATTCCGAGGGCAACTTCGTCGTCGTCTGGGAAGTGCAGAACGGCGTCCCGGGCGACCCGGAGCCGCCCGGCGTCGTCGGTCAGCGGTTTTCCTCCGCCGGTGCGGCGCTCGGTGACGAGTTCGTGCTGAGCTCGGTCACCACCGGGAGTCAGACGCATCCCGCCGTGGGAATGAGCGCGGACGGCAGCTTCGTGGTCACCTGGGAGAACCTC
>JAXDLK010000237.1:0-10959 GCA_034666665.1 Candidatus Binatota bacterium
GAGAAGTCGGTTTCGGGCGCTACGGCCGGAGAAGGGCAGCAATCCGCCGACTCCGAGAAGAAGCCGCAGTCTGCGAAGCCGACCGCTGCCGCGGAGCCACCACCCCCGGCGCCGCCGCCAAAGCCAACTCAGCCGAGCCCGCCGCCCCCGCCGCCGCCACCACCGTCACCTCCTCCCCCGTCAGGCGCTCCCGACGCCGGTGCTCCGGCCGGCAGCGTACCGCCGGCTGCGCCGACGGCCGACCCGACGCCACATTCGGTAACGCCATATTCGCCACCCGTTTCGGGAACCTGAGGTGGCCGCCGGCGTACCGTTCACGACGGACGGCGGCACGGCTTACGCGCAAGAAATTAGTCGCCCTTATTGTGGGAACAAGAGTTTTTCATTGGCGCTCCACCGACCGCTTTCGTATGGTTGCCGCGGCCGGTGGGAGGTCCCCAGGGCATTTCTGCATCTCCCATCGCCAGGGGTGGGGTGCGTAAACCGGACAGGAGGAGGATCTGAATGCGTCAATCGGCGGTGAGTTTGTTCGAACCGGACACACTCCTACCATCCCAGTTTTTCGCGCACTTCCGCGGTCGCGGCTCGGCGATTCGCGGCGAGAAGCGGCTGATGCTCGCCGTACTCGAGGATGCGATCGACTGTTACCAGAAGTATGCGTTCGCACGGGAACCGCGCGGCCGCGAATTCTTCGCGGAAGCCGAAGAATGGATTTTCTCTTCCGACAACTCGTGGGTGTTCTCCTACGAGAACATCTGCCAGACGCTCGACCTGAACGCCGACTACATCCGCCGCGGCCTCCAGGAATGGAGGCAGCGGGCGATCGTCACGGCCGGACGGGTCGTCGCCGTCCCGGGCGCCGAGCCGGAGCGCCCCGCCGCAGGCTGAGCGCGCTTCGCGCGCGGTTTCCGAACATCTTCCGCCGGGCGAAGGGTCGCGCGTCGGCCAAGCGGTGCGGTTCCTCGGCGGACTGAATCCCGAGCAGCGCCGCGCTGTCGAGCACGGCACGGGGCCGCTCCTGGTGCTCGCGGGCGCCGGGAGCGGCAAGACCCGGGTGCTCACGCACCGGATCGCCCATCTCGTCGACACGGGCACGACGCGGGCCGACCGCGTCCTGGCCGTGACGTTCACGAACAAGGCCGCCGGCGAGCTCCGGCTGCGCGTCGATCGGTTACTCGCCGGTGCGACGGGCGGCTTGCGGGTCGGCACCTTCCATTCCATCTGCGCCGGCCTGCTGCGCCGCCACATTTCCGAGCTCGGGCTCGGGTACGACCGTTCGTTCGCGATCTACGACGCCGACGATCAACGCGCTTTCTTCGAGGCCGCGATCGCGCCGCTCGCGCTCGATCCTCCGGCGGCGCTGCTCGCCGCACGCGTCGATCAGGCCAAGAACGACGCGCGCGATGCACGCTCGCTGGCGACGTCCGACGACCCGCTCGACATCGCCGCGGCGCGTGCATACGGCGCCTACCAAGAAGCACTGCGGCGGCAGAACGCGCTCGACTTCGGCGATCTCCTGCTGCTGGCGCTCGCGCTCCTCGAGCGCGTGCCGCACGTGCGCGCGCGCTACCAAGAGACGCTCGAACACGTGCTCGTCGACGAGTATCAGGACACCTGCCGCGCACAGTACCTGCTGCTGCGGAGCCTCTGCGAGCGCCACCGAAACCTCGTGGCCGTCGGCGACGAGGACCAGTCGATCTATCGCTGGCGCGGGGCCGACATCCGCAACATCCTCGATTTCGAGAACGACTTCCCCGACGCCGTCGTTCTCCGCCTCGAGCAGAACTATCGCTCGACGAGGAGCATTCTCGCGGCCGCAGACGCGGTCATTCGCAACAACCGCGAGCGCAAGGGCAAGACACTGTGGACCGAGAACGAGCAGGGCCCGGCTCCGGTCCTCGTCGTCGCCGACGACGAGCGCTCCGAAGCACGCTTCGTCGCCGAGGAGATCGCGCGGCTCTCCGGCGAGCACACCTTCGGGGATCTCGTCGTCTTCTACCGGACGAACGCACAATCCCGTGTGCTCGAGGAGGAGTTCCTCCGTCGCGGCTTCCCCTACGCGCTCGTCGGCGGCGTCCGCTTCTACGAGCGGAAGGAGGTGAAGGACGTTCTCGCGTACCTCCGAGTCATCGCCAATCCCGTGGACGATTGGAGCCTCAAGCGCATCGTCAACGTTCCCGCGCGCGGGATCGGCCCGGCGACGGTGACGAAGCTGTCCGACGCGGCGACCGCCGCCCGACAGCCACTCTCCGCGGCGATCGCTTCGCCCCCGACCGGCCTGACGCCGGCGGTACGCGACAAGGTGCTCGGCTTCGCGCGCACGCTGGACGCGCTGCGCGCATGCGAGGGCGGCATCGAGGGCCTCGCCCGCGAGGTGCTCGCCGCGACCGGCATCGCCGACGCCCTGCGTGCGGAGCGAACGTCCGACGCGGAGTCCCGCCTCGAGAACCTGCGCGAGCTGCTCGACGTCGCCCGCGAGGCGGATTCGGAGGGCCTGTCGCTCGTCGAGTTCCTCGAACGGGCAGCGTTGGTCTCCGATGCGGACCTCGCTCCGGATGCCCGCGGGCGCGTGACGTTGATGACGCTGCACACCTCGAAGGGCCTCGAGTTTGCCGTGGTCTTCCTCCTCGGCATGGAAGAGGGGCTGTTCCCTCACCGTCGCTCGCTGGCCGAGCCGGGAGCCATCGAGGAAGAGCGCAGGCTCTGCTACGTCGGCATGACGCGGGCGCGGCGGCGGCTGTATCTGATCCGTGCCCGCCGGCGGCGGATTTTCGGAACCGACCAGCAGAACCGCCCTTCCCGCTTCCTCGCGGAGATCCCCGCCTCGCTCCTCGAGGTTCGCGGCGACGAGAACGAACGTTTCCCCGGCGAGCCGACGATCGACTACTCCGAATCACAGCTACCCGACTGGGAGCGACGGCGCCGCGCATCCCCGCGCCCCGTCGTCGCCCGAGCCAGTTCACCAGTCGCACCGACGGCTCGGTCTGTGTATCGAGTCGGCAGCCGCGTGAGCCACCCGACGTTCGGCGTAGGGGTCGTGCGGGCAACGGAGGGCAGCGGCGAGTCGGAGAAGGTGACGGTCGCGTTCGAGCGTCTCGGCGTTCGCAAGTTGCTCGCGCACGTCGCCCGCCTCGAGCGGGTGTGACTCGACCAGGATTACGCGATCAACCGAAGCCCGTTTCCAAGGAGCCACGAATGAAGGCAATCTCGCTCGCAATCGCCGCCGTCCTCGCAGCTTGCGTCCTCGCGTCTGCCGAGGACGCCCCCGATGGGCCGGACGTGACGAAGCAGGTGACGATCACGATCACCGACACGTCCGCGAACCCCGGGATGGCCGCGGCGTTCGAGGCCGCCATCCAGTTTCAGACCGAGTCCACGGAAGGCTACCAGAAGGGCTACAAGCTCGACGGAGCTCCCGTACGCGAGGAATACCAGAACGAGAGCAAGTCAGGTTCGGCGACGGCGCTGGTCGATGGACGACTGACGGTCGAGGTGCGGATCGACGGTCTACCGCCGGAGGAGCTCGCCGCATGGCTGAAGCGCGTGGATCCGAAGCGGCTCGCCGGGCTGAAGTCGGAAGAAGCGGCCGGAGTGGTGCACTTCAAGAAACTGGTCGCCGCTCTGCCGGACCCGCCGGCGGGATGGACGGCCGAGAAGGCCGACGGCTCGTCGACCCAGGCCGGCGAGTTCAAGGTCAGTCAGGCGAGCCGCACCTACACGCGCTGAGGGCGGGCGATGCCGGAGCGTTCTCCGGCTTCAGGGATGGTTCGGCGGCGGCGCCGTGGTGCCGATGAGCACTTCGTCCGAGCCGTGCGCCGTGTGCCCGAACACCTCTTCGGTCTCCGGCGTCGCCGAAACCGCGTAATGGAGCGGCCGGAAGATCGCCCATTCGAGCGCGTAGCCCACGGGATGAAGGATGTACGCGAGGACGCGGAACGGGTGGGACTGGCTGTCGTCGTACTCGTCCCGGACCGCCATTGCGGTCCCGCTCAACGCCATCCACGAGATCAGCACCAGCGCGGCAATCGCGGACCTCATCTCTCGTCTCCTTGTTCGAGCCGACCCGACGATTCGAACCTAGCAGCCGCGGTCCCCGTCCACAATCGCATCGCCGCGCCGTCTCCACCGCCGGACCGCATCGACGGTTGACTTCGAGGGGGCTTCGCAGGAGAGCGACCAGTCGTGAGTCCTCCGTGGCGGCGGGTGCCGCACCTCTCGACGTGGCGGAAGCTCGCGTTGCACGCGTGGGGTGCACCGTCCGACCCGACGGTCTACAGCACGCTCTCGATCGACGTCAGCGAGGCCGTGCCGTTCCTCGACACCCTGCGGCGCGACAGCGGAGTGCGCGTGACGTTCACGCACCTGGTGGTCAAGGCGATCGCCGAGGCTCTCCGCCGCAATCCCAACGCGAACGCGATCATTCGCCGGCGGTGGATTTATGCACGCGAATCCGTCGACGTTTTCGTGCAGGTGGTCTCCGAAGGCGGTGACGATCTCGGCGGCGTGAAGATCTCCCGGGCGGACGAGAAGACGCTCCTCGAGATCGCCTCCGAGGTGGCGGCCCGGGCGGAGCGCGTCCGAGCCCATCGCGACCCCGAGATCGAGACAACGAAGCGCTCGATGGATCGCCTGCCGAACTGGCTCCTCGGGCCGGTGATGAAGGCGACGGAGCTCGCGACCTACGGTCTCGGCCTCGACCTCAGTCGCTTCGGACTATCGACGGACCCCTTCGGCAGCGTGATGGTATCGAACATCGGCACCTTCGGCATCGACTCGGCGCTCGCCCCGCTGGTGCCGTTCAGCCACTGCCCGATCGTCCTCCTCGTCGGCACCGTGCAGCCGCGGCCGGTGGTGATCGGTGACGACGTGGTGGCGCGGCCCGTGCTGATCGTGGGCGCCACCTTCGATCACCGTCTGATGGACGGAGCGCTCGCGGGCCGCATGTCGACCGTCTTCTGCGACCTCTTGCAGCACCCGCAGAAGTATCTCGGCGTCGCGCCGGAACCGATCATTCGCGAAAGCCGATCCAGCTGAGCTGCCGCCCCGCGCTCTTCTCCTTACGGTAGGAATGAAGAACGTCGCTCCGGCAGGCGGTACACGGCCCGACGATCTCCACATCGGTGACACCGAGCTCGCGGAGGCGGCCCTCGAGAAAGCGACGGAGATCGAGCCGCAGCGTCCCGCCACGTTCGTCGAAGCACCGCATCGCGAGCCCGCCCGCGCGCACGAAAAGGGCGTCGCGCACGTCCTCGCCGACCTCGTAGCAGCAGCCGCCGATCGCCGGACCGAGCGCGGCCGCGACCTCGCACGACCGCACGTCCCAGCGCGACTCGAGGAGCGCGATCGCCGCTTCGACGACGCCCGCGGCGCTGCCGCGCCACCCGGAATGCACGGCAGCGGCGACGCGAGCGGTCGGCGCCACCAGCAGCACGGGAACGCAGTCCGCGGTCCAGACGCCGACCATATGCTCCGCACTGCCGGTCACCAATCCGTCGCCCGGCGGTTTATCCACCACGTCGCGCACGTCCAGAACCGTGGTGCCATGTACCTGTCGGAGCGTGACCACATCCGCCGGCACCGGGCCCACACGGCCGCCGAAGCCGTGCTCGAGTCCGCGGACGTCGCTCCAGCGCTCGACCGTCCAGGTCACCGAGTGCCCGTCGCGCACCGGCTCGAGCGTTGCCACGCCGCCGGACTTTCCCTACAGTGCGCCGCGCCGCCGGGAGGGAGCATGGATCGATCGCAGGGAAGCGTCGCAGGAGGCGCCGGCTTCGGACTGATCGATCTGCTCGTGGTGATCGCCACCGTCGGTCTGATCGTGATCGTCGCGCGCGCCGAGTTCGGTCGTTACGATTCGCGCACCGCGACCGCGCCGGCCGCCGCAGCGACGCCCGCGCCCACGCCCGGCTGATCCCTCATCGCGCCTCCGGCAACGCGACTTGCAACAGCGTCACGCTCGCGTGCCGCAGGATCTCGTCGAGCGTGTGCATCTTGTACGGCTTCTCGAAACACACACGCTGGATCCCCGTGTTGATCAGCACCTTCAGGCAATGGATGCACGGCGTGTGCGTGATGTAGACGTCCGCATCCCGAATCGTCGCGCCGTTCTTCGCCGCCTGCGCGATCGCGTTGATCTCCGCGTGGATCGTGCGGAAACAATTCTCCTCGATGTCGCCGTTCGGCGTCCGCGACTCATAGACGAGACAGCCGACGTCGGTACAGTGCGGCAGCCCCGCCGGTGCTCCGTTGTAGCCGGTGGCGAGAATGTTCTTGTCGCGAACGATCACGGCGCCGACCTTCGCGCGGTTGCAGGTAGAGCGCTCCGCCACCTGGCGGGTGATCATCAGGAAGTACTGATCCCAGGAAAGACGCTCGTTCATGGGTTCGCTCGCGGGGCCGTGGGGTAGCTCACCGGCACCAGCTCACCACGGGTCGGGCCGACGCCGCCTTCGAGGGCCGTGATCGGCACCGGCACGAGCGTCAGCACGAAGAGAGCGAGAGTCGCCCAGGCCGCGGTCGCCCGCGTCGGATCGAGCTGCGTCGCCCGGTCGAGCGTCGGGGGATGGTCGATGCCCGCGAACGTCACCAGCACGGCCCACACGAACCAGCCGGCCCATCCGAGGAAACCGAGCGCGAGGATCGTCACCAGGAACGTGCGCGCGATCACGCGATGACGCCGGCCGAACATGGAGTAGATCACGTGCCCGCCATCCAGCTGGCCGACGGGCAGAAGGTTGAGCGCCGTGACGAACAGTCCGAACCAGCCCGCCATCGCGACGGGATGGAGCACGACGTCGAAGCCGTACGGGATCCGCCCGACGATCAGCGCCGAAAGTGCCTTGAAGAGCAGCGAGTCACCGAAATAGAAACCGCCGAGCTCGGGAGGGATCGGCTCGACTCGCGACCACGCCAGACCTGCGATCGTGATCGGCAGCGCGACGACGAATCCCGCCCAGGGACCGGCCGCGCCGATGTCGAACAAGGCGCGCCGATCGCGTGGCGAGGCCTTCATGCGGATGAAGGCGCCGAAGGTTCCGATCAAGAGCGGCGGCCCCGGCAGGAAGAACGGCAGCGTCGCCGGCACGCGGTGGCGCTTCGCCATCAGGTAGTGCCCCATCTCGTGAGCGAGAAGGATGCCCATCAGCGAGAGCGAGAACGGCAGCCCCGCCCGCCACTCGACGAGCAGCCGGTTTGCCGGAACGTTCGCGTTCAGCGCACCGGCGATCGTGGTCGTGACGAGCGTGGCCGCGAACAGCACGAGGTTGACGACCGGTACGCGGCGGCGCTCCGCCACCGGCGGCGCTTCCGGCTCGAAGCCGAGCGAAGATGACGCCCGGCTTCCGTCGATCCTCATGAGCCGCTCGCCCGCCGGACCTCCACGCGATCGCCCGGGTGGGCGCGCAGATGGCGCGCGGCCGAGCCGTTGCGTACCGCGATCTCGAGCCGACCCCAGCTGTTCCAGAGCGCCAGCGTACCGCCCTCGCGAACGGCCGCGTAGTGCGTGACGATGCCGCGGATCCGCACGCCGGCAATGCTAACGGAAAGCTCCGAATCGCGGAAGGCGGCCAAGTCTTCCTGCCGCAGGTTCGAGATCAGATTGCCGAAACGATCGACGTGGATCACCTGTCCTTCGACGGCACCGTCGATCGATCGCGGCACCGGCAGCACGACGTGCTCGTATTCTTCGATCTCGCTGCCGAGCTCGGCGGCCGGAGTGCCGGCAGCAAGGTGACCCGCCACCGGCGCGAACACGTCCCGCCCGTGGAACGTGCGCGAGCCCGATTCGCGGAACCAGCTCGACCGATCGAGGTGCACGACGCGCCGTCGCGGCGAGCGCTCGGCGGCGAGGCTGAGAAGCCCGTTGTCCGGCCCGACCAGGAGGAACCGTTCGGTCTCGATCACGATCGGCCGCCGCGCTCCGCCGACACCCGGATCGACGACGGCGAGGTGCACCGTGCCGGGCGGGAAGTACTCGACCGCATTCTCGAGTACGAGCGCCCCGCCGACGACGTCCTGTGGACGGACCTCGTGCGTGAGATCGACGAGCCGAGCTCGCGGGCAGATCCCGAGAATCACCGCGCGAATCACCCCGACGAAGCCATCGCGCTCGCCGAAATCGGTGAGGAGACTGACCACGGGATCGGCCTCCGCCCGGTGCGGCTCGACCGTACGCCGCGGCGCGCTCATGGCGCCTCCATCGCGACGCGAAGCGCCGCGCACAGCAGCGGGAAGAGGATCTCGTGCTGTCCCGTCAGGTGGATGCCGCGTCCGCCACGCAGCGTCGGCCGTGCGACCACGTTGGTGAGCGGCCGGTACTGGCGCTGAAAGTCGAGGTCGAGAGTGAGCAGATCGCACACGTCGTTACCGAGGTTTCGCGCCAGATTCAGCACCTTGAGAAACACCTCCGGAATGATCACGGCCGACCCGAGATTGACAAACGCACCGCCGTCGAGCCCGCAGACGACGTCCGCGAGGATACGGAAGTCACGCAGGCTGGTCTCGCCGATCGCCGCGCCGTCCGCGGTCGGGTGCATGTGCACGACGTCGGTGCCGATCGCCACGTGAACGGTGATCGGCAGCCCGAGCCGTGCGCCGGCAGCGAGAACGCTGCGCGATGCGTGCGGCAGCCCGGCGGCGAGGATCTTCTCACCGACCGATTGTCCGAGTCCGATGCCGCGCCGGGCACCCTCGACCGCGGCCTCGTTGAGAAAGCGGCCGGTCTCCTCGGACATGCCGAAGCTGCCATCGGCGAGTTGCTCCGCCACGTCCTCCGACGTCGCGCCGGCGAGCGCGATCTCGAAATCGTGCACGATCCCGGCGCCGTTCATCGCGACCGCCGAGACGACGCCGCGCTCGAGGAGATCGACGATCAGCGGCGAGAGCCCGACCTTCAGCGGGTGGGCGCCCATGCCGAGAACGATCGGCCGGCCGGCCCGGCGGCGCCGGGCGAGCTCGCGGGCCGCGTCGCGCAGATCGCGGGCGCCGAGGACGTCGGGCAAGCAGTCGAGCCACTCGGCGAGCGAGGCGCCGGCGGACACCGGCCGACCGAACGACGCGACGCCCACCTTGCTCGGACGCCCGGCGAGCGGGTACGTCCGCACCCGCGACAGATCGATCTCGCGCCGGCTCACTTCAGGGCCCGCGTTTTCCTTCACCGCCGCCGAAGATCTGCACGTCCACCATCTCGCAGATCACGTGCCCGATCAGGATGTGGGTCTCCTGGATCCGCGCCACCGTCTTCGTGGCGGATACCGACAGCAGGTGATCGACCTTGCCAGCGAGCTTGCCGGCGTCGCCGCCCGTGAGGCCGACCGTGTGGATCTTGCGGCGCCGGCAGACGTCGACCGCCCGCAGCACGCTCGGCGAGTTGCCGCTCGTGGTGATCGCGAACGCGACGTCTCCTTCCCGGCCGAGCGCCTTCACCTGCTTGGCGAACACTTCCGCGTACCCGTAATCGTTGCCGATGCTGGTCAGCACCGAAGTGTCCGTGGTGAGCGCGATCGCCGGCAGCGGCGGCCGCTCCATGGCGAAGCGGTTCACGAATTCGGCGGCGAGGTGCTGGGCGTCCGCCGCGCTGCCGCCGTTGCCGAACAGGAGAAGCTTGCTGCCCGCGACCAGCCGAGCAGCCACCAGCGCGATGACACGCTCGAGCTCGGCCGCGCCGTCGCGCAGAAACCGCGTCTTCGCCGACACGCTCTCGTCGAAGGCGCGCTGGATCGCCGCTTTCAGCCCCTCCTTCATCGAGCACTAGGACGGCGACGCGGAGGCGAGCACGGTTCCCGGCATCAGCGTGCCGGCCCGGCAGAGCTCGTCCGGCGACACCTTGTCAGGCGATTCGCCGACGCGGACGCGTCCGATCCGCAAGATCCCGTCGGGAAGCGCGATGCGTGCTCCGGCCGCGCCGATCCCGACGATCTCACCCGGCCGGCCGTCGAGGCCCTCCTCGAGCCGTGCATCGTAGAGCCGCATTCTCTGGCCGTCGAGCATCGCCCATGCGCCCGGCTGGGGATCGGCACCGCGTACGAGATCGTAGACCGCGCGCGCGGAACGGCTCCAGTCGATGCCGACGTGCTCGTCGCGACAGAGAGGGTCGTAGCTCGCCTGCGTCTCGTCCTGGGGGATCCGGGGCGCCGAACCATCGGCGATCGCCGCCACCGCCTCGTCCATGGCATCGACACCGAGCGAGAAGATCTTGTCGTAGTAGAACGAGGCGGCGGTGTCGTAGGGACCGATCGCGACCGGCTTCTGCAGCAGGATCGGCCCCCTGTCGATTCCGGCGTCCGTCCAGAAGACGGTGAGCCCCCCTTCCGTCTCGCCGCGGATGATCTGCCAGTTGATCGCGCTGCCGCCGCGATACCGCGGAAGCAGCGAGGGATGGAAGCAGATCGTGCCCTGACGCGGCAGGACGATCAGCCGCTCGGGAACGATCACCGTCACGTAGGCAAGCACCCCGAGGTCCGCGTCGTGACCGCGGAACGCGTCGTACACGTCGTCGGTCTTCATGGATCTCGGCTGTTGGAGGGGGATTCCGCGCGAACGCGCGGCTGCCGCGAGCGGGTCGACCCGACCCTTCGGCGAGTCCGGCGGCGCGTAGACCGCCACGATCTCGTGCCGGGCCGCCAATCGTTCGAGCGTCTTCTCTCCGAACGCGGCCTGCCCGACGAGAACGATGCGCAGACCCATGCCGCCGGATCTTTAGCTTCTGAAAGCGGACTGCTGCAACCGAGGGCCTCGGCCTCAGCCGGTGAGCACGCCCGTCAGCCGCGGTCCCGCGAGGGTCGCGCGCCATGCGGATTCGATGTCGGCGCGGCGGAGCGTGCGTACGAGCGCCTCCGCCTGGGCGAGCGGTGGCGCGCCGTAGAGGACGGAGGAAGCATGCGACGCGGCCCGATCGAGCTTCGCCTCCGTCAAGCGCGCATACCGGTAGCGGAGCTTCCGTCGCGCGCGTGCCACCTCCTC
>JAXDLK010000238.1:0-6553 GCA_034666665.1 Candidatus Binatota bacterium
GCAGGTACGTGTGGAACTCCGAAGGCGTGACCAGTTGGTAGTCGTCGGCCGGGTCGGTGATCACCTGAGTCGTGGCCGGTCGCGAAAGACTGAAGATCGTCGGGTCGCCGAGGCGGAGGTGCAGCCATTCGGTCGCCGCGAAGGTGACGACCACGGCCGTGAGAACGCGCCAAAGATCCCGCCTGCGATTCATGAACGCCTCTTCGATGATCCGTCGAACGCCCGAGGTGCGATTATAGACCGGAGTTGCGGCCGCCGGGAGAGGTGATCCTCGACGCCTACGGTGAGGAGCGTAGCTGCCTCCTCTGGCCGTCGCTACGCAGCGGACGACTCACGCTCACCCGGAACGTCCGCGCCGTGATACGGTCGCGGCGAATGCCCCGGCCGCACGAGCGAGCGGAGGTGGAGCTCGGGCGACCGGGTGAGACGCATTTCGCCCGGACCGCGGACGGCTGGGACCTGGCGCTCCGGCGCTACGCGGGCGGCGATTCCCACCTGCCGGTGATCCTCTGCCCCGGCTATGGTTGCAGCGCTCTCTTCCTCGACTACGACGAGCGTCACTCGCTGGCACGCTACCTCGCACGATCGGGATTCGATGCCTGGACGCTCGATCTCCGCGGCCGCGGCGCGAGCCGTCCCGTCGACGGCGGCCGTGGGCGCTGGCGTTGGACGTTCGACGACTTCGTCCGCTACGACCTGCCGAGCGCGATCGATGCGGTCCGCCGCGCGACCGGACGGCGGCGGATCGCTTGGGTCGGGCACAGCATGGGCGGCTCGGCGATGTATGCCTTTCTCGGCACGTCGCCGCTCGGCCGGGAGGCCGTCGCCGCGCTGGTCACGATCGCGTCGCCGGTCGTCTACCCCGCCGTGCCCCGCGAGCTGATACGGCGCTTCGGCCGTGCGCTGGTCGGCCTGCCGTTTCCGCTCCCTGCGGTTCCTCAGCGGGTGGTCGTCGGCGCGCTGTGGAACGCGCTCGGCTTCACGCGCTTCATCCGGATCGGCATGAACCCGCTCAACGTCGATCGGCGTCTGGCACGGAGCGTGTTGCGCGCCACGCTCCACGACGTGCCCTGGGCGAAGCTCCGGCAGCTCGCGATGTGGTCCTCGGAGCAGGTCTTCTGCTCGGAGGACAGGTCGGTCGATTACCGCGCGGAGCTCGGGCGGATCGAGACGCCGCTGCTCGCGGCCGCCGGCGCCGACGACCGGCTGGCGCCGCCGTCGTCGGTACGGCTCGGGGTGGACGAGGTATCCTCCCGGGACCGGACGTTCATCGAGTTCGGCGAACGAAGCGGCTTCTCGACCGACTACGGCCACATCGACCTGATCTTCGGACGCGATGCGCCGGACGAGGTCTTCCCGAAGGTTCGCGATTGGCTGAGCCGCCGGACACGGCGCTGATCGCCGCGGGGAGCGTTACCGTGGCTCGGGCGTGGGCTGACTCGCGTCTTCCGGGGGTTGCGGACCCGCGTCGGCGGACGAGTGGCCGCCGCCGTCACGCGACGGCTGAATGCTGGTCCCGATCGCCTCGGCGGTGTCCTTGCCGGCATCGCCCGCGTCCGTGCCGACCTCCTTCCACTCCTCCTTCTCGGGCTCGCCCTTGATGGAGTTGCCGAGCGCCCTCAGGAATTGCTTGCCGCTCTCCTTCCAAGACTGACCGCTTTCGCGCCACGCTTGCTTCTTGTCTTGAGCGCACGCGACGGACGAGATGAACACCAGGCAGAGTACGAGACGTCGCATGAACCGAGGATAGCGCGCCCCGATGGAGCGCGGAAGCACCACGCCCGGTAGCAATCTTGTCTGCGCGGGATCGATGCGTTACTACGTACGAGCGCCCCTCCCGCATGATTCTGGTCTCGAACGACGACGGCATCCATTCGGACGGGCTGCGCGCGCTCACGGAGGCCTTGAGCGACATCGATCGCGTCGTCGTCGTGGCGCCCGACCGAGAGCGAAGCGCGGCGAGCCACTCCCTGACGCTCGATCGGCCGCTGCGTGTCGACGAGATCCGACCCGGCTGGTACGCGGTCGACGGCACGCCGACCGACTGCGTGAACCTCGCGGTGAACGGGATCCTCGACGAGCGGCCGCGCGCCGTGGTGTCGGGGATCAACAAGGGATCGAACCTCGGAGACGACGTCACGTACTCGGGAACGGTCTCGGCGGCAATGGAAGGCATCCTCCTCGGCATCCCATCGCTCGCCGTGTCCCTCGCGGCGCGAAGCGACTTCCGATTCGATGCCGCCGCCGCGTTCGCCCGCACCTTGGCGGCGTACGTCTTCGCTCACGGTCTCCCGGCCGAGACGCTGCTCAACGTGAACGTACCACCGCTTCCGGTCGAGGCGCTTCGCGGCTTCGCCGTGACGCGTCTCGGTCGCAGGCGCTACAGCGATGCGATCGCCGAGAACGTCGATCCCCGTGGCCGGAAGGTCTACTGGATCGGCGGCGGAGAGATCGAGATGGCTGCCGAGGAAGGGACGGATTTCGCGGCGATCGCCGAGGGCAGGATCTCGATCACGCCGATTCACCTCGACCTGACGAACTACGGCTGTCTCGAGGCGCTGTCGCGGATGGAACTCGCCTGGCCGTGAGCTACGAGCGCGCTCAGCTGCGCATGGTCGAGGAGCAGATCCGCGCGCGCGGCGTCCGAGATCCTCGGGTGCTCGCGGCCATGAGCAAGGTGCCGCGCCATCTGTTCGTCGACGAGGCGCTACGCGACCACGCGTATCAGGACAAGGCGCTCCCGATCGGGGAGAAGCAGACGATCTCGCAGCCCTACATGGTGGCCGCGATGAGCGAGGCGCTCGAGCTCCGGCCGCAGGACCGCGTGCTCGAGATCGGCACCGGCTGCGGATACCAGACGGCGGTGCTCGCGGAGCTGGCGGAGACCGTGTTTTCCATCGAGCGCATCCCCGCGTTCGCGCAGCGGGCGCGCCGCCTGCTCGAGTCGCTCGGCTACTACAACGTGCTCGTCCAGACGGGCGACGGCACGATCGGCTGGAACGAGCACGCGCCGTTCGACGCGATCGTGGTCACCGCCGGTGCGCCGCAGGCACCGCGTCCGCTGACGGATCAATTGAAGAGCGGAGGTCGGCTCGTGCTGCCGATGGGCGACGAGCAGACACAGACGCTCGTACGGCTCCGCAAGACCGAGGCGCTCGAGAAGGAAACGCTCGGCGAGTGCCGGTTCGTGAAGCTGATCGGCCGCCATGGATGGGAGAAGTAGCCGCGGGAGCGCGGCGCCGCGTGCTCTCGGCCTCCTCGTGCTGTTTCTCGCCGCGTGCTCGGCGTCGCGGAGAGGCATCGAGCACCCGGTTTCCCCGGGGGAGAACCTCTTCCGCATCGGCAAGGCGTACGGCGTCGACTATCGCGAGCTCGCTCGCGTGAACGGCATCGACGACCCGTCGCGCATCGAGGTCGGACAGAAGGTCTTCATTCCCGGAGCGACGCGCGTGCTGCCGGTGACGCTGATCACTCCGCGAACGGTCGAGCTGTCCCCGCGCGAGAGACCGGCACCGGGCGACGGCCGCTTCCTGTGGCCCTTGCGGGAGGGCACCCTGGTGTCGCTCTTCGGTCCCCGCAACGGCGCGTTCCACGACGGCATCGATCTCGCGGCACCCGTCGGCACGCCCGTCTACGCCTCGTCCGCGGGGCGCGTGGTTTACAGTGATTCCCTGCGCGGCTATGGGAACGTGGTCATCGTCAGCCACGGGGCCGACTGGACGACCGTGTACGCGCACAACGTGAAGAACGAGGTCTCCGAGGGGGACACGCTGGCGCAGGGGGCGCTCGTCGCACGCGTCGGCGAAAGCGGGCGCGCGACCGGCCCGAACCTCCATTTCGAGATCCGCTACCGCAACGCCGCGACGAATCCGATCCCCTATCTGCCGCGGCGATAGCGACTCCGTCGGACACGATGAGGCCCGAGGAGCTGATCCGCGACGTTCCCGACTTTCCCCGCCCGGGGATCGTCTTCAAGGACATCACTCCGCTGCTGCTCGACGCAGCGGCGTTTCGAGAGACCGTCGAACGCGTGGCGCGGCCGTTCTCCACCCGAGTCGACGTCGTGCTCGGTATCGAGTCGCGCGGCTTCATCATCGGCGCCGCGGTCGCGTACCACCTCGGTGCCGGGTTCGCGATCGCCCGCAAGCCGGGCAAGCTTCCGGCCGCATTCTTCGAGGCGCGCTACGCGCTCGAATACGGCACCGATGCCCTGCAGATCCATCGCGACGCGTTCCGCGACGGCGCTCGCGTGTTGATCGTCGACGACCTGCTCGCGACCGGCGGTACCGCGGCCGCCGCCGTCGAGCTCGCGCGCCGGCTCGGTGCCGAGGTCGTGGCGTGTGCCTTCGTGATCGAGCTCGCGTTCCTGCACGGGCGCCAGCGGCTGGAGCCGGCACCCGTCCACTCGGTCATCCGCTACGGCGCGGATTGAAAGGACGTGCCATGACCGCGACCCGGATCGAACGCGACAGCATGGGGGAGATGGAGGTGCCGCGCGACGCCTACTACGGCGCTCAGACCGCGCGCGCGATCGAGAACTTCCCCATCTCCCGCCTGCGGTTCCCGCGCCGTTTCCTGCGCGCGCTCGGATCCATCAAGGCCGCCGCCGCGCGCGCGAATCGCGACCTCGGTCTGCTCGCGCCCGAGAAGGCGGACGCCATCGCCCGCGCAGCCGAGGAAGTGGCCGAGGGACGCTTCGACGCCGAGTTCGTCGTCGACGTCTTCCAGACCGGTTCCGGCACCTCGACGAACATGAACGCGAACGAGGTGATCGCGGCGCGCGCGGCCGAGATCCTCGGCGGGACTCGCGGGGAGAAATCTCTGGTCCACCCGAACGATCACGTGAACATGGGGCAGTCCACCAACGACGTGTTTCCGACCGCGATCCACGTGGCGGCGCTCGAAGGCGTCGAGCGCGAGTGCCTTCCGGCGCTCCGGGCACTCGCCGAGGCGTTCGGCGCGAAGGCGGCGGAGTTCGCCGACGTCGTCAAGGCGGGGCGAACTCATCTCCAGGACGCGGTTCCGATCACCCTCGGCCAGGAGTTCTCGGGATACGCGAGCGTGATCGAGCACGCCGTCGTGCGCCTCGGAAGCTGCCGCGCGCACCTCGCGGAGCTGGCGATCGGCGGCACGGCCGTGGGCACGGGTCTGAACGCACCGCCCGAGTTCGCCGACCGCGTGATCGCGGACCTGAACGGCACGACGGGTCTCGAGTTTCGCCGCGCGGCGAACGCGTTCGAGGCCATGCAGAACCGTGATGCCGCGGTCGAGACGTCCGGCGCGCTCCGGACGATCGCCGTCGGCCTGATGAAGATCGCCAACGATCTCCGGCTGCTCACTTCGGGCGCGCGCACGGGACTGAACGAGATCGAGCTGCCGGCGACGCAGCCGGGATCGAGCATCATGCCGGGAAAGGTGAATCCGGTGATCGCCGAGGCCGTGAACATGGTGGCCGCACAGGTGATCGGCTACGACGCCGCGATCGCGACCGCCGGCCTGAACGGCAATCTCGAGCTCAACGTGATGATGCCGGTCATCGCCTACGACCTCCTGGAGGAGATCGACCTCATCGCCGCCGCCGCACGCGTACTGGCCGACAAGTGCGTGCGCGGGATCCGGGCGAACGTCGAACGCTGCCGCGAGTACGCCGAGAAGACGGCGTCGCTCGTCACCGCGGTCGCGCCGGTGATCGGGTACGATGCGGCGTCGCGCGTCTTCAAGAAGGCCGTGGAGCGGAATCGCTCGATCCGCGAAGTGATTCTCGAGGAGGGGCTGCTGGCCGCGGAAACGCTCGACGAGATCCTCGATCTGAAAAAGCTCACCAGGGGAGGGCGCGCCTGAGGGGCTCCTGAGGACCGAGCGGCGGCGGCCGCTCGGAGCCGAAAGCATCACCGTCGGGGGGGAGTGATTCCCTCAGAAGTGCTTTGCGGACTACGCCAAAGTGATGTGATAATCATGGCCCGGATGAGTCCTGACCGCTCCCGAAAGGCCCGTGCGAGCGCGACCAAGCCTCCACACGTCGGCCGGCTCTGCCAGCGCCTGCAGTCGGCGCGGAAGGCGGCGGGAAAGTCGGCGGAGACGGCGAGCCGCGACTCGGGGGTGGCGATGCGCTACCTCAAGATGTTCGAGGAAGGCGAATACCCGCTGGTCGCCGACACCGCCTACCTCGCTCCCTACGTTCGGAAGTACGCGAGCTACCTCGGGCTCGACGGCGAGGAAGCCGTGCGCGAGTTCCTGCTCGAGACCGAGCCGCAAGCCGAGCCGTACGTGGCGAGTCCCTCGGCGCCACCGAAGAGCAACGCTGCCAAGCAGGCGGCGAGCAAGGCGGCCCGGGCGAGGGCCTATTCCCCGGTGCGGCCGTTCCTCAACCCGTGGGTGGTCTACACGACGCTCGCGCTCGTCGGCGTCGGCGCCATCTACGGCGCGGCGACGATCAACCGCAGGAAGTCCTCCACGAGCGAGTCGGTCGCGGAGGGCGTTCCACCGGAAGCAGCTCCGCCTGTCGACATCGCGCGTGCGGACAAACCGTCGGACGTTCCGGCCGTTCCCGCAG
>JAXDLK010000239.1:0-11122 GCA_034666665.1 Candidatus Binatota bacterium
ACAGCGAATTGGGTTGTGCTTCCTCTCTTCGCCTCTCCCTTCCTGGAGGCGCGCTGCGAACTGGTGAGCTGCTTCCTGCGCCCCCGTGCTCTTCCTGCGAGGGCGGAGGCCGGCGCGGAGCGCCGGGTGAGGGTGATCTCCCTCGATTGCGAAGCTCCGCTTCGGGGTCCATCCGGGAAATACCCTCACCCCAACCCTCCTCGCCCTCGCAAGCGGATGCTCGGGGGCGCAAAATGCTGCTCGCCGGCTCGCAGCGCGCCTCCTGGAAGGGAGAGGGGGGTAAGAACCCCTCGGATCGTTCGGTTACAGGCCCCGCGTGAAGGTTCCGCTGCTCGATTTGCGTGCCCAGTACCGCACGATCCGGGAGGACGTGGAGCGCGCCGTCGGCGAGGTTCTCGCGGAGCAGCAGTTCGTCCTCGGGCCGCGCGTCGAGCGGTTCGAGCGCGAGATGGAGGCGTATACCGGCGCGAAGCACGCGATCGGCGTCGCCTCCGGAAGCGACGCGCTGCTACTGGCGCTGATGGCGCTCGAGATCGGGCCGGGCGACGTCGTCGTCACCACTCCCTTCAGCTTCTTCGCCACCGCGAGCGCACCGGTCCGTCTGGGAGCGCGCCTCGAGTTCGCGGACATCGAGCCCGACGGATTCGATCTGTCGACCCGGAGCGTGGCGGACGCCCTGGAACGGACGGCGGCTTTCGCGCGGCGGGTGGTCCTGCTGCCGGTTCATCTCTTCGGCCTCCTCGCGGAAATGACGAAGCTTCGCGAGCTCGCTCGTGCCGCCGGAGCCCGCATCGTGGAGGATGCCTGCCAGGCCATCGGCGCGCGAGACGACAGCCGCCGCATGGCGGGAACGCTCGGCGAGATCGGCGCGTACTCGTTCTTTCCCTCGAAGAACCTCGGAGGCGCCGGCGATGGCGGCATGGCGGTGACCGACGATCCGGAGCTCGCCCGGGCGCTGCGCTCGCTCCGGACGCACGGAAGCACCCGGCGCTACGAGCACGACCAGGTCGGCATCAACTCGCGGCTCGATGCCCTCCAGGCCGCGGTGCTCTCCGTGAAGCTCGCGCGGCTCGAGGAGTGGAACGCCCGCCGGCGCCACCGCGCTCTTCTCTACGCCCGCCTCTTCCGCGACCTCGGACTGGCTGAGCGTCCCGTCCGCATCCCCGATGCCGCCGGCGAGCGTCACGTGTTCCACCAGTACGTGATCCGTGCCGAGCGGCGGGATGCGCTCCGCGCGGCGCTGGCCGAAGACGGCATCGAGACGCAGGTCTACTACCCGGTGCCGCTCCATCTTCAGCCTTGCTTCGCCGGGCTCGGAGGTGGCCGCGGCGACTTTCCGGAAGCGGAGCGTGCCGCCGGCGAGGTGCTCGCGCTGCCGATGTTCCCGGAGATCTCCGACGATCAGGTCGAGGCGGTGGTCTCGGCCATCGCGCGGTTCTACGCGCGCGGTCGCTGAGCCGTTCGGAAGAGAAAAAACCCGTCCGTTGCGGGCTTCTCAAGCGAGGACGCGGTGGGGTATCATCTGCCGACTTGGCGGAGCGACCGGAACGACAAGGCGTCGACGACGTGCCTCGGCCGGAGCCGGATGGTTCCGCTCGCCCCGACGCCGCCGCCCGCCCCGAGCGGCGGCCAAGGCGCCGAGAATCGGGCCTCTCGCTCCTCGAGGACGTGGGGGAGATCATCTCCCAGTCGCACGATCTGCAGAGCTCTCTCGAGCAGATCGTGCAAGTCGTGGGCGCGCGGGTGCAGACCGAGGTCTGCTCGCTCTACATCTACGATCCTCGCGCCCGTCGCCTCACGCTGTGGGCGACGGAGGGCCTGAACAAGGGTTCCGTCGGCAAGGTCCACATGGGCCTCGACGAGGGCCTCACCGGGCTCGTCCTTCAGAAGCTCGAGCCGGTGATGGTCGTCGATGCGCTGGCGCACCCCCGGTACAAGTACTTCCCCGAGACCGGCGAGGAGCGCTACCACTCCTTCCTCGGCGTCCCGGTGATGGTCAAGCGGAAGCCGCTCGGTGTGCTCGTGGTGCAGACGCTCCGCCGCCGCCGGTTCGGCGCCGACGAGGTGCGCCTGCTGCGCACGATCGCCACGCAGGTGTCGAGCATCGTCGTCCAGGCGCGGCAGGCGGAGACGATCGAGCTCAAGGAGAAGGAGCGCAAGGAATACCGCAAGGGCATGCTGGAGGCGATCCTCCGCCTCCAGGAGTACGAGAAGCAGAGAGATGTCGAGACGCCGCCGCGCCCCGATTCGCGCAGTCGCCGTCTCGTCGGGGTCGGCGCGTCGCCGGGTTTCGGGACGGGACGCGCCCACGTGCTCCGGCCGCTGGTGTCCTTCGACGACCTCGAGCAGCTCCGTTCCGACGACCCGCATGCGGAATGGCAGCGGATCGAGCACGCCGTCAGCGAGTCGATCGATCAGGTCGAGCACTTGAAGGGACGCCTGAGCGAGCGCATGCCGGAGGTCGACTCGTCGATCTTCGACACCCACCGCATGATGCTCGAGGATCGGACGTTCCTCGACCGTCTGAAGAAGCTGATCGACGATGGTCTCGCGGCCGAGTCGGCGCTGCAGGTGACCATCACCGAGTACGTCGGGACGTTCAGCCGCATGACGCAGCGCTACCTGCGCGAGCGGGCGACGGACGTGAAGGACATCGGCAACCGCATCCTGAAGAACCTCCTCGGTGTCGAGGACCACGCGCGCGATTTCCAGGACGACGCGGTGCTCGTCGCCGAGGAGCTCACGCTCTCCGACTTGGCGACGATCGACCACGACAAGCTCCGCGGCATCGCGCTCGCCACCGGCGGCGTCACCTCGCACGCCTCGATTCTCGCGAAGTCGTTCGAGATCCCGACGGTGGTCGGCATCCAGCATCTCCTCGAGTCCGTCAAGGAGAACGAGGCGATGGTGGTCGACGGCAACTCCGGGATCGTCTACGTCGCGCCCTCGGAAGAGATCGTGCGCGAATACGAGCGCCTCGACCGCGACTATCGCGCGTTCAATCTCGAGCTCGAGAGCCTCCACGACCTCTTGGCGGTGAGCCCGGACGGCCACTCGATCTCGGTGCTCGCGAACATCGGGCTCATCGGCGACGTCGCGTTCGCGAAGCGACACGGCGCGGAGGGAGTCGGCCTCTACCGGACGGAGTTCCCGTTCCTCACCTACGGAGAGTTCCCGGACGAGGACGAGCAGATCCGGCTCTACCGCAAGGTGATCGAGGAGATGTCGAACACGCCGGTGACGATCCGCACGCTGGACCTCGGGGCCGACAAGTACCCGAGCTACCTGCCGTTCGCCAAGGAGGAGAACCCGTTCCTCGGCTGGCGGTCGATTCGCGTGTCGCTCGAGCTGACGGACCTCTTCAAGGTCCAGCTTCGGGCGATCCTGCGCGCCAGCGCGTACGGCCGGGTCAAGCTCCTGTTGCCGATGATCTCGAGCCTCGAGGAGGTGTGGCAGGCGAAGGAGATCATCGACGAGGCGAAACGGGAGCTCCGGCGCGAGGGACAGCCGTTCGACGAGTCGGTCCCCGTCGGCATCATGATCGAGGTGCCGGCGGCGGTGGCGATCGCGGACGCGCTGATTCGCGAGGTCGACTTCTTCAGCCTCGGCACGAACGACCTGATCCAGTACGTCCTCGCCGTCGACCGCAACAACCGCAAGGTCGCTCCTCTGTACGAGGCGCTCCACCCCGCGGTGATCCGCGCCGTGGCGCAAGCGATCCGTGCCGCCCGCGACCAGGGGAAGTGGGTGGGGATCTGCGGCGAGATGGCGTCGGATCCGCTGTGCGTGCCGATCCTCATCGGCTTCGGCATCAACGAGCTCAGCATGGAGCCGTTCTCGATCCCGCTGATCAAGAAGCTGATCCGTTCGATCGACTTCGCGACCGCGCAGGAGATGTCGGCGGCGGTTCTCGGCATGACGAGCGTCAAGGAGATCAAGGGATACCTGTTCACCATGATGAAGAAGATGGGAGTCATCGAGCTGACCGAGATCTACCACTGAGCGGAGGAGGTGACGGAATGCGCGTGGATGGCGAAGGCGAGCAGCTCGATGGAGAGCGCTGGGATCTCCGGCCCGGAGATCCGGACCAGGTCGACGAGGAAGAAGGCGACGACGATGACGACGACGACCTCGAAGACGACGACGATGATGACGACGACGGCCTCGCGGACGACGACGATGACGACGACGATCTCGAAGACGATGACGACGTCGAGGACGACGAGGAAGAGTAGCGCCGGCGCGCAGGCGCGCCGCTACGGCGATCGGGCGCCGCGGCCGAGTGCCGCCTCGATCCGCTCGCGTACCCTGC
The DNA here is from genome assembly GCA_034666665.1 of Candidatus Binatota bacterium. GTDB lineage: Bacteria > Desulfobacterota > Binatia > JACPRU01 > JACPRU01 > JAXDLK01. Next base: position 4,313 of record JAXDLK010000239.1, read on the forward strand.
CGATGCGCTCGTTTCCCCAGAAGAGCTCGTCGCCGATCAGGTAGCTCGGTACGCCGAAGACCCCGCGGGCCTCGGCGTCGGCGCGGATGCGATCGTGCTCCACACGTCCGTCGCCGGCGAGGAAGTCGCGGAAGCCGCCGGCGGGTACCCCCGACGACTCGAGGGCGGCTTCGATCGCGTCGACGCTCTCGAGATCGAGCTCACGCCGCCAGAACCGCTCGAACACCGCGTCGTGATACGGGCGCGGGTCGCCGTGGCGCCGCGCCCAGAGAAAGCCCACGTGGGCGAGCGAGCTGTCGAAGATCTTGCGCGGGCCGCGGATGACGAGACCACGGCGGGCAGCCTCGCGGCGGCAGTCCATGTACGCGTAGCGCACGCGTCGCCACTGGTGGCCGGTGCGCTCCTCGGAGATGACGTGCCCGCGATCGTCCACCTCGGCGCGGCCGAGGTAGCTCGGGATGTCGAGCGTGTAGGGAATCGAGTCGAAGACGACGCCGAGATCGCGCTCGACACGGCGAGTCTCCTCCTCGGCGAGGTAGGCGTACGGGCTCTTGTAATCGAAGTAGTGAACGATGCGGATCGGCGTGTCGCCGCTCATTCGCACGCGCACTCTTCGCTGTCGGTGCCATCCATGCAGCGGATGCTGCCGGCGTCCTCGTCGCAGCAATCGTCGCCGCTGATGACGCCGCCTTGGGCTTCCGTGCAGCAAGGGCTGCCGTCACCAGGGCAGTTGCCGTCGGAGAAGGTCGGCAGCTCGGTCGGGGTCGGTGTCGGCTCACTCGGCGTGTCTGTCGCGTCCGGCTCACCCGTGCTGGTGGCGGCGGGCGTCGGCGTCGGCGTGTCGGCGACTCCGAAGACGAGATCCTCGTCGCCACAGCCGAAGCCCAGGAGGACGATGAGCACCACTACGACCACCGCGCCGCAGGCGCGAGCCACGAGGACGGAACGCGTCATGCGGCTGGCGTTGTAGATCACCCGGCGAGTCCGTCAACCTCGTCCGCGTGCTCGCTCTTCGTGACGAGCGCCTTTCGGACATCCGGTCCAGGGCTACGCGGGCGTGGGTTACGCCCGCCGGCCCGCGGCGATCCGATCGAGGTTTTCGCGCAAACCCGGAAGGTAGGTTCCGAGGAGACCCAGGTCCCGCTTCGGAATCGACAGCGTGTTCATGGGCTCGAGGCAGCGCACGGTCGCGTTGCGGGTCGTCCTCGTGAGCAGCGCCATTTCGCCGAAATACTCTCCGGCGCCGAGCTCGGCCAGCGGCATCTCGCGTCCCTCGTCGCTCTTCACGACCTCGGCGCGGCCGCTGGTGATGATGTACAGGCGGTCGCCGAGATCCCCCTGACGAAAGACGAGCTCTCCGGGCTCGAAGTGCTCGCGGACGATGCCATTCGAGCCCTCGAGCTTCAGCTGGACGAGATCCGCCGGGAGCAGGACGTCGAGCGTCCACGACGTCGCGACCTTCAGCCGCCGTCCCCACCCCGGCAGCTTGAACAGATAGATCGATCGCCAGAGCCACCAGGCGAAGAACCCGGAGAAGCCGAAGCCGAAGATCTCCGCGACCGCCGAGTGGTATCCGAGGGCGCCCATCTTCCCGAGCCCGGCGAAGTCGTAGCTGCGTTGCCGCCCGCCGCGGATCGCCGCCACCACGTTCGCCGCCGCGACACGCGCCTGGCGGATCGCGTGCTGTGCCGTCGGGGGACTGAACGCGCCGGCCTCCGGCGCCGGAACCATCGCGCAGTCGCCGAGCGCCCAGACGTCGTCCGCGCCTTCGACCCGCAGGTGGCGATCGACCAGAAGGCGCCCGTTCCTCGCCTTCGGCAGGTCGAGCGACTCGATCAGCGGATGGGGCGACGACGGCACGGTCGAGACCAGCGTGCGGGTCGGGATGCGCTCGCCGCCCGCGAGGATCGCCTCCTCTCCGGTCGCGGCCTCGAGTCTCACGTTCAAGCGCAGCTCCACACCGCGCCGCCCGAGGAGCTGCTGCGCGAAGCGCCCGAGCTTCTCCGTGACCTCGGGAAGGATCCGGTCCTGAGAATGGACGAGCACCACACGGATCTCCGCGGGATCGAGCGTCGGGTAGCTGCGCGCGACCTCGCGGACGAAGTCGTTCAGCTCCGCGGCCACCTCGACGCCGGAGAAGCCGCCGCCGGCGACGACGAACGTCAGCAGCTGGCGCCGGAGCTCGCGGTCGTCGGCTTCGATCGCCGCCTCCTCGAGCGCGTGGATCACGTGATTCCGCAGACGCAGGGCGTCCGCCAGGTTCTTGAACGGCAGCGCGTGCTCCGGGAGCCCGCGCAGGCTGCGAAAGTCCGTCACCGCTCCGAGCGCGAGCACGAGGTGGTCGTACTCGATGGCGTGCGAGTGCGGGCGAAAGCCCGGGCTCGTGGTCACGGTCCTCGTCGCCAGGTCGATCGACTCGACCTCGCGGACGTGGAGGCTCGTCTTCGGCAGCAGCCTGCGGATCGGGCTGACGACGTCGAGGATGCCGATCGAGCCGGAGATCACTTCCGGGAGCATCGGCTGGAAGACGAAGTAGTTCTCCTTGTTCACCAGCACGATCTCGAAGTCGTCGCTTCGCCCGAGAGCTTTCTCGAGGGCGAGGCCGGCATAGATGCCGCCGAATCCGCCGCCGAGAACGACGACCCGTTTGCGCTTCCGTTCGCTGATCACGACATCCCCGCCGTTCGGACGCCGGCCGCGGAGGCGGGTTGCACCGCATCCGCCATCGACTCGGAGAGCACCACCAGGTCGATCACTTCCGCCACGCCGTCCACCGACTCGGCGCGGAGCTCGCACCGGGGCGCGGCCGGTACGTAGCCCTGCTGCAGCGCGGCCCCGTACGTTTCCTTGGTCGTGAGCGCCCGCACGCCCGCGTGAAACCCCTTCGGGGAGGCGAAGTAGAGCGCCGAGAGCAGCGCGACCAGCCCCGCCTGCACCCAGCTGATCAGAACCTCGTTCTCCTCCTCCTGGGCGCGGATCGCCTCGCGGATCCGAGGTGCCATCGTGCTTGCTGTTGCCATGGGCGGCCGCGCGAGGTCTTCGCTGAGATGCGGCTCCGCCGCAATGGGCTCCGTGCCATCCTGGGGACCGGCGGAACCTTCGGCGAGAGCGTCGGACGGGGCGGACGTTCGGTTGCCGGCCGCCGGCGGAGCGAGACTGCGGGCGCGTGACGTCGTAGACGAGTATGCCGTAGGGAGGACGCCGCGTGGCCGAAGACGCACCTCCCGCATCGCGCCGGAGGCGGAACCAACCGAGAGGAGGAACCTTGGACCGATTCCGCGCCTACGTGTACGACCTTCCCGCCCTGATCGCTGCTCGTCTCGAGTGGCTGCCTCCGCTCCTCGCGCGCGTGATCGTCGGCTGGGTGTTCGCCACCACCGGCTGGGGGAAGCTCCAGAACCTGCCGAAGATCGTCGACTTCTTCCGCGACCTGGGGATCCCGTACCCGGAGCTCCAGGCGCCGTTCGTTTCCACCGTCGAGCTCGCGTGCGGCACGCTCCTGATCGTCGGCCTCTTCACCCGATTCGCGGCGGTGCCGCTGATCGGCACGATGATCGTGGCCATCGCCACCGCGCAGTGGCAGAGCGTCGACAGCGCGGCCGCGCTTTTCGGGCTGGTCGAGACCGCGTACGTCGTGGTCCTCGTCTGGCTGGCGATCGAGGGTCCCGGTCCGGTGTCGCTCGACCGGCTGATCGAGCGGAGCCTTTCCCGCGGCGCGGGTGACCCGGATGCTTGACGACCGCACCGTCGAGGAGCGTAACCGTCGGGCCGCCACGGCACCGGAACGCGCATGAAAGCGGTCGCCGTCATCCCGAAATCCCGCCGCGTCGAGCTGATCGACGTCGAGCCCCCGGAGCTCTCGGGCCCTTCTCAGGTCGAGCTGCGGATGCTCGAGGTCGGCATCTGCGGCACGGACAAGGAGATCGCCGCGTTCGAGTACGGCTCACCGCCGCCGGGCGCGGATCACCTGGTGATCGGCCACGAATCGCTCGCCGAGGTCGTCGACGTGGGGGCGTCGGTGAGTCGCGTCCGCCGCGGCGACCTGGTGGTACCGACGGTGCGGCGGCCGTGCCCGCACGAGCACTGCGTCGCCTGTCGCGAGGGCCGACAGGATTTTTGCTACACCGGCGACTTCACCGAGCGCGGCATCAAGGAACGGCACGGGTACATGACCGAGCTCGTGGTCGACGACGAGAGCTTCCTGAACGTCGTCCCCCCGGAGATTCGCGAGGTCGCCGTGCTCGTCGAGCCGCTGACGATCGCGGAGAAGGCGCTCGCACAGGTCCGGCAGGTGCAGCAGCGCCTGCCGTGGGGCTGTGCGGGATCCACGCCGTCGGACGTAGGCCGCTGTCACCGCGCCGTCGTGCTCGGCGCCGGACCGGTGGGACTGCTCGGCGCGATGGCGCTCGCCGCCGAGGGATTCCAGGTGACGGTGTTCTCGCGCGAACCCAGCGGAGGACCGAAGGCGGCGCTCGTCGAGTCCTTCGGCGCCGCCTACGTCTCCGGCGCCACGGATTCGATCGAAACGCTCGCGACCAAGGTCGGCAACATCGATCTCGTCTACGAGGCGGTCGGCGCCTCCGCCGTCGCCTTCGAGGTGATGAAGTTCCTCGGCGTGAACGGCGTCTTCGTCTTCACCGGCGTGCCCGGGCGGCGGAAGCCGGTGACCATCGACACCGATCTCCTGATGCGCCACCTGGTTCTTCAGAACCAGGTGGTGTTCGGGTCGGTGAACGCGGGGCGCGACGCTTTCGAGGCGGCGATCCGCGATCTCGGCAGGTTCCTCGAGCGATGGCCGCAAGCCACCCGGTCGCTGGTGACCGGGCGCCATCCGGTGGACGCCTACGCGGAGCTCCTCGCCGGCAAGATCGGCGGCATCAAGAATGTCGTCGCATTCTGACGACGCTCGCGAGTGGCTCGAGGCGGACGGCCAGGGCGGGTTTGCCTCCGGCACGGTGAGCGGCATCCGGACGCGGCGCTATCACGCGCTCCTCCTCACCGCGACGAAGCCGCCGACGGCACGAGTGGTCCTGGTGAACGGGTTCGACGCCTGGGTGGAGACGGCCGGCGGACGGTCGTGGATCTCGTCTCAGCGATACGCGGGAGACGTCGTCCACCCCGACGGCGCGCGCAGGATCGAGCGGTTCGACCTCGAGCCGTGGCCTCGATGGAGCTTTCTCCTCGACGACGGCCGCCGCCTCACCCAGGAGATCCTCGTCCACGACGGCGTCGCGGCCATGCGCTGGCAGATCGACGGCGCGGCGGGAGGGGCCAGGCTTCACGTCCGGCTGCTCTTCTCGGGGCGCGACTATCATTCGCTGCATCACGAGAACGGCGCCTTCGGATTCGCACCGGAGAAGGCGAGTGACGGCTCTCTCGTGTGGCATCCCTACGACGGGATTCCGCCGGTCCACGCCCGGACGAACGGTCGCTACGCCCACGATCCGACGTGGTACCGGAGCTTCGTCTACACCGAGGAACGGGCGCGGGGACTGGATCACGTCGAGGACCTCGCGTCTCCCGGCGTGCTCTCCTTCGACCTGGAGAACGAGCCTGCGGCGGTGTTGCTATCGACCGATGTGGCGCGTTCGACCGCGGCTGCCCCCGCCGTGCTCGCGACGATGGCCGCGGCGGCGGAGCGGCGGCGCCGAGCGTTCCGCTCGCCGCACGGACGCGCGGCCGACGCCTATTTGGTCGCCCGCGGCCGAGGCCGAACGATCGTCGCGGGATATCCCTGGTTCACCGACTGGGGTCGCGACACGTTCATCGCGCTCCGCGGCCTCTGCCTCGCCACCGGCCGCCTGGACGACGCGCGGGACATCCTCGTCGAGTGGTCCTCGGCGGTCTCCGAGGGGATGCTGCCGAACCGCTTTCCGGATGCGGGAGAGGTCCCGGAGTTCAACTCCGTCGATGCGTCTCTCTGGTACGTGGTCGCGGTCGACGAGCTCTTCGCCGCGGCGAGAGGCTCCCGCGTCGCGCCCGCGCACCGGAAGCGGCTCCGCGATGCGGTGGAATCGATCCTCGACGGCTACTCGAACGGAACGCGATACGGCATCCGTGCCGATGCCGACGGGTTGCTCGCGGCCGGCGAGCCCGGCGTGCAGCTCACCTGGATGGATGCCCGCGTCGGCGACCGGGTGGTGACGCCGCGGATCGGTAAGCCGGTCGAGGTGCAGGCGCTCTGGCTGAACGCGCTCGCCGCGGGAGGGCGCTCGTCGAAGCAGTGGCTCGCCGCGTTCGAGCGCGGGCGCAGCGCATTCGAGGCGCGCTTCTGGAACGAGCAGGCCGGCTGTCTCTACGACGTGGTCGACTGCGACCATCGTGCCGGTGCCGTCGACGGTACGATCCGGCCGAACCAGATTCTCGCGGTCGGCGGCTTGCCCCTCGCTCTGGTCGAAGGTGATCGCGCGCGCCGCATCGTCGGCCGGGTCGAGGAGCAGCTGTGGACACCGCTCGGTCTCCGCACCCTCGCGCCGGGATCACCCGGATATCAGGGACGCTACCGCGGTGGCGTCGCCGAGCGCGACGCCGCCTATCACCAGGGAACGGCGTGGCCGTGGCTGCTCGGCCCGTTCGTCGAGGCATGGGTACGCGTCCGCGGTGGAACCGCGCAGGCGAAGCGCGAGGCACACGATCGCTTCGTCACGCCGCTTCTCGCTCACCTCGACGAAGCGGGCCTCGGCCACGTCTCCGAGGTCGCCGACGGCGACCTCCCCCAGTCACCCGCCGGCTGCCCTTTCCAGGCGTGGTCGCTCGGCGAGCTGCTGCGGATCGAGCGCGTGCTTGCGGCGCCCGCCACCGCGACACCGG
>JAXDLK010000240.1:0-12690 GCA_034666665.1 Candidatus Binatota bacterium
ACGACCATCTTCTGGAAATGGTGGACCGCGCCCTCCCAGTAGCCGGAGAACCGCGCGCGGATCCCCGCCGCCTCGGCGGGTGCCATGTTCCGGTGGACGTAGCGAACGTAATCGTCGTCCTGCGGCATGATCTGCTCCCAGGCGTCGAGCGTCGCCTGCCGCATCGGCGCGTGCTCCGGCTTCGCCGCCTCGGGATGGAAGTAGTAGTTGAAGACGATCTTCGAGTGCGCGGGGCCGTCCGGCGTGAAGAGCGCGTACAGCAGGAGGTCCGCGTTCAGCGCCATCAGAGCGGTGGGGAACAGGTTGACGACGTAGAGCGTGTTCGGATCCGTGTGTCCGTCGCTGCGGCGCGGCCGAATCGTCGGCAGGTTGACGGGCGCGAACTGCTCGACGTGCGTACCGTCGGTGCGGAACTTCGGCACGTAATGCGTGGCGCAGAAGACCGTGTCGTACATGAGCTGCTGCTCGAAGACGTCGACGACGCCGACCATCGTCTGCGGGTGGCCCCACGGAAGGTGGTACTCCTCGACGCCGCCCTCGATCGCGACCTTCCAGTTGCCTTCGTAGCGGCATTCGTGCCGCCCGGCGTAATGGAGGCCGTCGAGGTCCCAGTCCCTCCAGAGCTCGTCGACGGGCTTCCGATGTTCCTCGAACGGCGGAGCTTCGCCGTCGAGGTTCACGAGGATCAGGTCGTGAAACAGCGCGACGCGCACCGGCCGAAGGCCGAGGTCCTCCTTGGAGAGCTCCGGCGACTCGTGCACCTTCATGCCGCCGACGTTCGGCGTCGCGATCAGCTTGCCGTCGAGGCCGTAGGTCCAGCAGTGCCACGGGCAGGCGAGCGTCTTCTTCCCCTTCGCCGGCTCGAGCACGACGCGCATCCGGCGGTGGCGGCAGACGTTCAGGAAGGCGTTCACGTGTCCTTCTCTCGCGCGCACCAACACGATCGGCCACTCGCCGAGCATCACCGGCCAGACGTCCCCCGGATTCTGCAGGTCGCCGTTCACCGCGACGGCGCACCACGTCTTCGGGAACAAGAGCTCGTTCTCGAGGCGGTAGAACTCCTCGGTGTACACCGGCGCCGGCAGCCCCTCGGCCTCGGCGGTCGGACGCTGCAGCGCGGCGAGCTGATCGGGCGTCACGAAGTCGGTGAGCTTCATGACCGTCGGCGTTACTCCGCTGCATGGCCACGCGCAAGCGAAATTCGGCAGATCTGCCGAATTTCGACGAACTTGCACGGATCCTCGCGATCGCGTAGGTTCCGCGCGCCATGAGCCGTTCCGCCAGCGTCCGGAGCCCGCGGCGCAACCTGCACGACGAGCGGAGCGAGGACACGCGCGCGCGCCTCCTCGAGGCGACGCTCGAGTCGCTGGTCGCGGTCGGCTACGCGCGCACCAGCACCACCGAGATCGCCGACCGCGCGGGCATCTCGCGCGGTGCGCAGGTCTATCATTACCCGAGCAAGGCCGCGCTCGTGGCGGCGGCGGTGGAGCGGCTGCTCGAGCGCCGCTACGAGGAGGTGAAGCGGCTGTTCGACGAGCTCCCTCCGGGCGCCGACGGCGCGAGCGCGGCGATCGACCTCCTCTGGCGGATGTTCGAGGGGCCGACCTTCGCCGCCTGGCTCGAGTTCGTGAACGCGTCCCGCACGGACCCGGAGCTCCGCGCCGCCGTAGTCCTCCAGACGGAGCCGTTCGTGAAGACCGTCGGCGAGACGCTGCGGAAATCGCTGCCGACAATCGCCTGGAACCCGCTCTTCCGCCGGCCGGACTTCGTGTTCGCGCTGCTCGACGGGCTGGCGCTCGCGCGCTTCCTCTATCCCGAGGACGATCGTTCGGCGCGCATGGTGGCGACGCTGCGGGACATCGCCGAGCAGGTGCAGCCGCGGACCGCGGCCAAGCCGCGCGCGCGGCGGACGACGGCGAAGAACGCCGCGGCGCGAGGCGCCCCGGGCGCGCGCCGCACCGAGAAACCGAAACGAGCGCCGTGAAGCCGGCGCCGTTTCGCTACCTCCGCCCGCGAACCGTCGACGAGGCGGTCGCGGAGCTCGCCCGCCACGACGGCGACGCGAAAGTCCTCGCCGGCGGGCAGAGCCTCGTGCCGATGATGAACTATCGGCTGGTCCGGCCGCAGGTGCTGGTCGACGTCAACCACGTCCCCGGTCTCGACGCGATCGAGGAGAGGGCGCGCGGGCTGACGATCGGCGCGCTCGTGCGGCACCGCGCGATCGAAATCTCGCCGGTCGTCCGCGAGCGGCTCCCGGTCCTCGCGGGCGCGGCCGAGCAGGTGGGGCATCTCGCGATCCGGAACCGCGGCACGTTCGGCGGCGCGCTCGTGCACAACGATCCCGCGGCGGAGTTCCCCATGATCGCGCTGCTGCTCGACGCGAAGATCGAGGTGAAACGCCAATCGCGGGAACGGACGATCGCCGCCGCGGACTTCTTCGTCGGACCGTTGACGACCGCGCTCGAGGACGGAGAGTTGCTGACGTCCGTCGAGATTCCGTGGCTGGCGGAGAGGACCGGATACGGGTTCGAGGAGCTGTCGAGACGCCACGGCGATTTCGCGATCGCCGCGGCGGCGGCGACGGTCACGGTGAAAGACGGGCGCTGCGTCGAGGCGCGGATCAGTCTCGGCGGCGTCGGTCCGTGTGCGTTCCGCGCGTACGAGGCGGAGAGCGTGCTCCGCGATCGGCCGATCGATGTGGCGCTCATCGAACGCGCCGCGTCGGCCGTGCGTGACGCCGCCGATCCGACGAGCGACCTCCATGCCTCGGCCGACTTCCGGCGTCACGTCGCCGGAGTGCTCGCCGAGCGGGCGATCGCCGGCGCGTGGCGCCGCGCGCGTGCCGCAGCGACGAAGACGGAGGAGCGCGAATGACGGAGAAGCAGAAGATCCGCCTCACGGTGAACGGGGAAGTCGTCGAGCGCGAGGTCGAGCCGCGGCTGCTTCTCGGTGATTTCCTCCGCGAGCACCTCCGTCTCGTCGGCACCCACTTCGGTTGCGAGCACGGCGTGTGCGGCGCCTGCACCGTTCGTCTGAACGGCGATACCGTACGCTCCTGCCTGCTCTTCGCCGTGCAAACCGACGGGGCGGAGGTCGTCACCGTCGAGGGCCTCGGCGACCCGAAGAACCTGCACCCGATTCAAAGCGCCTTCTGGCAGCACCACGGCCTCCAGTGCGGCTTCTGCACGCCGGGAATGATGATGACGGCGCTGGATTTGATCGAGAAATGCCCACTCGCCGACGAGCGCGAGATCCGGGTGGGACTCTCCGGCAACATCTGTCGCTGCACCGGGTACCAGAACATCGTCACCGCCGTCGCCGAGGCGGCGAAGACGATGCGGGAATCATGACGGCGGCGCTCTTCTCCTCCATCGACGCGGTCCGCAGCGCCTTCGAGGCGGAGAGCTACGTCGCCGACCGGGCCCTCGCGCTCACCGTGATGCTCGCGGCGCGCCTCGAGAAGCCGATGCTGCTCGAGGGCGAGGCGGGCGTCGGCAAGACCGAGGTCGCGAAGGTGCTCGCGCGCGCGCTCGATACCGAGCTCATCCGCCTTCAGTGCTACGAGGGCCTCGACGTCCACACGTCCCTGTACGAGTGGAACCATGCGCGCCAGATGCTCTCGATCCGCATGGCCGAGGCGGCGCACGACGATCGCGCCGCGATCGAGAAGCACGTGTTCGGCGACGAGTTCCTGCTCGAGCGTCCGCTGCTCCGGGCGATCCGCCACCGCGGGCCGCGCCCGGCGGTCCTGCTGATCGACGAGATCGACCGCGCGGACGAGGAGTTCGAGGCGTTCCTGCTCGAGGTGCTGTCCGACTTCCAGGTCACGATCCCGGAGATCGGCACGCTCACGGCGGAGCAGAAGCCGCTCGTCGTCGTGACCTCGAATCGCACCCGTGAGCTGAACGACGCGCTCAAGCGACGCTGTCTGTACCTCTGGATCGACTACCCGACTGCCGAGCGCGAGCGCGAGATCGTGCTTCGCAAGGTACCGGGAATTCGCGAGACCCTCGCCGATCGCATCGCCGCGATCATGCAGACGCTCCGCAAGATCGATTTCGCGAAGGCGCCCGGCGTCGCCGAGACGCTCGACTGGAGCCGCGCGCTCCTCGGTCTCGACGTCGACGACGTCGCACCGGCGATCCTCGAGGACACGGCCGGGTGTCTCCTCAAATGCCGCGAGGACGTGGACTGCCTGCGCACCGTCGGCGCCGCCGCGATCCTTGCCGACGACGTGCCCGCGGCGCCGCGGATGGAGCGCGCATGGTAGATCAGACCGTCGCGCTGCGATCGGCGGACGAGCTCGTCGGGCGGATCCTCGCCTTCAGCCGCATGCTTCGCGAGAGCGGGCTCGCCGTGACGCCGGGGCGGATCGTCGACGCCGCGCGGTCGCTGCCGCTCGTCGGTCTCGACGAGCGCGACGAGCTCCGGCTCGCGTTGCGCACGAACTTCGCGAGCAGCCGCGAGGAGGAGCAGCTCTTCGACCGCGCCTTCGACGGATTCTGGAACGAACGGCCGCGGCAATCGTCGAGCCGGATCGAGACCGACGACGAGCCGGCGGCGGAGGGAGAGTCCCTCGCCGCCGTGTCGGCGACATCCGACGCAGCGGATCCGAGCGCCGCGCGCTACGGCCGTATCGAGGCCGACGCGGAGCGCGATCTCCGCGATCGCTGGCCGGGAGGATCGAGAGAGTTCGATCGCGCGATCGACGCTCTGATCCGGAGCCTCGCGACGAGGCGGAGCCGTCGCTACCGCGCGGCACGACGCGGCCCGCGCGTCGATTTTCGCCGGTCGCTGCGGCGGAGCGCCGCGCGCGGCGCCGATGTCCACGAGATCGTTCGCGCGCGGCCGAAGATCCGCAAGACACGGCTCATCCTTCTCTACGACGTCAGCGGCTCGATGGCGGATGCGACGTCGTTCCTGCTCCGCTTCCTGCTCGGCGTGCAGCGTCGCCTCCCGGGCTCGCGAAGTGCGGTGTTCAGCACCCGCTTCACCGAGGTGACGCGCGCGCTGCGCCGCCGCGGCGTCGCCGCGACGCTCGAGCACCTCGCGCGCGCCGCGCGACATTGGTCGGGCGGCACCGACATCGGCGGTGCGCTCGCCGTCCTGAATCGCGGCGTCGTCCGCGACGGTTCGGCGCGATCGACGATCTGCTTGATCGTGAGCGACGGCTACGACCACGGCGACCCCGAGCGCATCGCTCGCGAGATGGCGCTGCTCTCGCGCCGCGTGCGCCGCATCGTGTGGATCAATCCGCTGTTCGGTACGGAGGGTTATCAGCCGCTCGCGCGCGGCATGCATGCCGCGCTTCCCTGGATCGACCGTTTCCTTCCCGGCCACGACGTCCGCGCCCTTCGCCGCTTGACGGCGGAGCTCGGCGCGATGTGAGGACACCGATTTGCGAATCGAGACCAGTCATCTTCTGCCGTATCCGCGAAGCCGCGTGTGGAGCGTTCTCCTCGATCCCGCGGTGCTCGCGCGAGTTCTTCCCGGCATCGAGAAGTTCGAGGAGACGGCGCCGGACCGATACTCCGTCGTCGTCGAGCTCGGCGTCGCCGCCGTAAAGGGCCGCTACGCGGGAACGGTCGAGATCTTCGATCGCAACGAGCCCGAGAGCTATCGCCTTCGCGGTGACGGCAAGGGCGGACCCGGTTGGGCGAAGGGCGAAGCGGTCATGTCCCTCGCCGACGAGGGCGGCGGCACGCGCGTCCGTGCGAGCGCCAACGTGCAGGTCGGCGGCACCGTCGCCGGCGTCGGTCAGCGGATGATGGACGGCATCGCGAAGTCGATCGCGAAGGAGTTCTTCGCCTCGTTCGCGCGCGAGGTCGCCGCTCGCGAGCCCCGACCGGTGACCGGTGAGAGCGAGCACGCTTGATGGAGATCACGGCTGTCATGAAAGACGTTCTGACGATCACTCCCCTGTGCATCGACTGCGGCATGTGCCGCGAGACCTGCCCGTTCCAGGCGGTGGTGTGCGCGTTCGAGAAGCGCCACCGCTACGAGATCCTGCCGCACTCGTGCGAGTGGTGCGGCGGACCCGGGAAGGCGCCGTGCGAGATCTACTGTCCGGTTCGCGGCGCGATCGTCGCCGCGAAATGGGAAGAGCCGCAAACGCCCGCCGTCGTCGGCTGAGAAAAAGGAGAGCACATGCGAGGAAAAGACTTCTTCCGCGAGATGGAGACGATCGCGGCGCCGATCGGCAAGGAGACGTACGAAGGCACGCGGGCGACGTACTCGAACCTGAACGAGGACCAGAAGTTCCGCCTCCTCTGTCAGCTCTGGTGGATCGAGGCGCCGACGATCGCGAACTTCTCGCGCTCGTGGTGGAACGCGATCCCGCGTGATCCGAGCGGCAAGTACCGCGACGTCGAGATGTTCCTCGCGCGCCAGATGTACGACGAGTCGCGGCACGGAAAGCTCTATGCCGATGCGTGCATCCGCAAGGGCTTCGTTCAGCGCGAGGAAGAGCTCTGGACGCATCCCTACGCGCGTCCCGTGCAGGGATGGCTGAACTTCGCCGCCTGGCTCGAGCACCTCGGAAACTATCACTTCACGACGCTGTATGCGGGCGAGCAGATGGCCTCGGAGTGCCTCACGTTCCCGAAGTTCCTCGAGGGCGCGATCGCCGCGATCGAGGATCCGATCGTGCGCTGGGTCTTCGAGGCGCAGGAGGACGAGGAGTCGTTCCACGGCATGACCGGCCGCTACGTGGTCACGAAGTACTGCCAGACGCAGTTGCAGCAGGATGAGGCCGCGTGGGCCGCGCAGACCACGTGGAAGCTCCTCGGCCAGGCGGCGGTCGACCTGGCGCAGTTCGTCAAGGAAGGCGAGTCGATGGAGCGGCCGCCGCTCGAGCAGCACCCGGCATTCGCGCCACCGGCGAAGCCGCTGCCCAAGATGTTCCCAAAGACGCTCGACCACCCGGAGGTCTGATCGTGGAGGCTCGAGGACCGGCGAAGCTCGTCGGCGCGCGCGTGAAGCGGGTCGAGGACCCGCGCTTCCTGGTCGGCAAGGGGAACTACGTCGGCGACCTCGCCATCCACGGCATGCTCGACGTCGCGTTCGTGCGGAGCACGCACGGGCACGCGCGCATCCGCTCGATCGACGCCGCGTCGGCGCGGAGCCATCCTGGAGTTCGCGCGGCCGTCACCTGGGACGATCTTCGTGACTCCGTCGAGCCGTTCCGCGCCGAGCTGGATCCCGTGAAGCAGCCGTTCTACAAGACCGCCGACTGGACGCCGCTCGCCACCGACAAGGTCCGCTTCGCCGGCGAAGCCATCGTCGCGGTCGTTGCGGAGAGCCGCTACGTCGCCGAGGACGCGGCCGAGAAGGTCGAGATCGACTACGATCCGCTCGACGCGGTCGTCGATCCCGAGCACGCGCTCGAGCATCGCGATCACCTCGTCCACGAAGACTGGGGCGACAACGTCGTCAACCGCATGGACTATTCCGCGGGGGATCTCGATGCCGCCTTCGCCGGCGCCGCCGCCGTGGTCAGCGACCGCTTCAAGACGAACCGCCATCACGCGTTGCCGCTCGAGCCGCGCGGATGCGTCGCGACGTTCGATTCCGCGACGGAGCAGCTGACGCTCTGGACGTCGTCGCAGATGCCCCACCTGGTCCGCACCAAGCTCGCCGACCACCTGCGCCATCCCGAGAACCAGATCCGCGTCATCGCGCCCGACGTCGGCGGCGGCTTCGGCCTCAAGTGTCACCTCTTTCCCGAGGAGGTGATCGTCGCCTGGCTCGCGCGAGAGCTCGGCGCGCCGATCCGCTGGCTCGAGGACCGTCGCGAGGCGATGATGGCTTCCTTCCACGCGAAGGACGAGCTCGTCGACGCCGAGCTCGCCGTCGACGCCGACGGCTCGATCCGCGGCGCGCGCATCCGCGCGCTGTCCGACACCGGCGCGTACAGCGCGTTTCCGTGGACCTCGACGCTCGAGGTCATGCACATCCTGCAGATCTTCCCCGGGCCGTACCGCGTGCGGAACTACGCGGCGTCGGTTGCGGCCGTGGCCACGAACAAGGCGCCGCTGTCGACGTACCGCGGCGTCGGCGCTCCCACGGCGAGCTTCGTCATGGAGAGCCTGCTCGATCGCGCCGCGCGCCAGCTCGGCATCGACCCGGCCGACATCCGGCGGAAGAACCTGATCCGCAAGGAGGAGTTTCCGTACACCTCGATCACGGGGCTCACGTACGAGATCGGCGGCTACCACGAATGTCTGGAGAAGGCGCTCGAGATCGTCGGCTACGCCGATTTCCGCAAGCAGCAGGCGGAGCTCCGCGCGAAGGGGATTCACCGCGGCATCGGCCTGAGCTCGTACGTGGAGATGACCGCGCTCAGCTCCGGGTACTGGCACGCGGGCGGCGTGCCGATGTCCGCCTACGAGGCCGCGAACGTGAAGATCGATCCGTCCGGTCGGGTGACGATCTTCTGCGGTACACACTCGCATGGCCAGGCGCATCACACGGTGTTCGCGCAGATCGCCAGCGACGAGCTCGGAATCCCCCTGGAGCAGATCACGGTGCGCCTCGGCGACACGTCGGACACGCCGTACGGTTGGGGCACCTGGGGAAGCCGCGGCGCGGTGGTCGGCGGCGGCGCCGTGATGCTCGCGTCGCAGGCGGTCGCGAGCAAGATCAAGCGCATCGCCGGCCACGAGCTCGAGATCGCCGCCGAAGACGTCGAGCTCGTCGGCGGCAGGGCGCAGGCGAAGGGAGCTCCCTCACGGTTCGTGCGCATCGCGGACCTCGCGCGGCGAGCGCTCTTCAGCAAGGCGGCGGAGCTTCCCGCCGGTGAGCAGCCCGGCCTCGAGGCGACGCACTACTTCGAGCCGCCGCCGGTCTCGTTCCCGAACGCGACACACGCGGCGATCGTCGAGGTCGACCGGTCGACGGGCAAGATCGAGATCGTCCGCTACGTGATCGCGGAGGACGTCGGCAAGATGATCAACCCAATGGTGCTCGACGGGCAGGCCGCGGGCGGCGTGGCGCAGGGCCTCGGCGGCGCGCTGCTCGAGCACCTCGTCTACGACGAGGCGGGGCAGCTGCTGACGACCTCGTTCATGGACTACCTGGTGCCGGCGTCGACGGACGTGCCGCACCTCGAGATCGCGCACCACGAGACGCCGTCGCCCCTCACGCCCGGCGGCTTCAAGGGCGCGGGAGAGGGTGGCGCGATCGCGCCCTTCGCCGCGATCGGCAATGCGGTCGCCGACGCGATCGGCGCGAACGTCGTCGAGCTGCCGCTGCATCCCGAGCGCGTCCACCGCCTGGCGGTCGAGGCCGCGCGGCAAGGAGCACGATGATGGCACTCTCGATCCGCATGACCGAGATGGTCGGAGTCTTCAAAAAGGAGCTCGAGCTCTGCGGCGTCCGCGAAGGCGAGACGGTCGCGATCCTCTCGGAGCTCGATCAGCTCGCGGATTACGCGGCCGCGTTCATGACCGCGGCGCGGAGCCTCGGCGCGCACACGTTCAACGTGAACGTGCTGCCGGCGACCGGCATGGGCATCGAGGAGAAGGCCGGACACGTCGGCGTCACGTCGATCGCCGGCAACCGCCCGGCGATCGATGCCCTGAAGCAAGCAGATCTGGTGATCGACCTCGTGTTCCTGCTGTTCTCGCCGGAACAGATCGAGATCCAGAAGGCGGGAACGCGGATCCTCCTCTGCGTCGAGCCGTTCGAGGTTCTGACCCGGCTCTTCCCGACGCGGCAGCTGCGCGAGCGCGTCGAGGCCGGCGAGGAGTGGCTGAAGAAGGCGGAGACGCTTCGCTTCACGAATGCTGCCGGCACCGACGTCCGCTACACGCTCGGCCAGTACGGCGTCTTCACGGAGTACGGCTACACGGACACGCCGGGTCGATGGGATCACTGGCCGGGCGGCTTTCTCGCCACGTGCGCGAACGAGGGCGGCGTCCAGGGCAAGGTGGTGATGGACCGCGGCGACATCATCTATCCGTTCAAGAGCTACGTTCATGATCCCATCGAGTTCACGATTCGCGACGGCATGATCGTCGACATCCAGGGCGGCGTCGACGCGAAGATCCTCGGCGACTACATGGCGAGCTACCGTGACCCGAAGGCGTACGGCGTGTCGCACATCGGCTGGGGCCTGAACGAGGCGGCCCAGTGGAGTGCGCACGCGACCGGTGTTCCGGGGATCGGCATGGACGGGCGCGCGTACTACGGGAACGTGCTCTTTTCGACCGGCCCGAACTTCGAATTCGGCGGGCCGAACGACACGCACTGCCACCTCGATCTACCGATGAAGGGCTGCACGCTGACGCTCGACGACGAGCCGATCGTCGAGAACGGCGAGATCGTGCCGAAGGAGATGCGCGCCCCGGGTCGATGAGCTCCTGGCGATCCGACCGTCGTTGCGCACCTCTCCCTTCCAGGGAGAGGTCGACGCCGAAGCGTCGGGTGAGGGTGACGCCCGAATTTCCGCGCCCGCCGTCGTGGTCCACAAGAGCTCGACGGATCATCATTGCAGTAGGATCACGGTGACTCGAGCGAAAGTACCGTCACCTTCTCGAGCTCACGAATGGACACAGCGGAGACCCGGCAGTTCTACGAGGCACGCGGTATCGGCGCGCGCGTCGGCTTCGGCATCCGGCCGACGATCCTCGTCGTCGATCTCGTCGTCGGCTTCACCGATCCGGCGTCGCCGCTCGGCTCGTCGCTCGACGCCGAAGTCGAGGCGACTCGCCGGCTGATCGACGCGGGCCGCCGCGCGGGCGCTCCCATCCACTACACGACGATCTCGTTCGCCGACGGGCACGGCGACGGCGGGCCGTTCCTGCGCAAGATGACGTCGCTCCGGCTCCTCGTCGAAGGCAGCCCTCTCGTCGCGCTCGACCGGCGCCTCGAGCGGCGCGCGAGCGACGCGCTCTGGGTGAAGAAGGGCGCGAGCGCGTTCTTCGGTACGGCGCTCGCGGCGGCGCTCACGGCCGCCGGCGTCGACACCGTGATCGTCGCCGGCTGTACGACGTCCGGCTGCGTGCGCGCGTCGGTGGTCGACGCGTGCCAGCACGGCTTCCGGACGATCGTCGTACGCGAAGCGGTCGGCGACCGCGCCGACGGGCCGCACGAGGCGAGCCTCTTCGACATGGATGCGAAGTACGCGGACGTGGTGTCGCTCGAGGAGACTGTCGGCTGGCTGGCTGCCGTCGCGGCGCCGAGCGATGCGCAGCGATCAGGGAGGACGAGCGCGTGAACCTGGACGACGTGGCGCTTCGGAAAGTCGACCTCGGAGACGTGTCGCTCGCGATCCGCGAGTGGGGTGACGGAGATCCGCTCCTCCTCGTGCACGGTCTCGGCACGCACTCCGGACTCTGGAAGTACCAGGCCACCGCCTTCGGCGAGCGCTTCCGCGTCGTCGCCGTGGATCTCCGCGGCTTCGGCGCGTCCGACAAGCCGCGGGACGCCGCCGCCTACGACCTCGAGGCGTTCGTGCGCGATCTCGAACGCCTGCTCGAGCTCCTCCACCTCGAGCACGTCCACTGTCTCGGCACGTCGATGGGCGGCTTCATGGTGCAGTCGCTCGCGCTCCGGAAACCCGAGCTCGTCCGGACCCTCGTGCTCGCTCACACTGCGGCGCATCTCACGATCCCCGCCGATGTCCTCGCGGCGCGCGTCGCCGCGCTCCGCGCGACGTCGATGGAGGACTACGGCCGGCTCGTCGGCACACAGGCGCTCGCCAAGGGACCGGAGTCGCCGCTCTTCGACTGGGTGAGCGGCATGGTCGCCCGCAACGATCGGCAGGTTTACGAGTGGGTGCTGACGCAGGGGCTCCGCGACTTCGACGTCCGCGAGCGCCTCGCCGGCGTGAAGATCCGCACGCTCGTCGTCGCCGGTGACACCGATCGCGTGATCCCGACCGCATCGAGCGCGGAGCTCGCGAGGCTGATCCCGCGCGCCGCGTTCGAGACCCTCGCCGACGCTGGACACATCGGCTACGCCGAGCAGCCGGAACGCTTCAACGCGACCGTGCTGTCGTTCCTGTCGAACACCACCCGTTCTCGAACGTAGGCGAACGAACGGTTCTTCCCTTCTCCCGGTCCCCTCCCTTTCACCTCTCTCACCGCTCTCGCTTCCGGTCTTGCTCTCTCTCCCTTTTCAGGGAGAGCGCCGGGGTGAGGGTGACACCACCGTCGACGGCCAGGGCGGCAGCGACACCTGCCGCGGCGACCGCGTTCGCAACTGCGCTCCCTGAAGTCGCGCGGGCGCTCGACCGCGCGGGCTCCGTTTCGGAGCGACAACCGGTGCCCCGACCGATTGTCGCTCTTCCCGATTGTTTCGCCTGCCGGTTGCGTGAAAAGCTACCCTCGAACCGCACAAACGTGAAGAGCGGGAGCCGTGCGCGACGCGCGAAGCCCGCTCGGAGGAGCGTCGAATGCAGCTCGGCAGGAGAATGCTCGCCGGCATCGTGCTGGCGTTCGCGTCGGCCGTACCCGCTCACGCACAACAGACCGGCATCGGCTGCTCGTGGGTGTTGAAGACGGATCCCGACACGGTGAATGCCGCGTTCCCGGACGATCACGCGACGTACTGGTTCGCGCGCTTCGTCTCGGTTCCGGGAAGCCGCCTCGTGATCCGCGGGCGGTATCCGCACGCGCGCTATTTCTCGTTCAACGCATACGACGAGCCGCAACGTCCCGTCGACGCCGTCGCGGACGAGGAGCTGCT
>JAXDLK010000241.1:0-3600 GCA_034666665.1 Candidatus Binatota bacterium
GATCGCGCTCTTCCGGGGTCAGGAACCCGAACGCGCGCGGGAGCTGAAAGAGAGCGCGGTACGGCACGAGACGAAGGGGCTCTTCGTCATGGGCGGTCGAGATGAGCGCGGCCCGCTCCGGGACGAGCGGCAGCCCCGCGGCCGTCGGCTCGTAGATATACGTGTAGAAGAGGATCGCGTCGTACCCCTTGCCTTTGCGGCGAAGGAATTCCAAAAGATCGGGCGTGTGGGGACCCTGCATCGCGAGCCACGCCTCCTCGTCGGCGCGCGTGTGCTCCTCGAAGAGGACGTGACGCTCGACGTCCTTGAACGCCGGGGTCCGCACGCCGGTCACCGCGAACCGGCGCACGCGGACCGGGCCGTCCATCGATTCTCCGGCCGGGAAATGCGGCGCCCAGCTCCAGTAGTCGAGCGCGTTCGTCGTCGCGACCTCGACCTCGTTGACCATCGCGAGCCGGTGCGCGACCACGCGCGCGTGCGACTCGGATCCGCCGACGACCTCCGCGCCGTAGCGCTGGACGACGACGAGGATCCTCACTCGATGCCGGCGAGATAGCGTTCCGCGTTGCGCTCGGGCGAGAGCAGGCGGCGAAGGATGCGCACGCCGCGCAAATACGTCGTGTAGATCTGGGGCTTCTGGATCTCCCGCATCGCTCGTCCGAGCTCGTCGATGCTCCGCACGACCGGGCCGGCCGCGTGATACGGCGCGAAGCCCTCGGCCTCCGAGAAGATGCACGGCAGGCCGGCCCACACCGCCTGGGTAACGACGGCGCTCTGGAAGACGTCCTCGTAGAAGAGGACGACCGCGTCCGACGCCGCGATGTACTCGCCCATCGTCTCGTACTCGGTGTTGACCACGACGTTCGGCTTCGTCTTGGCGAGCGCGATTACCTCGTCGAAGTATTCGGGCTCCCAGCTCGACTTCGTTCCGGACAGGACGAGCACGGCATCGTCGGGCAGCGCCTCGATCACTTCCTTGTAGCGCTTGCGCGCGAAGAAGAATCCTGGCGACACGAAGATGAACTTGTCGGTCGGCAGGCCGAACCGCGCTCGGAGCTTTCGCTTCTCTTCGGCATTGCGCGGCAGGACTGTGTTCTCGAGCGGCATGATCAGGAGCGGGAAGCGCTCGCGCTTGTCCTGATCGGGCGTGAGCAGCTGCATCCACCGTTCGCTTCGCGTCGAGTGCACGACGAGCTTTTGTGGGATCGCACCCATGAACATCAGCACGAGCCGATAGCGCAGGAACCAGTTGGCCATGCGAAGAGCGACCCACGGCATTCTCAGAATTTCGAGTGGCATGCGGTACCGCGGGTTGTAGTGCAGCGCGGCCGACAGGCGGCGGAAGTGGTGGAACTTCTCGGGCTCGAGCTCGTGCATGGACAGGATCACCGGTAGGCGCTTGCGCCAGAGCGAGAGAAGCGCGCGCACGAACGGGACGTCGCGAAAGATCCCGGCCTCGTGCTCGATGAGCACCGCATCGCTCTTGGACGAGATGTGCTTGAGCTTGCGATACAGGTCGGCCGTGTCGAGGTGCTTCACGCCGACGAACGTCACCTGGTGGCCGCGGTCGCGCAGCCCGTCGGTCACGGCCAGGGAGTAGTGGTGGATGCCGCAGCGCTGATCGCTCGACATCACGACGACCTTCTTGGAGCGCGCGTCGGGCATGTCCCAGCCGCCCTGCGCCAGCGCGAGCTTGAGGCGCTCCGCGACCGCCCGGCGCGAGAAGGCCTCGACCCGGCGGCGGCCCTTCTCGATGAGATCCTTGCGGAGGGCCTGATCGCGCACGACGCGCTCGAGCTCCGCCGCCACCGCCTCGGGTGTTTTGCTCTCGAGGAGGATGCCGCCGTCGCCGAGCGTTTCGGGGATCGCCGCAGCAGCGTTCGCGACGACCGGCAGGTCGCTCCGCATCGCTTCCAGGAGCGGGACGCAGAAGCCCTCGTGCTCGGACAGCGTGAGGAACGCGGTCGCGCCACGGTAGTACGCGACGAGCTGCTCGATCGTGACGCTGCCGGTGAGCGTGACCGCGTCGTCGAGCCCCAGCCTGCGGATGTCGCCGCGCACGCGATCGAGGTAGCTCCCGGACATCGCATTGGAACCGACCATGTAGAGATGGGCGGTGCGATCCGACTCGCGATATTTCGCGAACGCCGCCACGACGTCGTGGACCGCCTTGTGCGGGAGGATCTGGCCGACGCTCAGGATCGAGGTCCGCTCGTCCGCGAGCTCGCGCGCGACCTCGGGGTCGGGTGGCCGGTCGAAGTCCTCCCAGTCGACGAGCGCCGGGACGACTGCCGTGTTCGCGAGACCGGCCGCTTCGAGCTCCTTGCGGTTGTACTCGCTGTCGGCGATCCCGAATTCCGCCGCCTTCGCGAGCTCCTTGAGCTGCTCGCGCCCGAGCTCCGCGAAGGTTTTCAGGTAGTCGTTGAGGCCCGCGAAGTAGTGGCCGGGCGTGATGTTGTGGTAGACGATCGCCTTTCGCGCCGGCGACGCCAGAACCTTCGGCACTGTGTCGGTGCCGATCGAGTGGTGCACAAGGAGAAGGCCGTCGGTCCGGCGGATGAGCGCCAGGTCGTCCCACGAACGGGTGAGGGCGCGCATCTCGGGCTTGGCCTCGGCCGCGAAGAGGTCGCTGCGGACGCCGGCCGCCCAGAAAATCCGCTGCAGCTCGAGGCAGTCATTCCCGACCGCGTCGCCGTACGCGATGACGGGATTGAACTGATGTGCGAAACGCAGGCGCTCCCCCACGTACGAAACCCTACGACGCGGCGCCAAAGGACGCGGCGTCGGGCCCGCTCGGCCGAAGCTTCTGGTCGGCTAGGTGGAAAGAGCCCGGATCGCGAACAGACGGTGGCCGTCCGCGCCGGATTCGCGATGGATCTGGACCTTCACGCCGAACCGTTCCTCGAACGCGGAACCGAAGAGCGTTTCGCTCCACTGCGTCGCATTCCAGCCGGCCCCTTCGGCGCTCATGAACCGCATGACGAACTCACGAAGGCGATCGGCGTCGACGTGGACGCCCACGCCAACGATCTCAGTACCGTCCGGCATCCGCCAACTGACCATCCCACTCACCCCCAAGGCAACTTACGTCGGGCCTAGGCACCTGCCTATTAGCCGACTGCATTAGTCCATCTGGTGGAGTTACGCTCCGGCGCAAGTGCCCGTCAAGATCCGCGTCCTCGTCGTGGAGGACGACGCCGACACCCTCGCCGCGGTCGCCGCGGCCCTCCGCGAGGAATTCACGGTCTGGGTGGCCCGCACCGGGGAGCAGGCCCTCGAGGTCGCGGACGAGCTCGGGTTCGACGCCGACGTGGTGGTCGTCGACCTCGACCTCGGTCCGGGCATGCGGGGCGACCAGTTCGCCGCCGAGTACCGGAGGCGCGCGAAATGGCCGGCACGGATCGTCGTTCTGAGCGGGGTCCCTGCGGCGCACGAGATCGGGCGTGGAATCAAGGCGGCCGCGATCCTGCCGAAGCCGTACGACGCGGACGAGCTCATACGCACTGTCCGGATCCTCGTTCCGCACAACGCGCCGCGAGGCGGCTAGAGGCCGAGCACCTGCCGGGTGCGTTCGGCGACCTTCTCCGGGTCGAAGTCGTT
>JAXDLK010000242.1:0-16239 GCA_034666665.1 Candidatus Binatota bacterium
CTTGATCTCGGACGCGAACGCAAACGTACGTGATCCGTCCGTCCAGTAGTGTAGAGGCTTGATTCCCAGCCTGTCCCGGGCGGCGAACAGGCACTGTGTCTTCTCGTCCCAGACGGCGAAGGCAAACATGCCGCGCAGGCGTTCGAGACAACCCGCGCCCCAGGTCTGGTACGCAGCCAACAGCACCTCGGTGTCGGAGCGCCCGCGGAAGCGGTAGCCGGATGAACGCAGCTCCTCCGCAAGCTCGATGTAGTTGTAGATCTCGCCGTTGAACGTGATCCAGTACCGACCATCAGGATCCGCCATCGGCTGGTGGCCTGCATCGGTCGGGTCGATGATCGCGAGCCGGCAATGCCCGAGTGATGCGCCGGTCGCATCGCGAAAGCCTCGGCCGTCGGGGCCGCGGTGCCGCTGGACCTCGATCATGCGGCGAACTACCGCAGCGGCCTCCTCGGGCCGCCGGTCACGATAAACGATGCCCGCGATGCCACACACTGCGTTGATCTCTATCCTCGTCGCGCAGCGTTCGAACGGGTGCGACCCAATTCCCACGGCCAGACGCCGTGAATGTGTCTGAGCACGAATGCATAGTAAATGGGACGAACGACGAGCTGAATGGTGGCGGTCGCTGCGAGTAGAACGAGGACGAGCTTCACTCGATCGAGCAGGCAAAAGAGCGAGATCAAAAAATAATGGTCCCCGCCGGAGTGGCGAAGGAACGGAAGATCGAGGGCGCGCAGCGGAAGCGGCAACGTGGCGTCATCGGTGTGCACGGGTGGCGCAGACGCGGCCAGGACCCGAAACTGTTGCGCGTACACTTCGACCAGGGTGAACCCGAACGCTGCGATGAACGCTAAGATCCAGATTTCCTCATGGTGACCGTGGACGTCCGCGCCCCAGGCGAGAGTCGAGAGGTACAAGATCGGCTTGGCGCGATCGAAGATGCGATCGAGGATCTCGCCGAACGGAGATACCAAGCCGCGGTATCGCGCCAGCTGACCATCGGCGCAATCCAGGACGAACGCTCCCTGCACGAGAAGCGCTCCGGAGAAGAGGGCCGGGTACGTGCCGACCGCGAACGAGGCGGCGGCCGCCAGTGCAAGCAGCATGCTTGCAACCGTCACGTGATTGGGATGGATCCCGGGCCGGCGGGCTAAGACACGGACCAGTCGGTTTGCCACGGGGCCGCTGAACAGCGTCGGCCACCAGGTGTCGTTCGTCTTGATCGCCGCGCGGAGCCGAGACTCGGCGGTCTCCGCCGCACCGGCCGGCGCGGTTCTCACGCGGTAGAGGGTGTCACAAGCGCAGGAATCGCCGCAAGGCGCTCTCTCAGGTGCAGAGACCCCGTTCGAGCGGCGGTTTTCGGTGAGCTTCGACCAAGGACCCGTAGAGCTCCTCGTACCGCCGAATGGAGGAGGTGAGGCGGAAGTCGAGCGCGCGCGCCCGCGCCGCAAGCCGAAGCTTCTGTCGAAGCTCCGGGTCACTCGCCAGGCCGCGGAGCGCCCGAGCGACCCCATCCGCATCACGTGGAGCCACCAGAAGTGCTTGGCTACCATCCCGGACGAGCTCTCGGATCGGGGGGACGTCGGAGGTGACGATCGGAAGGGCAGACGCCATCGCTTCGACGAGTGCGTTCGGAAATCCCTCACCGTACGTCGGGAAGACGAACACGTCGCTGCCGTTCAGGAGGTCCGATATGTCGCTGCGATTTCCCAGGAAGCGGATGCGTTCGCCTGCGGCTGAGCCGCGTGCGAGCGTCTCCAGAGCGATTCGTTCGGGCCCGTCGCCGATGACCAGCAGACGAGCGTCGAGGATTCCGCTGGCGAGGAAGCCGTTGATGGCTTCGAAGCAACCCTTCTCACGCTCCAGTCGACCGACGTAGATGATTCCGAGGAGGCTATCGGCGATGCCGAGCGCCGCCCGCACCTCGGCGCGACGTCCGGCATCGGGCGCGAAACGGTGCTCGTTGACGCCGTTCGGGATCAGCACGATGCGATCCTCCGGTACTCCCAGTCGAGCCCTCACGAACGATCGGAGTGACGCGCCGTTCACCAAGACGCGATCGGCCCGTCGGCACACCCAATGGTGTAGCCGCTCGAGGAGGGGGTTTGGATGGTGAAAAGCACCTGCGCGGTGAACGCCGCGAACGGCACAAACCAGCACGGGCGATCGAGACAGCAAGGTAGCGAGGCCGCCGATTACGTTCGGATAGTTCATCCAGCACTGCACTACGTCGAAGCGTCGGAATCGGATCCACGAGGCGGCCCGCGGGATCGAAGCGATCGAGCTCGCGCGAAGCAAGCCGCCCGCGATCGGGAAAGAGCGAACCGGAACGCCGAGCGCCCGGACCTGCTCGCGTAGCGGGCCTCGCTCGTCGAGGCATGCGACCTCCGGATCGAAGCGAGTGCGATCGAGATGTTCGAGCACGCTGACGAGATAGCGCTCGGACCCTCCGATCTTGAAGCTGCCGGTGAAGAATAGGACTCGAGTCATGGCCGCCCAGATGCAGCTGTTCCGAAGTCGAACGTCACGTCGTGACTTCTCGCCCAGCCTTCGAGGACGAGAAGTCGCCAGAAAAGGAACCCGAGATCTCTTGTTCCCGCCGACTGAGCTTTCAGCATCTGAGTCACGGCAGCGGGCCGCCATAACCGGCGGCACGCTGACTCTCTTGACAGTAGGCGGTCCTCCACCAGCTTGCGGCCGGCGGGCTGCCGAAACCATGCGTCGACCGGTGCGCCAAAGCCACGTTTCACGCCGTGTGCCGCGCTCGGAAGCAACTCTCGTGCGATCGACCGCAGCGGCAGCTTTCCTGCGCTCGAGGTCAGCAGCACGCCTCGCGGCAGTCGCGCCGTCCACTCGACCAAACGGTAGTCGAGGAACGGGCTTCGTACCTCCAGTGAATTCGCCATGGATGCCCGATCCACCTTCACCAGGATGTCGTCGGGAAGGTAGAGACCGTAGTCGAGAGCTTGCTGCCGAGCGAGCAGGTGGGCGCCCGGAGCTGCGCTCCAGGCCTTCCACAACGGCTCGGCACCTGAGAGCTGCTGCAGTTCGGGACTGAGTACCTCCCGCAGGGCTGCATCCTCCGGAGAAAGGTCGAAGGCCGCGGCGAGTCGAACCTCTGGTAGTGCGATGCGGTCGAGTTGCGACCGTACGTGCGATTCCGGAGGCAGTCGATGCGCGACGAGCCGTGCGACGTACCTGGCGGCCTCGGGCAGATTCGAAAGCCACCGATACCGGTGAACGGCGAGGTAGCGTCGATAACCGGCGAACGCTTCGTCGCCGCCGTCGCCGCTCAGAAACACGGTCGCGAGGCCTCGCGCAGCTTCGCAGAGCGCGAGCATCGGTAGCGCCGAGGAGTCTGCGAACGGCTCGTCGTAGACGTGCGCAAGCCGGTCGAGATCGGCGAGACTCGGGGTGGTACGAATGACGATATGATGCTCGAGACCAAGATGAGCCGCCGCGATGCTCGCCGCCCTCGTTTCGTCCGCGTCTCCGTCGGAAAAGCCCACGGTGACCGCCACCGGCTTTCGAGTGGCGTTGCGGGCGGCGAATGCCGCGACCAGTCCGCTGTCCAAACCGCCCGAAAGGAAGATGCCGACCGGAACGTCGCTGCGCAGTCGCACCCGGACCGCATCAGCGAGGAGCCACCGCAGCTCGTCCTGTTGAGTGGTCGAAAGGGGGCCCGTGTCCGTGGAGTCGTTGATCTCGAGCCGCCAGTAGCGCACCTCCCGGGCGCTTTCGGGCTCGTCCACCGACCCAGCGAGGTAGTGAGCCGGAGCCAACTTCGAGTATCCCGCGTAGACACAGCGGGCACCCGGCACGTACCCGAGCGCGAGGTACTCCGCGACCGCCGCGGGGTCTACGTGCTTCGAAGCGTCGGGCCAAGCAAGCAGCGCCTTCAGCTCTGACGCGAAGCGGAGCTCTCCGGGCGTTATTCTGTAGTGAAGCGGCTTCACACCGAAACGGTCCCGGGCGAGCAGGAACCTCCGCGCTTGAATATCGACCAGCGCCAGCGCGAACATGCCGTTCAGCTTTCCGAGTGCGGCCGGCCCCTCGGCGGCGAGAAGCCGGAGCAGGACTTCCGTATCCGAGCCTCCTCGGAAGCGCTCGCCTCGTCGCTCGAGCTCATCCCGGAGCTCGAGGTAATTGAAGATTTCGCCGTTGAAGACGATCCAGAATCGACCATCCGGAGTGCACATCGGCTGATCGCCGGAGGGTGTGGGGTCGATGACGGCGAGCCGCCGGAAAGCGAATCCCCATCCGGAACCCTCCCGAAACCCTTCGCCGTCTGGACCGCGATGGTGAAGGATTCGGCAGAGCGCCGCGGCGAGCCTGCGAGGCTCCTCCGGTTCCTTACCGATCCATCCCGCGATCCCGCACATGCGTCAGCGACGTTCGAGGGCGACGGCTCGGAGAACCTCGCGAGTTTCCGTGATCATGCGTTCGATCGGGAAGCGCTCCTCCACGTCAGCGCGAGCAGCTCGTCCCATTTGCTCTCTCAGGTGTGAGTCCTGCAAAAGTTCGGACGCGCGATCGACCATCTCTCCGGCCGCCCGTCTCGGTACGACATGGCCCGTCAGACCATCTCGAACGATCTCCGCTGCCCCGCCCGCGTCCGTCGTCACGACCGGTACACCGCAGGCCATCGCCTCGAGCAGCACGTTGGGACATCCTTCATGATCGGAGGTGAGCAGAAAAACGTCGAGTCGTTGCAGGAAGGAACCGATCTCCGGAACGTTGCCGAGGAAGCGGACCGTGGCTCGAGCGCCCTCTCCAACCGCCGAACCCAGGCATGTGCGAAGCGGACCATCGCCGGCATGCAGGCATTCGAGGTGTCCGAATCGCTGAGCCAGCGCGGTCGCGACCTCCACGAACATCTGTGGATTCTTCTTCGACGTGAGACTGCCGGCGGTACCGATGCGAAGAGTGGACCCGGAACGCTCCGCGCGTCGAAAGCGGCGCAGGTCAACACCGTTGTAGATCACGCGAAAGCGATCGAGCGGAACAGAAAAGCGCCGGGCGGTGAATTCCCGGACTGCGATGGCGTTGACCACGACGGCGCTTGCTCGCCGAAACGCGATACCGTCGAGGGCTGCACGCACGCCGTCGCGCGCGACGTACGCGTTTCGGTTCGCGGCCACGAACGGGTGAATGCCGGCGAGCCGCGCGGCCAGCAATGCATAGGGATTGCTGTCGATGAGGTACGATTGGACCGCGTCGATCCCGTCCCTGCGGAAGGCGAAGGCCAGACGTACGGCGCGCGCGAGATCGAACGCGCCGATCCTCGGAATCACGCGCACCGTAATTCCGCCCGCCTTCAACCGGCGACCGAACGGCTCCACGATCGGGCTCAGACAATACACCGTCGGTCGATCTTCAGCAGCCGACAGTCCGAGCGCGAGCTCCGTCAGCTGCCCCTCCGCGCCTCCGAAGCCGAGTTGGCCGATGACCAGACCGATCTGTCGCGGTCGCGACGTCAAGATGACGTCGATTCTCGGATCTGTGGCTTCGACACCTCGATGGTGAATCCGGATGTTGCGTAGTGGTCGAACTGGTTCCGCACGAGGAACACGTCCAGGTACTTCAGCGGTAGGCACATCCAGCGGATCGGTACACCCACCAGCCGGTAGAGCCAGAAGCGATTGAACGAGAAGAGCTCCGTCAGAACGGCTGCCAGGATCCAGGCGAGCGCCGACCCGGAGCCTCGGGTGGTCCTGAGACTCACCACCTCACAGCCGGCAAAGAGCTGGGCGATCCCCTCGCGCGTATAGCGGCGGTAATCGGTCGGGCTCGGGTGGTACCCTTGAATGAACGGTGCAGTAGCATACGCGCGGCCGCCCGGCCGTAGTACTCGGCGGATCTCTTCGACCAGCTGGATCGGGTCGGCGACGTGCTCGATCAGCCCGGTGCAGAGGATGCCGTCCACCGTCGCATCCAGGAAAGGAAGCGCATGCGCGTCCCCGACGAGATCGAGATTCCGACTGAACACGAGGTCGAGCCGGAGCACGCGAGGATCGCTTTCTCGGAGCGAGGTACCGACGTCGACGACCAGAGATCCGTGCGGAAACGAGTCGAGGAAGCGACCGATCGCGAGGCGCTGAAAGGAATCGTTGGTGAGGGAAGGATAGGCGAGCCGCGCACGCCACGGATAGCGATAGTAGCTCTCCTTGGCTGCGGCCACGCGGGTGAGCTCGGCGTTTTCGGCGACGACTCCGTGGAGCAAGATTGGGATTCCGTCGCGGATCGCGTACGTCCGACCGCACTTGCCGCAAGACAAATCCTCAGCGATCCGAAGCACCGAACGACAGGCCGGGCAGCCGAGCTTCCCAGCGTGCAGCGCGAGCCGCTGCGCCAGTGCGGTGCTCGGCGGCGTCATTCGTTCGGCCGAAGCGCGCGGGACAGGAAGCCCAATCCGTAGCAGATGTCGAGCTGGCGACGAAACCGGCGACTGGAATCCCGGGCGGCCATCCATCGCAAACCGTCCGCAGCGATCGTCCGCAGATGATAGCTCCGATGTAGCGGCCGACCTTCGATCCGTCGCGCCACCGCGTGCGTCGCTCCGCCGTAGTAGAAGCGCCGGCGGAAGAACGCGCGCGTCAGCCGCTCCGGCGGAACGTGGTGTCGCACGACGGCAGCCGGGAGGTAATGGAGCTGGCCCCCGCTTTCGTGGATCCGGCGGCAGAGGTCAGCGTCCTCGCCAACCAGGTGACGTCCTCGCGACGGGCCCAGCCGCGGGTCGAACCCGCTCAGACAGTCGAGAACCTCCTTGGTGACCGCAAGATTGAGCGAGTAGAAGAACGGGAACGTCGTCACTGCCGTAGGCGTTTCCCCCCAGTTCCGCGCGAACGGCTTCTCGTACTCCGGGAGCCACCACTCCGGAAGCGGGGCGTGCCAAACGGGCACGGTCCTGCCGCCCACCGCTGCGGCGCGGTGCTGCTCGAACCCGTCGACGATCTCCGCCAGCCATCTCGGCTCAGGCTCCACGTCGTCGTCCGTGAACGCCACGATAGGAGCTGCCGCTTCGCGAATCCCGCGGTTGCGCGCGTTCGAGCTGCCCGGCGCAGGCTCGACGACGCAGCGAAGGGGGTAGGGGGACGTGCGCGCCGCTTCCGCCACCGCGGCACCGGAGCCGTCCGATGAACCGTTGTCGACGACGATGACCTCGAAGCTCGCGCGCCCGAGCGTCTGGAGCCGGAGCGCGCCCAGAAGCCGCTGGAGCGATTCACGGCGGTCGAAGGTTGGGACCACGACCGAGACGCGCGGAGCCGTCATGCGGCGTTCCGCGCCGCGCAACCCGCGACCGGCCGTTGCATCCTGAGGCGTGGGCCCAGGGTGGACTCTCTTCGCCTGAGGACCTTCGTCCCTGCATGCGAATCGAGGCCGCTCGTCATAGTGCGTTCCGACAACTTCCCTTTCTCCTCTCTGTCTCAATTTCTCATTGCCCGACCCGGCAGCCGCCGTCTATCGTGCATCCAACCGCAAATGAGGCAGGAGATGAATTTGGTCACGCCGATGGCAGCACGGCGATGGCGCGGGGCTCGCCCGGCCTTCGCGGCCCCACTCGCGGTGATCCTCGTCATGGGGCTGCCGCACGCCGGGTTCTCCCAGACCTCGCCCGGGCGCGTCGACGCATGCACCCTGATGGGCACGTGTAACTCGGTCTGCCGCGAGGTCGGCGACGCCTGCACGACGTCCTGGATCGGCGCGGCACACGACGCCGCCTGCTGCAGCGGATGCTGCGAGACGCTCGTCGCCTCGACCTCCGGCATGTGCGTGGCCGCTTCGCAGTGCGGCGGCCCGATGCCGACGCCGACGAACACGTTCACGCCGGGCCCCACCCGGACGCCGACGCGCACCGGAACGCCCGCTCCGATCGGGACGCCGACGCCCGTGCGGACGCCGACGCCGCTCTCACCGCGGCCGACGGTTTCGGAAGCCTCCGCGACACGTACTCCCGAGCCCACCCCGGCACCCTCGCAGGCAAACTCCGGCTCCTACGAGCCACACGAGTACATCCGTATCGCCTCCGACGCCGCCTTCCTGACGCCGCTCAGCGGAGTCGTGCGCGGCTCGGGATCAGCCGCAGATCCCTACGTGATCGAGGGATGGGACATCGTGGGATACAGCGGTGGCATTTACGTTGCGCATACCCGAGCTCACCTCGTAATCCGCGCAAACCGCATCGTCGGCGGAACGGACTACGGCATATCTCTCGACGATGTAGACAACGTCACGGTCGAGGAAAACGTTCTCTCCGACGACAAACTCGGGGTCTCGGTGGCCACGTCGCGTGGTGTGGCGATCCGAGACAATTTCGTAGAGCAGCAGTGGCACAAATTGGATGCCGGGTTTCAAGTGACGGACAGTCATGGGGTCGCGATCTCCGGCAACGACCTTCGCGCCATCGCTCGAGGGTCGGCGGAGGGGCGCTCGTATGCGATCGAGGTGACCGGCTCGCAACCGGGAGCCTCGGGCGACGTGGTCGTGGCGGGAAACGACATCGACCGATGCGAGCAAGGTATCTTCGTCGCGGTATCGGATGGGGTGACGATCGCAGGCAACCGCATCCGTCGCGTCCCGAACAACCCGCTCACGGTTGCCAGCTCGACCTCGGTCGAGATCGTCGAGAACGACGTCCGTGACACGGGCGACGAGGGCATCGAGATCGTGCCTCTCGGGGGGGAAGACGCACCGATCCCGGCCACGGCGCCGCCCACGTCCGGGGTCGTCATCGCGCGGAACACGCTCGCCAACAACCGCGACATCGGCATCAAGATCGACACGGCTGTGTCGGGCGGCTTGACGATCACCGGCAACCACGTCGAGGGAAACGCAGACGGCATCGCCGTGCTCTGTGCCGCCGATCGGGCCGAGGTCACCGACAACACGATCCTCGACAACCGTTGTGGCTACGCTCAGGGCTCGACCGCGGAGTATTTCGGCAACGGCATCACCTTCAAGATCTGCTCGGGGTTCGGTGAAGGTCTCGTGGCGCGCAATCGCATCCGGGGACACCGGCGCGGAATCGTCGACGTGAACTGTCGCCAGGGATGCCGCTTCGAGTCGAACGAGGTGCTCGGGAACGAAGCGGGAATCATCGCGATGACGGCGGCTACGACGGTCGTATCGGGCAATCGGATCGCCGGCAACGGCATCGGGATCGATGGCTCGTCGATATCGCAGGGCTGGAGATACGATGCTCGCGGAAACTGGTGGGGATCCGCCAGCGGACCCGGAGGAGGTGGCCCGGGGTCGGGGGACCTCGTTACCTCGAACGTCGACTTCGCGCCTTGGGCGCAACAGGCGCTCGCTGCCGGCCCTGCCGGTGGATCGTCCGCCCCGATCAACGCCGGCGCCTGCCCGGCGTCCCCCTGATCAACGGGAGCGGCCGGCCCGCCCCTCGAGAAGATAACCGAGGTGCCAGGCGCTGTTCGCCAGGGCCTGAGCAGTTGCGCGCCAGTCCCCTGTCCCTAGGCACCTCGGCACCGTCGAGAGCGGCCACAATACGTGCCGGAGAGTCGAGTCCTCGCGCGTACGTTCGCCGCTGATCCGCTGATAGAGACAGACGGAGCGACCGTTCGCGTAGCTCCGGCGAATCAGGAACGAGAAGCGCTGCCGGTCGGGGGGGATGACGTGCCGGACGATGGCTCGCGGCTCGTATCGAACGATGCGGCCGCCCTGGATCACGCGGTGGCAAAATTCGGTGTCGCCGTGTGAGAGAAGACTCCGGCCCCGGCGATCCAGGTCCGGATGAAAGCCCCCGAAGTGCCGGAACGTCTCTGCGGTGAAGCCCATGTTCGTGCCGATCAGGTACGGAAATTTCTCCACGCGGCAGGCCTCGTGCCCGAGGTCGAACGCTGCGAGCAGCTTGTGGAACCCGGGGTAGAGCCACCACGGCCGCGGTCCCTCCCAGAGGAGCTCCACGGGACCGCCGGCGCCGGACACCGACGGATCCGCGAACGTCGCGAGCAGGGTCTCGAGCCAGATGGGGTCCGCGCGGGCGTCGTCGTCGAGGAAAACGATGATTTCGCCCGCAGCTTCGGCGATTCCGCGGTTGCGCGCGTGGTCGAGGCCGATCCGATCTTCGCGCAGGTACCGGGAACGGGTGCTCGACGTCGCCTGCCAGCTCGCCACCACCTCGGCGGTCCCGTCGGTGCTGGCGTTATCGACGACCAGCACCTCGAACTCTCCTGCCGGGAATCCCTGTCTGCTGAGGCTGTCGAGCGATCCCCCGAGGAGCGCCGACCGATTGCGCGTGCAGACGATCACCGAAGCTTTCATCGAGAGCCCGCCAGCGCGCGGACATAGACCCCGCGAACGGCGTCGGCAACCACGTGCCAGTCGAACTCGCGGACGGCGCGACGGCGCGAGGCCTGGCCGAGACTAGCGCGCAGGGCGGCATCGTTCCGCATGCGCCGAATCGCCGCGATCAGGCCCTCCGCATCACTCGGCGCGGACAACAGCGAGTTCGCGGCGTCGCAGTAGTCGCGGACACCGCCCACGTCGGTTGCGACGACCGGGAGGCCGCACGCCATCGCCTCGAGC
Source organism: Candidatus Binatota bacterium (assembly GCA_034666665.1). Classification (GTDB taxonomy): domain Bacteria; phylum Desulfobacterota; class Binatia; order JACPRU01; family JACPRU01; genus JAXDLK01. The sequence continues at coordinate 10,549 of JAXDLK010000242.1, forward strand.
AGTGCGTTGTTGGCGGTGGCGTCGATGACCGGCAGTAGGAAGAGGCTCGCACGCCGGTACGCGTCGCGAAACTCGTCCTCCCCGAGCGCCGTCGAAACGGAGACGTTCTCGGGGCCGGAGAACTCACGGGCCTTGCCGGGCCCGACCACGAGCTCGAAGCGCACGCCTTCCGGGGCGAGCACGCCGATCACGCGTTTCAAACATTCGAAGTCGCGGAGCCAGGAGCCCACGAATAGACAGCGGAAGTCGGCCGCTGGCATCGGGCCGGGGCTGAAGAAGTCCGTATCCACGCCATGGGGCACGAAAGTCACGCGCTCGGGGCTGACGAGCGAAGACAAGAACGCAGCCTGTTCACGGCCGACGGCAATGACGGCATCGAGGCGTTTGAGATGACGCGCGTCCCTGACGAATTCGCCGAAGCGCGCCGGCGGCTGATGATAGGTCGCGATCAAGACGCTGCCGCGGAGCCGCGGAAAGTAGCCTCCGAATCGATAGCTCTCCTCCGCGAATAGATGGTGCACGACCGCGCCGCACGCGAATGCGAGCGTGGGTACCAGCGAGAGCTCTTGCAGCAGGCGTTCCCGGCCGTACCAGTGCAAGCCGACGGAACGAACCACACGGGCACGAAAGCTCTCGCGGGCGAGCGAGCTGACGGCGGACGACGCGCGCGCTACGGCCGGAGGCAGACTGGCATGTTCGATCGGCGCATCGAGAAAACGCGCGAGTGATTCATACCCGGAATGCGCGGCATGGTAACGACGCTGCGGGCCGACGAACACCACGCGCGAGAACGGGCGGCCATCGGAGTCCTTCATGAGCGGTCTCGCAGCCGCTGGTCGCGAGCATCGTCGGTCATCGACGCTGGAGCCGGCCCCCAGCGACCGACGAGAAAATGCAGCAAGGCGGTGGCGGCAGCCGCCTGCACGGCTCGCCGGCGACTCGCATCCGGAGTCGCGCGGATCACATGCCACGCGTAGTGGAGCGCATCTGCGTACGCACGGGGTCGCTTCGTCGGCGCGAAGTGCAGCCGCGCGAAAAGCAGCATGTTTCTGATGAAGTAGTACGCGTACAACGGCGAAAAGAACCCCTGGAACGAAGGCGACCGGACGTGATGGACGCGCGAGCGGGGGGCGATCACCGGCCGAAATCCTGCCGCTCGTACCCGCGCGGACCAGTCGGTGTCCTCCCACGTGAGGAAGAACCGCTCGTCGAGGAGCCCGATGCGGTCGAGCATCCGACGGCTCATCATCAGCGCGCACCCGGGAACATACCCAACGTCGAGCGGCTCGTCGCGTTCGAGCACCGAGCGGTCGGTTCGCTCGCGAACTCGAAACGGGCGCTCTTGCAGGTCGCCACCCGCGTACCAGAAGTCCTGCTTGCCGCCGGCGCGGTACACGAGCGGTCCCGCCACGCCGATTCGGGGATCGTTCTCGATGGTCGATCGGAGCTCGGCGATCGTTCCGGGCACGACGGCAGCGTCGTTGTTCAGTACGAAGACGAAGTCCGCCCCGGCATCCCGCGCGCGTCGAATCCCCAGGTTGTTGCCGCCGGCGTATCCCAGGTTCGCGCCCGCCTCGATGAGGTCTACCCACGGGAACTCGCCGCGCAGCACGGCCGGCGAGCCATCCTCCGACGCGTTGTCGACGACGATCACGTGCGACCATTCGCCGGCAACGGCTCCCAGCGACCGCAGGCACTCGCGGGTGTCGGCGAGACCGTTCCAGTTGACGATCACGACGGCGGTGCCGCTCATCGGCGCATCCGCCGCCGGAGAACGTCTGCATGGATGTCCTCGATCTCGCGGGCGTGCTCGGTCATCGACTTGACGCTTGGTATCGTCGTCGCGGCGAGAGCGATGCGATGCGGATCGGTTGCGAGGTCACGGGCGGCGGCGGCCAATGCTGCGGGGTCGTCGGGCGCCACGAGCCAGCCGCCACCCGACTCGAGCAGCTCCTCCATGCCTCCGAGGCGGCTGGCGATCACGGGGGTGCCGAAATGAAAGGCCTCGAGGATCGTCAGCGGCTGGTTCTCGTACCAGATCGACGGCACCACGAGCACGTCGATCTCGGCGTAGGCGGCCGGCTTCACCTGATCGGCCAAAGTTCCTGCCAGTCGAACATTCGGAAGGGGAGTCGCAATCGCGCGGACGGTAGGCTCGACATCCCGTTGGAGCTGCCCCCAGATCGTGAAGTCGGCCTCCGGCACCCTGCGAGCGGCCTCCAGCAGAACGAAGATGCCCTTGTGCAGCGCCGGGTTGCCGATGAATGCGAAGCGCCGCCGCCGCGACTGGGTCTTCGCGTGCGCGGCGCCGAGGTCGGGCAAACCGTAGCCGAGCACCTGAAGCTTCCGATCGGGAATCCCGGCCGCCGCCAGGCGATCGCGTACCGTACGGGAAGGGGAGAGCACACGATCGACGTGACGGACGGCTCGCCGCAGGTGGATCGGCCGCACGAAGGCGAAGTAGGCCTCGGTCAGCCGCCGGCGTACGAACATGGCCGGGTTCCAACCCGGATAGCGCTCCCGTGCCATGTCGCTGCCGCACCGCCCGCAGCCGCTGCGCGATGGTCCCGGGCACAACCGATCAGCGGTGGTACGAAGAATAAGCCTCGGGCAAGTTAGAAAGAATTCGTGAACCGTCTGGATCACGGGGATCCCGCGCGCGGCCGCGCGGCGTGGAAGGCTCGGAGACAGGCGATAAAGGTCTTGGACGTGTACGATCGCCGGCGAAACCTCTTCCAGCACCCGGTCGAACGCATGCCCGATCGCACGCTCGGCCTCGGACCCGGGATACAATTCCGTGTTGGGCACCGTCTCGAAGACGCGTGGCGAGTGGTCGCTCTCTCGCCAGCGGCCTTGCAGCGGCATCCGTGGGCCGGTGCAGAAGATCGAGAGCTCATGGCGAGCCGCGAGCTCTCGTGCGAGATGATGCTCGTAGAACTCGCTGCCTCCGATGCTCCGCTCGTAGAGGTCCTTTTGAACGAAGAGGATCCGCATGGTGGTGGCGCGGAAACTATAGACGCCTCGCCGCGACGGGCGAAGCCCGCACACAAAGCCTCTCGATGGTTGCGGCTCGCCGAAGGTGGCAAGAGTATGGCGAGCGCGCGAACACGGGTTCGGCGGTAGTGAGGCGGAAGAGATGACGCGGGGAATCCTCGTCACCGGAGCTCACCGCTCCGGCACGACGTGGGTCGGCCGCACCCTCGCAACCGCGACGGGTGTCGTTTACGTCCACGAGCCGTTCAACGTCTCGTCACCGCCGACAGTCGGCGTGTTTCCTCTGCGGATGCCGCGCTGGTACATGCGTCTTTCGGGCGATGGCGGCCCGTATCGTCGGGCGTTTCGGCGAACCCTGGAGCTTCGCTTCGGCTGGATCGCCGCGCTGATGGCATCACGCCGTCCGGCCGACGTTCGGCAGACGTTTTCCGAGTGGCGGCGTTGGTCGCACGCGCGCAGGCGCGGTGCCCGCGTGCTGATCAAGGATCCGATTGCGCTTCTCTCCGCCGAGTGGTTGGCGAGCAACTTCCCGCTGGACGTCATCGTCTTGATCCGACACCCCGCGGCCGTGGCGGCGAGCCTCAAGCGGCTCGACTGGTGGTTCGCGTTCGGCGAGCTCGAGTCACAGCCGGCGGTGATGGAGATTCTGCCGGCGAGCTTCGCAGAGGAAATCCGCGACTTCGCGCGGAACGACCGGGACATCGTGGACCAGGCGGCTCTCGTGTGGAAGATCCTTTACTACGTGATCGACGGCTACCGGCACCGGCACCCCGACTGGACTTTCGTTCGCCACGAGGATCTCGCCCAGGACCCGGAGCGAGGCTTTCGGGAGCTTTTCGATCGCGTGAGCCTCGAGTTCACCGACGACGTTCGGCAGCGGATCGAGCAGGGGAGCGCAGACGAGAATCCACGCGATGCGGCGCCCGGTCGCATCCTTCACCTGGAGCGGGCAAGCCGCGCGCTCGTCTCGAGCTGGAAGGACCTCCTGAACCCGGAGGAGATCGATCGCGTTCGCGGCATCGTCGAGCCGTTGTCACGGGGGTTCTATGGCGACGACGAATGGTAGCGGCCGGCCGCTCGTCGGCTACGAGCTCCGGGACTGGGAAGTCGTCGACTATCATTCCTTCCCGCTCGACGGCACGGACTTCTGGTTCCGGGGCCCGCGTCCGGCACATCTGGACGCGGGAGAATACATCGTCTGCCTCGGCGCCGCCCAGACGTACGGCTGCTTTTGCGCGCAACCGTTCCCGGCACTTCTCCAGCAGCGGCTCGGACGACCGGTCCTGAACCTCGGTTACGGTGGCGCCGGGCCGCTCTTCTTTCTGCGACGTCCGGAGCTGATCGAGTACGTCAACCGGTCGCGTCTGGCGATCGTGCAGGTAATGTCCGCTCGAAGCGAGGACAATCGGCTGTTCGAGAGCGGCGGTCTCGAGCAATTGGTCCGTCGATCGGATGGGTCGTCGGTATCGGCGGCGGCGGCGTACGCGAGCGTGCTGAATGGGATGTTCGGGCGGTGGCGAACACGCCTCCTCGTCGCCGAAACACGCCGCAACTGGATCGCACACACGCAGCAGCTTCTGGATTCGATCCGGGTTCCGCGCGTACTCTTGTGGCTCTCCCGGCGGCCACCGGCGTACCGAGAACGGTACTCGGACGTACAGGCGCTGTTCGGCGATTTCCCGCAGCTCGTCAACGAGAAAATGATCGCGGCGGTCCGGCACCACGCGGACGCGTACGTGGAATGCGTGACCAGCCGCGGGAGTCCCCAGCCCCTGGTCAGTCGCTTCACCGGCCAACCGACGACGATCGATCCTTCACAAGCCGGCGGCGTGGGCAGGACCTCTCGACCGCACGCGTTCAATTTCTACTATCCGTCGCCGGAGATGCACGAGGATGCGGCCGCGGCCCTCGAACCGACGTGCGACCTGCTGCTTCCGTCGAATCACTGGACGGCGCGGTTCGACCCGGAAGCCGGCAGGTGAACATCTCCACCCGCGGAGCCACGCTGCAGGTCGCTACGTCAAGGCACGATTTCATCGCGAGAGCTGAATCTGATCGGGCAGCCGTGTACTGATCGACCGCAGCTCGCGCATGAGGATATCGGCGTTGGCCGAATCTCGCCGCACGTACAGAAACACCTTGATCCCGAAACGGTCCAACGGCCATTCGCGCTGGCCGACCAACACCCAATGATCGCGGAGTTCCCGCATGCGTGCGTACAGTAACCCGGGATCCTGAAGATACATGCGATCCTCGACGAAGCTCAGCGGGCGCGTCATCATCCATTTGATGTACGGTGACTGGAAATTCGGATCGTCCTCCGACCGACTGGTACCCGATGTCGCCGGCGGTTCATGGCCAATGTAAACGTCGGCTCGACGGGTCCACACGTAGCGTTCGCGCGCCTCCGGGAGAACGCGTGCACGACCGGAAAGAACGTTGTCGTTCAAGCCGATGACGTCCACGTGCTCGAACTCGCTGACGTAAGGAATCACCCCCGCTGCCGCCCCGATGACGGTGGCTCCGGACTTCAATCCCGTGCGCTCGAGCGCCCGCGCTATCGTCCAGTGGAATTTCGCGACGGGATCCACCGGGTACGGCGATAGAGTGAGGTTCCAGCCCTTCATTCCCTGAAGGACGGTGAAACAAGCCAGAAAGCCGAGGACCGAGAGCCTCAGTGGAGTAGCTGGTGCCATG
>JAXDLK010000243.1:0-18069 GCA_034666665.1 Candidatus Binatota bacterium
GGGACCGGAACACGGCGGAGACCGTAGCACTCCGGCACGCGAAGCTCGAAAGGCAGGGCGCAAGCGTGTAGACGACCGCCACATGTCGAGCGGGGGGAACGTCGCGGTCGCACGGCCTCGGGGGCGAGCGAGCGCTCTCGTCGCCGCGACGGTGATCCTCGCGTGCACGATCGGCAGCGGGCAGTCGCGCGCTCAGGAACGTCCGCCCGAGACCGGGGGAGCCGATGCTCTCGAGCTCCAGGAGCTCGAGGTCATCGGCGTGACACCGCTTCCTGGCATCGGTACGCCGATCGAGCGCGTCCCCTCGAACGTGCAGCATCTCACCGCGGAGGAGCTCGACGAGCCGGCGACCCTCGGCGTGCCGCAGGTTCTCCAGAAGCGCGTGGGCGGCGTGCACGCCGGCCAGACGCAGAACAACCCGCTCCAGCCGGACGTCACCTACCGGGGGTTCGTCGGCTCGCCCCTGCTCGGCACGCCGCAAGGCATCTCCCTCTTCCAGGACGGCATCCGGGTGAACGAGTTTCTCGGCGACACGATCAACTGGGATCTGATTCCCGAGGATGCGATCGCCTCGCTGCAGATCGCTCCCGGCACGGACCCGGTGTACGGGCGGAACACCCTCGGTAGCGCGATCGCCATCCAGACGAAGCGTGGCCGCACCCATCCCGGCGTCCGCGGCGAGGTGTCCGGCGGAAGCTTCGGTCGCGCGCGCGTCGGTGTCGAGGCCGGAGGAACGCGCGGAGCCGTCGACTACTTCTTGCTCGGCAACTTCGTGCGCGAGGACGGGTTCCGCGATTTTTCCGACAGCGAGGTGAAGCAGCTCTTCGGCGAGCTCGGCTGGGCAGGAGTCGAGACCGACGTCCACCTCACCTACAGCTTGGCGCGGAACGAGCTTCGCGGGAACGCCTTCTCGCCCGAGAGCTTCCTGCAGAGCGACCGCTCCTCCGTGTTCACGCAGCCCGACATCTTCGCTCCGGATCTCGACTTCCTCTCGCTGCTCGTCAGCCGCACCTTCGGTCCCGCGTGGCGGGCTGACGCCGACGCCTACGTACGGGCCCTCGACATCGATCAGTTCAGCGCCGACGACTTTTCCGCGGACGACGACCAGGATGGTGCCGCCGAAGAGCCGCTCCCCGGCATCAATCGCGACACGCGGATCGAGCAGCGGCGGGCCGGCGGCGGGCTCCAGCTGAACCACCAGCATTTCCTCTTCGAGGGCGAGAACTCGCTCACCGCCGGCGGGGATTTCGATTTCGGCTCCGCGGATCTCCGGCTGCGTGAGCAGCGCGGCTTCATCGACGAGGAGCGGTCCGTGGTCGCCACCGAGCCGTATCATCTCTCCACCGACGTCGAGACCGACGGCGACGCCTTTGGTCTCTTCGTGACCGACACCTGGACGCCGCGCACGTGGATGAGCGTGACGGCGTCGCTCCGCTACGATCGCACCACGCTCGACATCCGGGACCAGCTCGAAGGGGACGCGTCGGGTGAGCATTCCTTCGACCGCTGGGACCCGGCGGTCGGCGTGACGTTCCGTCCCGCCGAGAAGGTCGGGCTCTTCGCGCGCTGGAGCCGGAGCTTTCGCGCACCGACCGCGATCGAGCTGACCTGCGCTTCCGAGAGCGACCCCTGTCCGCTGCCGATCGCGCTCGCCGAGGACCCTCCGCTCGACGAGGTCAAGGCGGAGACCTGGGAGGTCGGCGCGCGCGCGAAACCGCTCCGCGGGCTGCATGCGTCGTTCGCCCTCTTCCGCACCAACCTCGACGACGACATCCTGTTCGTCTCGCGCAGCCGCTCCGCCGGTTTCTTCCGCAACGTCGGCGAGACACGACGGCAAGGAGTCGAGGTGTTCCTCGACGGTCCGGTGGGACCCGCCGCCTGGTTTCTCTCCTACAGCTACACGCGCGCGACCTTCGAGACGACCGAGACGTTGCCGTCCCCCGTCGGCGAGAACGTCGCCGAGCCCGGGGACCGCCTCCCGGGCGTGCCCGATCACCTCTTCAAGGCCGGCATCGAGAGCCCGCTCCTCTGGAGGTTCCGCGGCTCGCTCGACCTCGTCTACACGGGCGAGCAGTTCCTGCGAACGGACGAGGCGAACCGCATGCCTCCTCTGGAAGACTACGTGACGGTGAACGCCGGCCTCGAATGGGAGCGCGACCCGGTGACGCTGTTCGCGCGCGCCGAGAACCTCTTCGACGCCGAGTACGAGACCTTCGGCAGCCAGGGGGAGAACCCCTTCGCCGGAGGCCGCGTGGAGCGGTTTCTCAGCCCGGGGGCTCCGCTCGGCGGCTGGTTCGGGGTGCGCGTGGCGCTCGGTGCGCCCGTCTCCTGATGCTCAGTGGCTCATTCCACAAATACGCTGGCATTCGGCCGCCGATCCATCCCCGCTCGCGGCGTTGCGCTCCCTGCGGCGTAGCTCAGCGGCTACGCCTCGGTCGCGCGCCCTGCGATCGGGGCGGCTCAGCGCCCTCGGTGCTCAGCGTATTTGTGAAATGGGCCACTCAGGCCGCAGCCCGGGCGCGGAGCTCCTTCTTCAGCACCTTGCCGGTCGGATTCCGTGGCAGCTCGTCGATCCATCGGAAGATGCGCGGGACCTTGTATCCCGACAGGTGGCGGCGGCAGTGCTCGATCAGCGCGTCGTCGACGGGGCGGTCCTGGGCGGCCGGCACCAGGAAGGCGACCAGCGCCTCGCCCCAGTGCTCGTCCGGCCGACCGACGACCGCCGCCTCCCGCACCGCGGGGTGCGCGGAGAGCACTCGCTCGACCTCCGCGGGATAGACGTTCGCACCTCCGGAGATCACCACGTCGGCCTTGCGATCGACCAGCGTCAGGTAGCCGTCGGCGTCCAGCACCGCGAGGTCGCCGACGCCGAAGTAGTCACCCCACCGGCTGGCGAGAGTCGCGGCCTCGTTCCCGTGATAGCCCTCGATCGTGAAGGCGCTCCGCGCAAAGAGCTCGCCGACCTGGCCGGGCGGCACGGGCTGTCGATCGTCCGACAGCAGCACGACGTCGGTTCCCGGTACGATGCGGCCCACGGTCTCGGGACGCGAGCGCACGTCGTCGGGCGTCGCGACCGCCACCCAGCCCATCTCCGTGGCGCCGTAGAGATCGTAGACGACGTCGCCGAGCAGAGCGCGCGCGTCCTCCTTGAGCGCCGGTGGGAGGGCGGAACCGGTCGAGACCACCACCCGCAGCGACGAGAGGTCGTACCGCTCGCGCTCGTCGGGCGGGAGCGACAGGATCGAGCGCAGCATCGTCGGCACCACGGCGGTCGTCGTGATCCGGTGCTCGTGCACCGTCCGCAGGAAGACGCGCGGATCGAACGTTCGCAGGAGGACCAGCGTCGAGCCGAGCGACGCGTGCAGCAGCGCGAAGCCGGAGCCGGTCGCATGGTAGAGCGGCGCGGCGACGAGATGACGATCGCTCCGCCGGAGCGGGATCACACGCAAGAAATCGAGGAAGGAGCCGATCCCGGTACGTGCGATCTCACGAACCGCGCCCTTCGGGCGGCCCGTCGTCCCCGAGGTGTAGAGGACCGTGCGGCTTGTTGCGCCTCTCGTGGAGCGCGGCGGTGCGACCGGCGATGCGCGGCCGACCAGCGCCTCGTAGCTCGCGAATTCGGAGCGCTTCCCTGCGTCCACCTCGAGCCGCATCGCTGGCGGCAGGGCGGCCGTTCCTTCACGCACCGCCTGCGCGCAGTCGCGATGGAAGACGAGGACGCGCGCCCCCGAATCGCGGAGCAGGTAGTCGAGCTCGTCGGCGGTCGAGCGATAGGAAACGAAGACGGCGGACGCGCCGACGAGTCCGCAGGCGGCGAAGCACTCGATCCACTCGGCCGAGTTCGGCAGCATCACCGCGACGGCATCCCCACGCTCGACGCCGAGAGCGAGGAGCGCGTTCGCCACGCGGTGGATGCGTCGCTCGAGCTCCCGCCAGGTCCGCTGCCCTTCGCCGTCGACGATCGCGATGGTGCGCGGAAGGTTCGCAGCGTTCAGCGACCAGAGCGTGCTCGGATGGACGTCGCCGACGAGCAGGTTCCGCCACAGTCGCGCGGCGCCCTCGATGGTGCCGCCGAGGATCCCCGCCTCGACGAGCGCCCGCGCGCGGCCCCAGCCTCGTCCGAGCTCGTCGAGCGTGCTCACGACGGCTGCTTCTCCAGCTCTTCGAGCGCCTGGAATGCCGCCGCCTGCTCGGCGGCCTTTCGCGAGCGCCCCTCGCCCCGTCCGTAGAGCTGGCCGCGAATCAGGATCTCGCTGACGAAGCGCTTCGCATGGTCCGGACCCGCGGCCTGCACCAGACGGTAGCTCGGCGTCTCGCGAAAGCGCCGTTGGGTCATCTCCTGGAGCCGGGTCTTGTAATCGGTCAGGCCCCCGGTCGTCGCCGCCGAGACCTCCGCTTCGAACTGGCGGCGTACCATGGTGCGCGCCGGCTCGAAGCCTCCATCGAGGAAGACCGCGCCGATCACCGCCTCGTACGCGGACGCGAGGATCGATTCCTTGCGCCGGCCGCCGCTCTTCTCCTCTCCCTTGCCGACGCGGAGGCGCTCGCCGAGCGCGAGCTCGTCGGCCTTGCGCGCAAGCACGGCGCTGTTGACGAGCGAGGCGCGGAGCTTCGACAGCTCTCCCTCGTCGGCCTCGGCGAACTGCTCCATCAAGAGCTCCGACACGACCAGGCTCAGCACCGCATCGCCGAGGAACTCGAGCTTCTCGTTGTTCGCGCCGACGCGTCCCGCGGCGGAGCGGTGCGTGAGCGCGGTGGCGAGCAGCGCCTGTCGCGTGAACGAATAGCCGATCGCCTGCTCGATCGGCACGGCCCCGTCGTTCATGACGTGAGGCCGTCGCCGAGCGACTGCTCGATCCAACCGCCGCCGGCGACCTCGTCGCCGCGGTAGACGACCACCGCCTGGCCGGGCGTCACCGCCGGTGCGGCGGCGCCGAACCAGACGCGCCATCGGTTCGCAGGTGCCGGCTCCACCGTCGCGCGCCGGCCCGGATCGCGCGCGCGGATGCGCGCGATCAGCGGCTCGTCCGGCGGCGCAGGCTCGGAGAGCCACGTCCAGTCTCTCGCGAGAAGCCCGAGAGATTCCGGAAACCGTCCGACCACCACCTCCCGGCGGTCACTCTCGAGCGCGCGTACGTACATCGGCGACGGCGCCGGAATGCCGAGGCCGCGTCGCTGGCCGACCGTGAAGTGCTCGATCCCGGCATGCGTGCCGAGACGGCGTCCGTCCTCGTCGACGACCGATCCCGGTCCGCGGCTCCGGCCGCGAGCGGCGACCAGCGCGGCCGGAGATCCGAAGCAGAGATCCTGGCTGTCCGGCTTCTCGGAGACCGGCAAGCGGCGGGCGCGCGCGCGCGTGCGAACTTCGTCCTTCGTCAGGTCGCCGACCGGGAAGAGCGTACGCTCGAGCGCGCGAGCAGCGACCTCGAAGAGGAAGTACGACTGGTCGCGGGCTTCGTCGGCGCCGCGGAGGAGCCGCATGCGCGGCCCCTCGCGGCGAACCCGCGCGTAGTGACCGGTCGCGACCGCGTCGGCGCCCTGGGCCAGCGCCCAGTCGACGAGAGCGCCGAGCTTGAAGCGGCCGTTGCAGGCGACGCACGGGTTCGGCGTCGCGCCCCCGGCATAGGCCGACACGAACGGTCCGACGACCGTGGCCTCGAACTCTGCGCGGCGATCGAGCTCGACGTGCTCGATGCCGAGGTGGTCGGCGACCCGGCGAGCGTCGCGCGAGTCCGAGCAGATACGATCGTCGCGCCGGGGCGAATCCCACAGGCGGAGAGAGACGCCGAGAACGCGATACCCTGCGTCACGAAGCTCGGCCGCGGCCACCGAGCTGTCGACGCCCCCGCTCATCGCGACCACGGCGAGCGGATTCGCGGATGACATGCTAACCGCCGAGCGCTTTCCGCGCCCGCTCGAGGTCGTCGTCCTGCTCGTCCTTCCGGCGCTCGAGATCGCCCTGTCGCTCCGACAGCTGTCCGACCTGGCGCTCGAGCCGCTCCACGTGCTCGAGCAGCACGGTGAGCGCGCGAGCGACGGGGTCGGGCATGTCGGCGTGGTCGAGGTCGACGATCGGGCGGCCGCCCTCGGCATGCTTCCCTTCCGTGCGGACGATCTTGCCGGGCACGCCGACGACCGTCGCGTGCGGCGGCACGTCGCTCACGACCACCGAGCCCGCGCCGATCCGGCTGTGCCGGCCGACGGTGATCGGCCCGAGCACCTTCGCGCCGGTGCCGGCGACCACCCAGTCCTCCAGCGTCGGGTGACGCTTTCCCCGGTGCGTGCTGGTGCCGCCGAGGGTGACGCCCTGGTAGATGGTCACGTCGTTGCCGACCTCCGCGGTCTCGCCGATCACCACTCCCATCCCGTGATCGATGAAGAAGCGCCGTCCGATCTTCGCACCCGGGTGGATCTCGATGCCGGTGAGGAAGCGACCGACGTGGCTCAGGAGCCGTGCCGGGATCCTCCAGCCCGCTTGCCAGAGCGTGTGGGCCGCACGGTAGACGAGCAGCACGTGGAAGCCCGGGTACGTGAGCACGACCTCCCAGCTCGAGCGCGCGGCGGGATCGCGCTCGAAGATCGTCTGCACGTCCTCGCGGATCCGGCTCCACGCCCGCGGCTCTGCCGGCGGGGCGGTCCGTCCGTCGATCGGGATCGGTGGTTCCATCGGGCGGCTCCGCCTCTCACCCCTGGCGGGCGGCGGCTTCGCGCTCCTCGGCCCGGCGGCGATCCTTGTAGAGCTTGAAGTCGATCGAATCGACGAGCGCCTGCCAGCTGGCCTCGATGACGTTCTGCGAAACGCCGACCGTTCCCCACCGGTCGTCGTCGTCCCCCGATTCCACCAGCACCCGCACCTTCGCTCCCGTCCCGTCCATGCCTGCGAGCACGCGCACCTTGTAGTCGAGCAGCCGCACGTGCGCGATCTCGGGGTAGAACTTCGTCAGCGCCTTGCGAAGCGCGCGATCGAGGGCGTGCACCGGCCCCGTCCCGGTGGCGGCAGTGTGCTCGATGCGGCCGTCGGGCGACTCGATCATGATTGTCGCCTCGGACAGCGGCGGCTCCGAGGCGGTTCGCTTCTCGTCGATGACGCGGAAGCCGATCAGACGATAGAAGCGGAGCTCCTCGCCGAGCGCGCGCTTCATCAAGAGCTCGAACGATGCTTCCGCGCCTTCGTACTGGTAGCCGGCGTTCTCGAGCTCCTTCAGCTCCGTCAGCACCGCCTGCACCTTGGGATCCTTGGAATCGAGCCGCAGCCCGAATTCCTCCGCCTTGTGCAGCACGTTGCCGCGGCCGGCGAGGTCCGAGATCAGCACCCGCTGCGAATTGCCGACCGACTCCGGGTCGACGTGCTCGTAGGTGAGACGGTTCTTGCGGACGGCGGCGACGTGAACGCCGCCCTTGTGCGCGAAGGCGCTCTGTCCGACGTACGGCTGGTTCTTCCGCGGCGTCAGGTTCGCGAGCTCGTCGACGAAGTGCGCCAGCTCGGTCAGCCGGCGGACGGCGTCCGCGCCGATCGTCCGCTGCCCCATCTTGAGCTCGAGGTCGGCGATGATCGAGATCAAGTTCGCGTTGCCGCAGCGCTCGCCGACGCCGTTGATCGTGCCTTGCACGTGCACCGCACCGGCCTCGATCGCGGCCAGCGAGTTCGCCACCGCGAGATCGCAGTCGTTGTGACAGTGGATCCCGAGCGGCTTGGAGACGGCGCCGGCCGCTTCTCTGGTGGCGCCGGCGATCAGCGACGGCAGGTTGCCGCCGTTGGTGTCGCAGAGAACCACCACGTCGGCGCCGCCGTCCGCCGCCGCGCGCAGACAGTCGAGGGCGAACGTCGGGTTCGCCCGGTAGCCGTCGAAGAAGTGCTCGGCGTCGAACACCACCTCCGACGCGTGACGCTTGAGGAACTCCACCGAATCGCGGATGACCTCGAGGTTCTGCTCGAGCGTGATCGCCAGGTCCTCGGTGACGTGCAGGTCCCAGGTCTTCCCGAATATGGTGATCACCGGCGTTTCCGATTCCACGAGCTTCCGGAGGTTCAGATCGTTCGCCGCCGCCGCATTCGCGCGCCGAGTCATGCCGAAGGCGGCGATGCGCGCGTGGCGCAGGCGGAGCTTCCGAGCTTCGCGGAAGAACTCCTCGTCCCGTGGGTTCGACCCCGGCCAGCCGCCCTCGACGTAGTCGAATCCGAGATCGTCGAGGCGCTCCGCGATGCGAAGCTTGTCGGCGAGCGTGAGCGACACGTCCTCGCCCTGGCAGCCGTCCCGGAGCGTGGTGTCGTAGATGCGGATCCGCCGCACGCCGGTCACGTCGAGAGCTCCTTCGGCGAGTCCTGGGCGACAGGCCGGTCGCCGTCGAGGAATGCCCCGTGCAGCGCGCGCACCGCCAGCTCCGTGTACTTCTCGTGGATCACCACCGAGATCTTGATCTCCGAGGTGGAGATCATCTGGATGTTGATGCCCTCGGCGGCGAGCACGTCGAACATGCGCGCCGCGACGCCGGCGTGGCTGCGCATGCCGACGCCGACGATGGATACCTTGGCCACCTCCGCGTCGGCGGCGATGCCCTCGAGGCCGAGACCGGTCGCTCGCTCGCGTACGATGGCCATCGCTCGCTCGCGATCCCCGCGCGGCACCGTGAACGTCAAATCCGTGCGGCCGTCCTCGGACGCGTTCTGGATGATCATGTCGACGACGATGCCGGATTCCGCGATCGGTCCGAAGATGCGCGCGGCGAGGCCGGGGCGGTCCGGTACGCGCAGCAGGGTGATCTTGGCCTGATCCCGATCGTGTGCAATCCCGGAAACCAGCACGTCCTCCATCGACTTCTCCTCTCCGGTGAGCAGCGTGCCGGTGGCCTCGGTGAAGCTCGAGCGTACGTGCACCGGCACGCGGTAGCGCTTCGCGAAGTCCACCGAGCGGATCTGCAGCACCTTCGCCCCGAGGCTCGCGAGCTCGAGCATCTCGTCGTACGACACCCGCTCGAGCTTGCGCGCGTGCGGCACGATCCGCGGATCCGCGGTGAAGACCCCTTCGACGTCGGTGAAGATCTCGCAGAGGTCGGCGGAGAGCGCCGCCGCGAGCGCCACCCCGGTCGTGTCCGAGCCCCCGCGGCCGAGCGTCGTGATGGCGTCGTTCGCGTCGACGCCCTGGAAGCCGGCGACCACCGCGATCGCCCCGCCGTCGACCGCGGCCGTCAGGCGGTGCTTGTCGATGCTGCGGATGCGAGCGCGCCCGAACGCCGAATCGGTCGAGATCCTCACCTGGTGACCGAGGAACGACAGCGCCGTCAGCCCGAGGTCGAGAAGCGCCAGCGTCAAGAGCGCGGTCGAGACCTGCTCGCCGCTCGCGACCAGCACGTCGGTCTCGCGCTCGCGCGGATCGCGTGCAACCTCGCGAGCGAGGCCGAGCAGCCGGTTCGTCTCTCCGGCCATCGCCGAGACGACCACCACCAGGCGATGGCCCTCGGCGTGATACCGCGCGATCCGCTTGGCTACCTCGCGGATGCGCTCGATCGAGCCGACCGAGGTGCCGCCGTACTTTTGCACGATCAGCGCCACCGGTGCCTCACCCGCGGATTCCGCCGGCCGCAGCCTCGATGTCGCCGAGGAGCGCGAACGACCCCTCCTCCAGCGCCTCGATCCGAATGCTTCTCCGCTCCTCGCCCTCCACGGCGATCGCGACGTGCAGGGTCGCGATCGTGCCGCCGCTCCGCGCGAGCTTCTCGTACCATTCGATCACCGTGACGCCGTGCGAGGCGACGTACTCGTCGAGTCCGATCTCGTGCGCATCCTCGGGCGAGATCGGATCCGCCAGGCGAAAGAGGTCGACGTGGTTGAGATGCAAGCGTCCGGTGTGCTCGGCCACCAGGGTGAAGGTCGGACTATAGACGAGGTCCGGATCGATATCGAGGCCGACGGCGATGCCGCGCACCAGGCACGTCTTCCCTGCCCCGAGGTCCCCGTCCAGACCGATCACCTCGCCCCCGGCGAGGATTCGTCCGATCGCCTCGCCCAAGCGGTGGGTATCCGCGGGCGAAGAACTCTGGATCTCCAGCGTCATCGGCGGTCCGCCCGGTGATCGGCCCCGAACAAACGATCTTGGAGGGCTGCAAGAGCTGACGGAAGCTCGTCGACGACGTCGGAGGCGAGGATTCCGGCGGCGCCGGAGCGGGCGGCGACGCGGTCTCCCGCGTGCCCGTGCCAGAAGACGGCAGCTTCCGCGGCTTCGCGCGCCTCGAGGCCCTGCGCGAGCGCCGCGCCGATGATGCCGGCGAGCGCGTCGCCCATCCCGCCGCTGGCCATGCCCGGATTGCCAGTCGGATTGATGCCGACCCGCCCGTCCGGTGATGCCACCAGCGTGCGAGCGCCCTTCAGCACCACGGTCACCTTCGAGGCTACGGCGAACGAGCGCGCGCACGCCACCCGGTCTCGCTGCACGTCAGCGGTGGAGCCGTCGATCAGCCGCGCCATCTCGCCGGGATGTGGCGTGAGCACGACGTCGGCTTTTCTCCCGCGCAGCCATTCGAGATGGCCGGCGACGGCGTTCAAGCCGTCGGCATCGATGACCAGCGGTGCCGCGCTCGCGCCGATCAGCCACCGCGCGAGGCGGCGGGACGCGGCGGAGAGTCCGATGCCGGGTCCGTAGACGACCGCATCCTTGCCCGCGAGCAGGCGGCCGATCGCGGCCTCTCCACGACGGGAGAAGTCGATCGCACCGTCGCTTTGCGGCAGCGCTTCGGTCATCAGCTCGGGACAGTAGATCGCCGCGGCGCCGAGATCCGGCGAGGGGGAAGCGAGCGTCACCAGGCCGGCGCCGGCACGGAGCGCGGCACGGCCCGACAGCAGGCCGGCTCCCGTCTTGCCTCGCGCGCCGGCGATCACCAGCGCGTGCCCGTACGTCCCCTTGTGCGAGTCCGGAAAGCGCGGCGGGAGCGCGGACGCGACGGTCTCGGCCGTGATCAGATGTTGCCGCGGGCTCACCGCGGCAACCGCTTCCGGTGCGACGCCGATGTCGACGACGGCGACCTCGCCCGCGTACGATGCACCGGGCTCGATCAGCAGCCCGACCTTGGGAAACGCGAACGTTGCGGTCACCGTCGCCTCCACGGCGCCGCCGAGCGGCCGACCGCGATCCGCGTCGAGCCCGGACGGCACGTCGACCGCGAGGATCGGGCACGGCGCGGCGTTGATCGTGTCGATGATCGCGAGCGAGCGCCCGTCGAGCTCACCGCGGAGGCCGGTTCCGTAGAGGCCGTCGACGACGACTCCGGCGGCGGAGGCCGCGTCGGCGAGGGCGACGAGTCCGGCGCGGTGGAGCTCGTGCACCCGCTGGCCACCGCGCTCGAGCCGGCGGAGGTTCGCCGCCGCGTCTCCGCGGAGAGCGCTCCGCTCGGCGGCGAGGAATACGGTCGCGCGCACTCGCCGCTTGCGGAGGAGCCGCGCCATCACCAGGGCATCGCCGCCGTTGTTGCCCTTGCCGGCAACCAGGACCACACCCGACCGGAGCGCGGTCGCAAACCTCTCGACGAGGACGTCGACGGCGCCCGAGCCGGCTCGCTCCATCAGCACCGCTCCGGGAACGCCATAGCGATCGATCGTCAGCCGATCGATCGCCCGCATCTCGTCGCCGGTGACGGCGAGGAGCGACGGCGGAGTGGCCCCGTTCGACCGGGACCTCCGGGCACTCACCCCGCGTCCCGGGCCCGGTCGAGCCGCTCGCGCATCTCCCGTACCGCGGCGGAGATCCCGACCAGGACCGCCCGGGCGACGATCGAGTGTCCGATGTTGAGCTCGACCATCTCGGGCAGTGCCGCGACGGCTTCCACGTTGTCCAGGCGGAGGCCGTGCCCGCCGTTCACCCGCAGGCCCGCCGTCCGCGCAAGCGTCGACGCCGCCGCGATTCGCCCGAGCTCCCGCCCGGCATCGGCGCCTTCGGCGTCGGAGTAGGTGCCGGTGTGGAGCTCGACGAAGTCGGCGCCGACGTCCGCCGACGCCTCGACCTGTCGCGCGTCCGGGTCGATGAAGAGGCTGACGCGGATGCCGGCTCCCTGGAGACGCTTCACTCCTTCGCGCAAGATCGCGCGCTGGGCCGCGACGTCCAGACCTCCTTCCGTGGTCAGCTCCTCCCGCCGCTCCGGCACCAGACAGACGTCGTGCGGGCGCACCGCCAGCGCCTTGCCGACCATCGCCGCGGTGGCCGCCATCTCCAGGTTCAACTTGCGAACACGGGAACGCAGCCGTTCGACGTCGTGGTCCTGGATGTGCCGGCGGTCTTCCCGCAGATGAACGGTGATGCCATCCGCTCCCGCCTCCTCGGCGATCCGCGCCGCCTCCACGGGATCGGGATACGTCGTCCGCCGTGCCTGGCGGATCGTCGCCACGTGATCGACGTTGACGCCGAGCAGCACGCGGCGTCCCGTTGCCGGCGCTCCGCTCATCGGAGCCGGATCACGTCGCGCCGATCTCGCGCTCGACGGCGGCGGCGATGTCGCCGGCGAGCTTGCGGATCACGTCCGAGTTCTCGCCTTCGACCATGACGCGGGCGAGCGACTCGGTCCCGGAATAGCGAAAGAGCACCCGGCCGCGCGCCTTGAGCGCTTCCTCGGCCGCGCGGATCGATTTCACGACCGCGGGCATGCGGTCCATCTCTCGTTTCTCCGAGACCTTCACGTTCAGCAGGACCTGCGGGTACCGCGTCATCACCTTGCGGAGCTCCGACAGCGGGCGGCCACCGTCGGCGACCAGCGCGAGGACGAAGAGCGCCGAGATCAACCCGTCCCCGGTGGTGGTGTGGTCGAGGAAGACGACGTGGCCGGACTGCTCGCCGCCCAGGTTGTACCCTCCGCGGACCATCTCCTCGACGACGTAGCGGTCGCCGACGGGCGTCTTCACCACCCGCCCGCCGAGCTCCTCGATCGCACGGTCGAGTCCGAGGTTGCCCATCACCGTGGTCACCACGGTGCGCTCGTGAAGCGAGTCGCAGCGCAGCATCTCGCGCGCCGCCATCGCCAGGATCTCGTCGCCGTCGACGACCTCTCCCGTCTCGTCGACCAGCATGGCGCGGTCGCCGTCGCCGTCGAGCGCGATGCCGACGTGGCTGCCGCTCGCGAACACCGCCCGCGCGAGCGCCTCCGGATGCACCGCGCCGCACTCGTCGTTGATGTTCTCGCCGTCGGGGTCGACGCCGATCTTCACCACGGACGCGCCGAGCTCCTCGAGTACCTCCGGCGCCACGCGGTAGGCGGCGCCATTGGCGCAATCGACGACGACGCGGAGACCGTCGAGCGTCAGGTGCTTCGGGAACGTGTTCTTGACGAACACGTTGTAGCGACCGCCCGCGTCGTCCACGCGATACGCCTTGCCGATCTCGGTGGCGGTCGGCCGCAGGTGGTCGATCTGATCGTCCTCCAGCACCAGCCGCTCGATCTCGAGCTCCACGTCGTCGGGCAGCTTGAAGCCGGTGTGCGCGAAGAACTTGATGCCGTTGTCCTGGAAGGCGTTGTGGGACGCCGAGATCACGGCGCCGGCGTCGGCTCGCAGCGACCGCGTGAGAAAGGCGATCCCCGGCGTCGGCAGCGGCCCGACGAGCAGCACGTCGACGCCCATCGAGCAGATCCCCGAAGCCATCGCCTGCTCGAGCATGTAGCCGGACAGGCGAGTGTCCTTGCCGATCAGGATCTTGTGCCGGCGCGCCTCGCGCTTGAAGACGTGGGCCACCGCGCGGCCGAGCTGGAGGGCGATCTCCGACGTCATCGGATGAATGTTCGCGACCCCGCGGATGCCGTCGGTGCCGAAGAGCTTCCGCCGGTCTCCGTTTCCCTTCGAGAGAGCCTTCATCGCCGTTTCCACCTCACGTTCCCGCGCTGTCCCCCGCCTCGGCCGCCGGCTTCGGCAAGAGCTCGAGCGCAACCTCCGAAGGTCGAATCTGAACCACGTCGAGACCTTCGGGCAATACCAGTTGTACCGGAAGATCGTGATTTCCCGTCGCCAGACCGGCGGCATCGACGTAGGCGTCGAGCGTACCTCCCTTGATCTCGCGGAGGATCCGCTCCGGTCCCGAGAGCACGATGTCCGCCTGCCGATCCTTCAGCCGGTACGGCACGTCTGCGTGACGCACGCCGATCTTGACGTCGCGAAACTCCTGCCGCCCGACGATCTCCTCGAGGCGCACGCGAACGTTCACGCGATCGGGCGCGACGCGTGTGTACTCGCCGCCCCCTTGCAGCACGACCACCTTTTCGAAGGCGCCGCTCTTCGGGATCAGGTACACGGGCTGCGTGCTTACGTGATCCCAGGTCTTCACCTGCGCTTCCGGCCCGCTGACGCGCACGAACGGCGGCTGCACGTCGGTGCCGGTCACGCGGA
Source organism: Candidatus Binatota bacterium (assembly GCA_034666665.1). Classification (GTDB taxonomy): domain Bacteria; phylum Desulfobacterota; class Binatia; order JACPRU01; family JACPRU01; genus JAXDLK01. The sequence goes on from JAXDLK010000243.1 coordinate 14,357, forward strand.
AGCCGCGCGGCACCGCTTCCGCGAAATCCACGACGACGGGCAGCTCCTTCTCCGCGAGCGGCTCCACCTTCAGCGACACCTGGGAGGGGCTCAAGCGGATCACGCGAACGCTGCGCGGAAGCGCGAGCATGTCCGCTTCGATGCGGAAGCTCGATTCACCGGTCCGTACCGTCGCGAGATCGAGCCGGAAGATCTCGTCGCGCCCGTCGATCGTGCCGAGGAGCGTGCTCGGTCCTTTCAGGCGCACGTCCACGGAATCCGGGACCGGGCTCGTGACGATCAGCTTCGGCGTCAAGTTGCGGAGCTCGAGGGGCACGACGAGCGTCTTCTCCGCGTCGCGCTCGCCGAAGTTCACGAACGCCCAGAGGCCGACCGCGAACGCGAGCGAGAAGAACTTGAGCGGCCAGTTCCGCTGAATCGCCCGCCAGAGCGCCCGCACGTCGAGCCGTCGAATCATGCGCGTCGGAAGCCTCGAACGGTCACGGCACGAGGAGCTGTTGGAGCGTCGTCCGGAGGGTGCCGGCGTCGAGGTCGCGCGTGATCTTGCCCTCGCGCACGAGCGAGATCTTGCCTTCTTCCTCCGAGACCACGATCACCACGGCGTCGGTCTCCTCGGTGAGACCGATCGCCGCGCGGTGCCGCGTGCCGAGCGTTTTCGAGACGTTGGGATTCGACGTGAGCGGCAGGAAGCAGCCCGCGGCCGTGATCCGGCCGCGCTGCACGATGAGCGCGCCGTCGTGGATCGGCGAAGCGGTGAGAAAGATGCTCTGCACCAGCTCGCGGCCGACGCTCGCATCGAGCCGCGTACCGACCTCGATGTACTCGTTCAGGCCGACGTCCCGCTCGATCACCACCAGCGCACCGATTCGCCGCGCCGCGAGCGCGATCGCCGCGCGCACCAACTCCTCGAGCAGCTGCCCGTGGGCCATGCGCTCCTGCGCGCTGCGAAACGTCGGCCCGGAGCCCACCTGCGTGAGCGCCCGGCGGATGTCGTTCTGAAAGATCACGACCACGACGAGGATCATCGACGCGAGGAAATTGTCCAGGACCCAATTCAGTGTGTAGAGCTCGAAGTACTGCGAGCCGAGGTAGGTTCCGAAGACGATGATCAGCCCGATCAGCATCTGCGCCGCGCGCGTGCCGCGGATCATCTTGATCACCTGGTAGGTGACGAAGGCGATGATCGCGATGTCGAGGAGGTCCTGCCAGCGGACTGCCCACAGGAGGTCGAAGATCATCGGGCGGCCCAGATCGCGCCGGCGACGCGGAGCGCGCGCGCGAACGGCGCCACGTCGTGCACCCGGACGATGCTCGCGCCGTTCTGAACCGCGAGGAGCGAGGCGGCGACGGTGGCCTCGACCCGCTCCTCGAGCGGTACGCCGAGGAGGCGCCCGAGAAACGACTTGCGCGACACCCCGACGACGATCGGCACACCGAGGGTCGCCAGCTCGTCCAGATGTGCGAGCAGCGTGAGGTTGTGCCGGAGATTCTTCGCGAAGCCGATCCCGGGATCGATCGCGATCGCGTCGCGGGAGATGCCGGCGGTGAGCGCGGCCGTCACCCGGCGCTCGAGATGTCGCTTCACGTCCCGAACGACGTCGCCGTAGCGGGCGAGGCGCTGCATGGTGCGCGGCGTTCCCCGGCGGTGCATGAGGACGATCGCCTTGCCCGTGCGCGCGACCAGCGGCAGCATCTCCCGGTCGCCGAGACCGGCGCTCACGTCGTTCACCAGCTCGGCGCCCGCCTCGATCGCCCGGGCGGCGACCTCCGCCTTGGTGGTGTCGACCGAGATCGGTAGCCGGAGCTCCGCGCGTACCGCGCGGATCACCGGCAGCACGCGGCGGAGCTCCTCTGCGAGGGAGACGCGCGGCGCCCCCGGTCGGGTCGATTCGCCGCCGACGTCGATCAGGTCGGCTCCCTCGTCGGCCATCTGGCGGGCGCGCTCCACGGCGCGACCCGGGTCGGCGTAGCGGCCGCCGTCGCTGAACGAGTCGGGCGTCACGTTCAGGACGCCCATGATCGCTGCCGGCCGCTTACGAATCGCAGCCAGCAGACCACACCCGGCTCCGCGGACGTCGAGCTCCCGAGCCCGGGACGAGACGGCGAGTCGAGACCCGTGCCGATTCGCCGCGCGATCGGTCACGACGCGATTAGGGGGCCGGGGCCGCCGCGAGCGGCTCCCGGGACTCGGGCTCGCCTCCGTCTCCGTTCGCCTGTCGAAGAATCTCGTCGATCTCGGGGCCGTCGAGGCTTTCCTTCTCGAGGAGCCGTTCGGCCATCTTGTGAAGCCCGGCGAGGTTCGCCTTGAGGAGCGAGTTCGCCCGCTCGTACGCGTCGACCAGAAGGCGGCGCACCTCGGAGTCGATCTCCGCCGCGGTACGCTCGGAGTAGTCCTGGATCTGGCTGAAGTCGCGGCCGAGAAAGATCTGCTCTTCCTTCTTGCCGAACGTCATCGGCCCGAGGCGGTCGCTCATCCCCCACTCGCAGACCATCTTTCGCCCGAGGTCGGTCGCCTTCTCGATATCGTTCCCGGCTCCGGTGGTCATGTGCCCGAGCACGAGCTCCTCGGCGACGCGCCCGCCGAAGAGGATCACGAGATTGTTCGTCAGGAACTCGCGCGAGTACGTGTGCCGATCGTCGAGCGGCACCTGCTGCGTGAGACCGAGCGCCATACCGCGCGGGATGATCGTCACCTTGTGAACCGGGTCCGTCCCGGGGATCAGCTTCGCCACCAGCGCGTGACCGGCTTCGTGGTAGGCGGTGTTCCGGCGCTCCTCGAGCGAGAGCACCATGCTCTTGCGCTCGCTGCCCATCATGACCTTGTCCTTCGCGTGCTCGAACTCGATCATGTCGACCTTGTCTTTGTTCTTGCGCGCGGCGAGGAGAGCGGCCTCGTTGACGAGGTTCTCGAGGTCGGCGCCGGCGAAGCCCGGGGTCTCGCGGGCAAGGAGCCCGATGTCGACATCAGCCGACAGCGGTACGCGCCGCGTGTGAACGCGGAGGATTCCCTCGCGCCCGCGAACGTCCGGCCGAGGGACGACGACTCGCCGGTCGAAGCGCCCTGGCCTGAGGAGCGCGGGATCGAGAACGTCCGGCCGGTTCGTGGCCGCGATCAAGATGACGCCCTCGTTCGACTCGAAGCCGTCCATCTCGACGAGCAGCTGGTTCAGCGTCTGCTCGCGCTCGTCGTGCCCACCGCCCAGACCGGCTCCGCGATGACGTCCGACGGCGTCGATCTCGTCGATGAAGATGATGCATGGCGCGTGCTTCTTGCCTTGCACGAAGAGATCGCGCACCCGCGACGCGCCGACTCCGACGAACATCTCGACGAAGTCCGATCCCGAGATCGAGAAGAACGGCACACCGGCCTCACCCGCGATCGCCCGCGCGAGCAGCGTCTTGCCCGTTCCGGGTGCCCCGACGAGAAGAACCCCTTTGGGGATGCGGCCGCCGAGGCGCGTGAACTTCTTCGGGTCGCGCAGGAAGGCGATGATCTCCTCGAGCTCTTCCTTCGCCTCCTCGATGCCGGCCACGTCCTTGAACGTCACCTTGTGCTGGTTTTCGGTCAGGAGCTTCGCGCGGCTCTTCCCGAAGGACATCGCCTTGCCGCCGCCGATCTGCATCTGGCGCATGAAGAAGATCCACACGCCGATCAGCAGCAGCATCGGGAACCACTGCATGAGGAAGAGCATGTACCAGGGCTCGCCCTCTTC
>JAXDLK010000244.1:0-4403 GCA_034666665.1 Candidatus Binatota bacterium
CTGCCGCGCATCGCCCCTCTGAAAGCTCGGAGATGACGAAGCGCAGCTTTCCGCGTTCGCTCCGCTCGAGCGCAGTGACGTATTCCACCGTGACCTCGGCATCGCGTCCAACGCGTGCGTGAATCTCTCGGAGAAGCCGTTCCTCGTCGGAAGAGCCGAATCCCTCGCCTCGGACGATCCGAAGCGTGAGCTCACCGCGGCGGCGCTGATGGATCTGCGCCTCGCGGACGTGCACCATGTCCTTGAAGACGTGGTCGAGCCGGCCCAAACGGGCACCGTTCTTCAGCACCACGTAGTCCTCGTTCCGGCCATCGACCCCCGAGATCACACGGCCGGCGCGGCCACAGTCGCACGTCTCCGGCGACCAGCGCGCGAGATCACCAGTGTCGTACCGCACGAACCCCATCGCCAGGTTGCTGAAGCTCGTTCCGACGATCCGAGCGCTCGATCCGTCCCCGCCTGCAACGAGCTCGAAGTCGGAGAAATCCTCGTCCACGTGCAGCCGCCCACGTTCGCACTCGGACACGTTCGCCACTGCCTCGGCATGCCCGTAGTGCTGCCGCGGCGTGACGCCGAACGCGCGCGCGATCAGCGTCCGCTGCTGCGGCAACAGGTTCTCCGCGCCCGTGGTGATCCATCGCGGCTGGTACTCGAGACCGCCCCGATCGAGCACGTGTGCGGCCACCAGCGCGAGCAGCGAGGGATAACCATGCAGCCACGGTGGCCGGCGACGATTCAGCTCGCCGACCACGTGCCGCAGATTCTCCGAGCTGAGGTGGTAGCCACTGAACATCACCTGCCGTCCCGCGTAGTTGATGCGCCAGAACGGAGGCTCTTGTTGATCGATCGGCACGACGGAACGTCCGCCGAAGTATCCGCACCAGGTATTCAATGACAGGCCATGCCATCGCCGGTAACGCCACCATACGGCCCATTGCTCGTGGAGAACGTCCGGTGAGACGAAGAAACGGAACCCCTCGCCGGTGGTGCCGCTCGTGTGCACGAGTCGCTGATCCCGAGGCGCGGCCTCGGACGCGTAGTCATGCAGCGCGGCTTTGACCTCGCGCTTCGTCACGATCGGCAAGCGGCGGACGATGACGTCGACGTCGTCCCGCCGGGGATCGATCGCGTTCTCCTGGAACCAACGGCGATAAAACGGCACCGTCCTGCTGCAGTAGACGAGATAGGATGCGAGACGGCTCCGGCGATGGTGCCGGAGCGCATCGGCACTCGCGTACGAACGGCTCTCCGCATCGCGAAGCGCTCGGTCGAAATCGCGGCCGAATCGGCGGCGCTGGATGCGCCACGCCTCGACGTTCAGGATGCCACTCTGCACGATCTGGGGCAGGCGCGGATAGATCGTTTCGCCGACGCTCACGCGCACCTCCGGAGATTCTGCCAGCCGAAATGAGGCCGGAAGCCTCCCGGGATGGCCGGCTCGACGGCGTCGAGAGGGATGCGCGCGCCGACGCGCTCGTCGTCGACGCGTACGTCGGCGAGCGAGCCGGTGGCGATCGGCCAGCGGTGCTCGTCGAACGCTCGAGCGACGATCCGGAGCTCGGACGGATCGAATCCCATCAGCCGACAGGCGGTGGCGTCCACGGCGGCGGGATCCGTGCCCGCAATCAAGACGCCGGACGCGACCGCATCGGCCGACAGTGGTCCGTTTCCCTCGCCACCCACGATCCCGTCGACGATCGCGAGGTACGGCTTGCGCCCGCCGCGCTCGCGCCACGAACCCGTGGCATCGCCGTAGAGCAAGGCGCGATTCAGATCGAGCGCCATTCGCCAGCAGGTATCGTTCCCGTGCCAGTTCCCGTTCCGGACCACGGAATCACTGTCACCCAGCATGGCCGTACCGACACGCCGCCCTTTGCCGAGGATCCAGGTCCCCGCAGGGCCGGCGCGCAGCGCGAAGCGGTGCGCGAGGCGCTTGGCCCGGGCTTCTACCCGGCTTCTCCAATCGATCTCCGGAAACTCGTCGCCGCCGTTCGCCGGGTTTCCCTCCGTGTGATGCGGTAGCCAGTTCTTGTCGCCGTTGATGCCCACCAGGTTTTTCAACGCGCAGGTCACGCCCGTCTTCTTGTGCGTCTTCAACTTGGGAAGGTTCACGAACAGATCGCACTTCATCGCCGTGCCGGAGATCAGGTACTCGTGAACGCGTCCCCGATGGTGGCGATTGACGCCGGCCTGGTCGTAGTCGGCGCCGTAATAGCGCCCTTCCGAGCCGCGGCCGAAGAACAGGCTGTCGGTCGCCAGATCGAGACGAACGTATCCGCGGGGGTCGTCGGCATTGCGCACGCGACTGGCGATGATGCCTTCGTGCATCGTCCACACCTCGCGGCGCACGTCCACACATTCGACGCCGAGCTGGGGCCATTTGCGCCGGAGCTCGGCGAGGCGCGCCGCGAAGCCCCCGCGGGCGACGATGTCCGCGAAGCTCGCGTAGGTGTGGGGTGCGTCACAGACCACGATCGTTCCGATTCCGCCCATCGCCTCCGCGAGCGCGTCAACGGTCGAGAGCACGATGGTCGGATGAGTGATGATCGGCTCCCACACTTCCGCCGCGTCCTCGTGACTCTGCTGGATCCAGTTCGGCTTCACCACGACGAGAGCGTCCCGACGCGGCCGCGCGAGCGGACCGTCTCCTCCCGAGACGGCCGAGGCGACGATTCGCCGGATCGCCGGACCGACCGTCTCCTCGTCGTACGAGGAAACCGGAAGAATTGCGGTAACGGTCATCAGTCGTGAATCCCGATGCAGTTCAGCACGCCGTTGTGAGATGCCGTGGCGTCCTCGTTCTTGACGAGGACGGTGACTCCACTGGCCGTGGTCGAGTCGATCCGCGAAACCGTGAGGCCCGCCCCCGACGCCGCGGCAGCGACCGAACAGCTGACGGTGTAGCTGGTGTCGACGAATGCGCTCGCCCAGCTCACCGGCACCGGACTCGTCGCGCCGGCGGAGAGCACCGGGGTGGCGACGCGCCGGTGCTTGAACCCTCCCCCGTCCGCGACGCCACCGGAGATTTTCACCTTCCCGCTCTCGCTGACGTTCAGAAGATCGCGGGTGAAGTCTCTCGCCATGATACGGACCCCATTTCCGAGGCTGCCCAGCGCCAGAGTGTTGTCGACGGCGCCGCGCACCGCGTTTCGTGGGATTCCGGAAGTATCCTTGAACGCGATCACGTCGGCATTGTCGAACGTGAGCCCGTTGGCATCCAACGTCTGCCGCGCGGTGTCTCCGTAGAGGAAGTGCAGCTTGCCCGTAGCCGACGCGTCGAACACCAAGTTACCGTTGCTCAGCGGCCCGGTGACGAAAGCCATCGAACCATTCGCGTGCTCGGCGATGTAACCGTTGCCGCCGCCGAGAGAACGCTGGAAACTGATACCGGCGAGCTCCGCCAGGCCCGTCGACGTGATGTCCGCGACCACGCGGCCGTTGACACGCCACGTCTGAAGATCCGTCACCTGATTCGCCGGAGCATCGACGATCATCACCTCGCGGTTCGAGCCATCGCCCATGACGTAGAGGGCACTTCCCGGATACTGCGAGCCGTCAGAATTGATGGAGATTCCATTCGCGTTCTCGAACGCCACTGAGCTTCCGAGCGTGTTCGCGTCGACGAACTTCGCGATCGAGTTCGGCACGCCGGACTCGGTGGCTGCTGCTTGCTGCGTGGCGACCTTCGATGAGGCGGCGGGCGCGGATTGCGCGCGGGTGGCACTGACGCGTGACGACGTCGGAGCGCCCCCGTAACGCGCCCCGTAACGCCGGCGTTTCTTCTTGGCGGGCGTGGCGGGTTCGACCCTCGATGGCTCTCCCACCCTCCCATCGGACGCCGCCGCGGAATCCGTCGGCTCCTTCTCGGACGGCGCGGCGATGGTCGCAATCAAGATCCGCGGAAGCGGCTCGGCTGCGCCGGAGAGAGGCTCGACTGCGAGCCAGCTCGAGGTGCCGGGCGAGAACAGATCGGAGGGTAACCCGGCAGGAGACGTGCTGCCGAGGAGGACGTGATAATCACCGTCCGTACCGAGCACCACGTCCTGGGTCTCGTTCCAGACCGGTTCGCCGCCGTCCTCCTTCGAATACACCGCGAACCGCACCGGCACGACCTCGCCCGCAGCCAGGTTCCGCATCGTCGACAACGATCCATTCACTTCGAGGACGCTCAGGAGCTTCGCCCCTGGCAGGTCGGCCTCGGAGCTCGGTTCGCCCTGCTCCGCGGCCCACGCCGCTGCGCTCGCGCCCGAGCCGGCGATCAACGCCAGCGCCAGAGACAGAGCGGGAATACGAACCAACCAGGATCTCATCGTCACGGTCACCCCACCTTTCGCAAAGATTGCGAGGGGAGCGTCTCCGGCGAAGCCGGAGTGCTCTCCACGCCTAGTCGCATCTCACGCAAA
>JAXDLK010000245.1:0-5112 GCA_034666665.1 Candidatus Binatota bacterium
AAACTTTCCGGGTTGCGGCCGAATACCTATTCGGCTAGACCATTCGTAACCGAATCCTTGTTCGAATTCGAAGATCACGGGAGAGAATCCCGCGGTCTCGTCCCACTGAAAACGATGGCAATCGCTAAGGCACGGGTGCGCGATCGGATCGTGCGCCGTCAGGGAATCCTGCTCGCCGCAGGACGGGTGTTCATCCTCAAGGGCTTCCGTCCGGCGACGATGGAGGACATCGCCACGGCCGCGGAGATCGGCGTCGGCACCCTGTACCACTACTTCAAGAGCAAGGAGCACCTCTTCGCCTCGATCCTCGCCGAGAGCACGCAGATCCTCGGCGAGCGGCTTCGCGCGGCGGCGGCGAAGCAGCTGCCGCCGGGCCTCGGTCTGGTCGCCATCGCTCGCTCGTACGTGGATTACTTCGCCGAGTACCCGGAATACTTCCGCATCCAGATGTCCTTCCAGTACGAGCCTGCGACCAAGGGTGGGCTCGAGAAGGAGCGCGAGAAGATCGAGAAGCTCGCGCGGCAGAACCTCGAGCTCCTGGCGGAGAAGATCCGCGACGGCCAGACCACGGGCGTCTTCCGCTGCGACCTCTCGCCGATGGCCGCGGCGACCGCGCTCTGGGCGTCCTACAATGGCATCCTCTTCACGGCGATGAACCCGCCGCTGCTCGCCGTCACCGGTCTGAACGTCGAGCAGCTGCTGTCCGCGGCCGCGTTTCTCCAGTTCACGGGCCTCGGTGCCGACCCCGCGACCGGACCGATCATGCCCGACATGTCGCCCAGCGAATCGTCGCAGGTCTCGGTCACGGATCTCCAAGAGGTGATGCGCTCGGTTCCATGGATCGATCCGTCGGCGATCTTCGCCGGCATGCGGATGGCCTTTCAGCGCGAGAAGGCGGCGGGAGTCCACGAGGTCTATCGCTTCGTGATCCTCGGCGAGCGGGGCGGCACGTGGACGGTGACGATCGACGATGGCACCATGGACGTGGTGCGCGGCGAGGGTGAAGTGGAACCGAGCGTCACGATCGAGATCTCCGACAAGCGGTTCGTCGAGATGGTCACCGGTCAGGTCGAAGGCGTCGAGCTGGTGATGAGCGGCGAGATGAAGATCAGTGGCAGCCTGCAGCGAGCTGCCATGTTCCGTATGTTCTTCGTGCCGGAGGCTCGATCGGATTGACTGTAGGTCGGCGTCAGCGCGAAGGGGAGACGATGCTGGTCAAGAAGCCGACGCAGTTGGACTCCCGAAAGACTCCTGCCCCACGACCGATACGCGACCGCCTGCTGTCGAAGCTCATGGATGCGCCGGCACTCGAGCCGCCGGCGCCGGACGGCTCTCTCAACATTCCCGCGCCATCGAAGGAGCTCCTCGCGCTCATGATGGAGCTCGAGGCGGAGGCCGATCGCCTCGTCGAGGAGATGGTGCGGATGATCCGCGACATCCCCGAGTACCGGAAGCTCAAGGACGAGGGGATGTGGAGCGAGATCCGGCAGATCCTGCGCGTCAACGTCCCCGTCTTCTACAACGTCGTCGCCGAGTGTCGTCAGGCGAGCCCCGAAGAGCTCTCCGCGGCGCGGTACTTCGCGCGCCGGCGGGTGCACCAAGGGATCCCGCTGCGCGGGCATCTGACCGCGTATCGCAACGGCATGTGGCTCCTCTGGGGCGAGCTCGTGAAGCGGGTGATGAACCGCCCGGCGCTGCAGCGGGAGCTGCTGCTGCGCGCGGCGTGGGCATTCCGGCATCTCGACACGATCAGCGGTGCCGTCACCGAGGCGTACTACGCGGAGCAGGAGGGACGCATCCGCCACCGCGATCGTGCGCTCCGCGATCTCTTCGACGAGATCGTCGCCGGCGCCGCGCCGACCGAGGAGCTTCGCGCGCGTGCCGCGGCCGTGGACCTGCACCTCGACCGTGACCTGACGATCGCGGTGGCTGCGCCGGCAGGACCTAAGACACCGGCGAAAGGCGTCGTGCTGCCATCGGTGGCGGTGTCGGTGGCTCTCGCGGAGGTGCTGGGGATCGCCGTCGATCAGGTTGTCATGGTGGAGCGCAGCCGGGAGCTGATCCTGATCGCCCCGGCGACCATGGGCGGCGAGCGCGTCCGCACGTTCCGCGCGAAGATGTCGGAGGTGCTCGCGCCGACCGCGTCGGCCGGTCTCCGCGTGAGCGTCGGCCTTTCCGGCACGGTGGCCGACGTCGACGGAGTGCGCCAAGGCTACAAGGAGGCGAAGCGCGCGATCGAGATCGGTCACGTTCTCGTCGAAGCGGAGCTGGTGCATTCGTACGACGATCTCGTGCTCCACGACGTGATCGATTCCGGAGCACGGCCCGGCCAGCGACTGATCGGCGCTTCGCTCGGTCCGCTGCTCGCGCTCGGCGAGACCGGCCGGCGGCTGGTCGAGACGCTCGACGCGTATTTCCGAGCCGGCGCAAATCTGAAGGTCGCGGCAGGCATTCTCGACATCCACCCGAACACGCTCGCGTATCGCATGCGGCAGATCCACCGGCTCACCGGCCTCGATTCCAACGATCCGGAGCAGCGCCTTCGGGTGGAGATCGCGCTCCGGCTGCTCGCCATGCAGCGCCGTCACGAGGAGGCTGCGAAGGCGGACCATCCCTCGAGCCATGCGGCTGCGTCCGCCGCGCGGAAGGCCGCGCGGCCTTCCGAAGCCTGAGCGGCCCGATCACGCGCCGCCGCTCCTAGACCCTAGAGCGGCGCTCGAGGCGTCCGCTCTTCGGTGTCGCGCCCTCTTCCCGCGGGTTCAGGCACCCATCTGGGTTGTGCTTCGCGCACAAGTCGGATCAATCGCATTGGTGTGAAGTTGATAGTTGCCGAACCGCGATTCGGTCTTTATAAAATACTCATCTCGACGATTCGATAACCCGAACCCGCGTTCGACGCAGCCGGCGACGAGGAATCAGTACCCGCCCGGTCGAACGCGTGGTTCACCTTCGCCTCAGAGGGGAGACCGGGCGAGAGCTCGATTTCCGCTCGCGCCATCCGACGCTCTCGAAGGTGGTGCGCCTGCGGTTGCGCGGCACGAAACACCCGCGCCCGCGCATACACGTGTCCCACGCGTTCATTGCTGCCAACCAGAACCATGGGCAACAAGGCGCGGCCTGCCTTGTCGTTTCGGAACAAACGACGGCCGCCGATTTGTCGAAGATTCCCGTTGCGTCCGACAGCCAAATCGGAGGAGAACCCCTCATCCAAAAAAATGGCGGCGACGCAATCGCCGGCTCGAAAACATCTCGGGGAGGACTCATGGGCCACATTCGATCGGTGGCGGCCATCGCCGCCGCACTCACGCTCGCTCCGTTCGCCGCACGCGCAGACTACGAGACGCATCCGGACCTCCGTCCGGAGGTTCGTTGCGCCGCGATCCCGCCAGGCGTCGGGGATCCCAAGGATCCCGGCGGCGTGAAATCGCTGCATTGCCAGCGCCTCTTCTGGGACCTGCCGGCGACGACCAAGGTCGGAACCGTGCGCGTCGCCGCGCCGTTCGCCGAAGACCCGATCCCCAGGTTCCCCAACGGTCTCACGGATCGCATCCCGCCGATGTACGTCGCCAACGGCCAGGGCTACGAAAAGCCCGGAACGGGCCGCGTGCGGCTCTGCTCCGACGTCGACCATGTCCCCTACTGGAAGGAGATCCTCAACGCCGACGGCAGCCCGAAGATCGGCACCGACGATCGCGGCTATCACAGCGTAGACGACCCTTCGAAGCCTCAAACCGGGCCGCTGTTCCAGCTCGCCTGCCACCGCGGCAGCCGGACGTACTACGGTCCGTGGCAGACGGGCCCACAGGCGAACAAGTTCGACGAGATCCAAAATAATCAGAAGACCCGGTTCGAGAACACCGCGCGGCTGGACCGCGACGTGGCGGCGGGAAGAACCACGGCGAACAAGCGCGTGGAGTGGAACACGGGGTCGGAGTTCTACAACCACTTCGCGAGCCATCACGGCACCTGTTACACCAACCCCGACGACGCGTGCTCGAACCCGTCGGCTCCGAAGTCGCGCGAGGCGTTTCAGCCGGGAGGGGAATGCTGGGCCTACCAGAAGTCGGCAAATGGCCCGGACGATCCAGAAGGCCGGGGGACCTGCTACGCGGGTGATGAGGATCGCTGCACCGGTGGTGCGCCGAGCCAAGCATTCCGCAACGCGACTCAGCTTCCTGGCAGGTTGACGATCGCTTTCCCCGGCGGCCGCGGCATGCTCGGCGTCGAGGACCAGCTATGGGGCTGCAACCACCACGTGGTCACCCAGCTGCCGCCTGGCAGTTACGGCATGACGCGACTCGCGAACTACCGCCTGCAGAAGTCGGGGGTCCGCAACACCACGTCCCAGGTTCTCTACGGCGCGAATCCCGGCGACTACATCGGCGGGTCGGTCGGCGAGATGATCATCCAGTACTTCACCGAGCCCGCGAATGCAGGCGTCAAGCCCATCAACTTCATGTTCAACGCCGTCGGCGATCTTGCCACCACCGCGTACGCGCCGTTCACCTGGAACTACCACGAGTCCGAGTGGTTCCCGCCGTACGATGCGGCGATCACCCACATGGCCATCCACAGCCATCACCGCATGGTGAAGGGGACGATGAATCTGGCCCCTCCACACGAGCCGCGTAGCGAGAGCTCCAACCCACTGTGCGGCGGTATCAAGGGTGGTGTTACGAGCGACTCGGTGAACCTCTACTCCGACTGGTACTGGGAGGACGCGCCCGTCTGTAACTACTGGAAGGATCCGGACGGTCCGGTGATCATTCGCAAGGGTCAGTCCGTGCGTACCACCTGCTTCGTGAACAACGGCGTCACGCCGGAAGCCATCAAGCACGGGCTCGTTGCCGGCAGCACCGTCGAAAGTCTCCGGAGCCTGGGCGCGCCGATCCCGCAGCAGCCGGCGGGCATGCCCGCGTCTTCGTGGGGAGGCATACTTGCCGACAGCCCGGTCGGCCAAGAATTCCTTTACGGCACGCATCCGACCAACAACTACCGCGTGAAGTACACCTGCGGTGCGGCCGGTGCCCCCACGCAGATCTCGCCGATCGGCACCAACTGCGCGCCGAACCCGGCAGTCGACGGCGATGGCGACTACGTCGACGGGCCGTA
>JAXDLK010000246.1:0-9635 GCA_034666665.1 Candidatus Binatota bacterium
GTATACGGGCGCCGCATGAAGCCGCTCCGCTTCGCCGTGCCGGCACTCCTTGCGATGGCCGGGATCGTGCTGGCGCTGATCCTCGCGGAGGCGGGGTTTCGCGTCTTCGCGTGGGCGCGCGGCATGCTTGCCGGCGACCTCGCCACGCAGCTCGCGCGCTCCGCGACCCGTCCCCTCGAGAGCGGCGACCGGTTCAGCATGAGCGGCCTCGTGCGATCGAGCCCCCACGGGGACGTCGTCTACGAGCTCAAGCCCGGAACGCGTGGCATCTTTCAACGGCAGCCGCTGCACATCAACTCGCGCGGGCTTCGTGACCGGGAGTATTCGCTGCGGAAGCCGCCGGGGACGTTCCGTCTGGTAGGCCTCGGCGACTCGGTGATGTTCGGCTGGGGCGTACGAGAGGACGAGTCGTACCTCGCGGTGCTCGAACGCCGGCTGAACTCCCTGCCGCCGCCACATCGGCGGTTCGAAGTGCTCAACTTCGCCGTCCCCGGGTACAACACGGCCATCGAAGTCGCCGTCCTGAGGCGAAAGGCGATCGCCTTTCGACCGGACGCGGTCGTGATTCACTTCGTGAACAACGATTTTGCGGTGCCGCTCTTTCTGCAGCGTGCGGACACCTCGTCGCTCGGTCGTTCGTACGTCCTCGATTTCTTGCGCTCGCGGTTCGGCACCGCGCCGCGGGACGATTCCCTGGTCGGCGTCGATCTCCGAGACGTCCCGGGCGAGGACCGGTCGCGGGTCCTCGGGCGCTACCAATACATGGTCGGCGAGAGCGGCTTTCGCCGCGCCATGGACCGGCTCGCCCGAATCGCGGGCCGCCACGGGATTCCCGTGATCGTCATCCTGGGCTCCGCCTACGGTCGTCAGGGAGAGATCGTGCGAGACGTGACGACGCGTCACGGCTTCGAGCTGGTGGAGATCAAGCCTTACACCACCGCCTGGCTCCGTGAGCACGGCGTCCCCGACGAAGTCCGGGCGAAGTCGGCGGCGCTGACGCAGCTGCCGGTCGATGGCCATCCGAACGCTCGGGCGCACGAGATCTTCGCGACCGCGCTTCTCGACCGCCTCACCCGAATGGGAGTCGTGCGGGCTGCACCCTAGGCTCTCGAGGCCGCGACCCCCCCCGGCACCTCGTGTTTACTGCGCCGTGGCAGAGCTGGAGCCGACGAACGGGCGCGAGCCGTCACTGGCGAACGCGCTCGAGCGCGTGCTGGAGACCAGCCAGCGGGTGCTTCTCGATCGGCTCGAGCTCTTGCGGATCGCCATCGTCGAGGATCTCTTCCTCACGCTCCGCGGGATCGCCACGCTCTCGGCCGGGGCCGCGCTCGCGTTCGGCTCCTGGTTCTTCCTGATGGCTGCGGTGGTGCGGTGGCTCGATGAGCAGCTGCCGCTTTCTGCCAGCCTGGTCATCGTCGGCGTCTTCAATGCGGCCATCGGCGGTTTGCTGATCCTTGCGGGAATGAGAGCCATCGCCCGCGTCGGTGCCACGGGCCGCTCGGCCGCGAGCGCGGTCGTGCGTGTCGACACTCGCGGGGAGGGCATCGTCGGTCGATGAACGATTCGGGCGAGAACGAGCAGCCAGCGGTTCCCGACGTACAACGGAGTGAGGAAGAGCTCCGTCAGGCGCTGAACGATCTGCAGACCGCAGTGCAGAAGAAGTTCGACCTGCGCGAGCGAATCGCGGAGAGCCCCGCCATCTGGCTCGGCGCCGCGTTCTGCGTCGGTCTGTGGCTCGGCTCGAGGCGAGATTGAAGGGAGGCGACATGGCAGAACGAGCGACTTCGTTGCGCACCGCAGAGGGGCTCGGCAGGGCCGAGCTCGAGAGCGGAATCCGACAGGCGCGATCCACGGTGGAAGATCTCGATCGACAGACGCGAAGCTTCGTCCGCGAGCGACCCTTCGTGGCGCTGGTCCTCGCCGTCGCTGCCGGCTACCTGAGCGGCCGCCTGTTGTCGCGGTTATAGGAGGAATCACCCATGACACCGAAAGGGTCCGACGGAGCGAGTGAGGGAGACCGCGCGGGCATCGATGCCCGGCGCGTCTACGAACGAGGACGGCAGGTCGCCGACGAGGCCAAGGTCTTTCTGTCCGTCTTCGAGGAAGCCGTCGGCGAAGCGGAGAGCTACCTGAAGGACCAGCTCTCGAGGCGGCCGTACCTGACCCTGGCCGTGGCCGCGGGCGCCGGGTACGTCCTCGGCGGCGGTGTGCCATCCCGGCTGACGCGTCTGGTGCTCGACGTCGGCGTGAGGCTGATGGCTGCCAACCTGGTGCAGAACGCCGTCGCCGCCACCGCCGCGCCGGACGCCGCGACTGCCCCGTGACCATCCCAACGATTCCACAGGAGGAAACCACATGATGAACGCCAAGGAGCTACTCGACCGACTGCCGACTCGTGACGAGATCTCGAGCCTGATGGGATTGGCGCCCCAGAGAGATTCCGAGACCGTGGCCTCCGCCGTCGGCGTCTTCGCGATCGGCATTCTCGTCGGCGCCGGCCTGGCATTGCTCTTTGCCCCGAAGCCGGGCCAGGAGCTGCGGGACCAGATCGGCGAGCGCGTGAACGAGCTCCGCGATCGGGTGGGCGGCGAGAAGGATCGGATGGCCGGCACCGCGTAGGCTCCGCGCGCACAGATCAGGAGCACGACGGCACACCGATCGCCGTCCGGAAGCAGCGGCGACGCCTTGATCGGGTCGATCGCGGTGAAGCTCGCGAGTGGAGCGACCGCGGTGCCCTCGAAGCCCGGCGGCCACCGCGATGCCGCGGGACACGGACCACGTCGCCGAGGCGCTCGACGATTCCGCGTTTCTGATCGTCATCGGGCAGCAGTGAGGTCACGCAACCGTTCGTCGCGTCGATCCCCACCAAGGGGTGTTTGACTCGACGTTGACTGGGCCCGGTGGGAGCCGGGCCCGAAAGGGGAGAGATTCGATGCGACATTTCGGAAAAGTGCTGTTCCCGCTTCTCGTGGGTGTTTTCATGCTGAACCTCGCGGGCTGCGTCGAGAAGGAAGGACCCGCGGAGAAAGCGGGCGAGAAGCTCGACGACGCCGCGGACGACGTCAAAGACGCGGCTGACTAGACGACGCGGGCCAGACGCGGCCGCTCCGCTCTGGCCATGCGCTCAACCAACCCCGCGTCTCGCCGTCCGCAGCGTCGCGGGGCGAAAGGAGACGAGCCATGCTCTCGTGGGCGGTTACCTTCTTCATCATCGCGATCATCGCATCGGCTCTGGGTTTTGGCGGAGTGGCCGGCCTCTCGGCGGAGATCGGTTATCTGTTTGCCGTTCTTGCCGTGATCTTCCTCGTCGTGGCCCTCGTCACCGGACGTTCCGTTCCCCCGTCCGTCTGATCCGATCTCACGCTGCAACGAACTCCGCCGGGCGATTCGATTCGTCCGGCGATTTTTTTTCCTCCAGGAGGCTCTCATGCGATCCCCTTCCCTCGTGACGGTCGGCGTACTCGCCGGTGCTCTCGCGCTCGCCCCGATCCGCGCGCGCGCAGCGGACGATGCTCCGCCGGATCCGTGGATCACCACGAAGGCGAAGATCTCGGTCCTGACCGCGGTCGGCACCTCGGGAACCGACGTCGACGTCGACACCGTCGACGGGCGGGTCACACTCCATGGCACCGTCGCTTCTCGAGCCGATAAGGATGCGGCGGAGAAGGCGGCGCGGAAGGTCGACGGCGTCAAGGAGGTACGAAACCTCCTGCAAGTCGTGCCCCCTGCCAAAGCGAAGGTCGTCGCGACTCGGGATGCCGAGATCCGGAAGACCGTCGAGGCGGCATTGCGGGAGGATTCCGAGCTTCGCGGTAGCGAAGTCGAAGTCGAATCCGTCAACGAGGGTACGGTGCTCCTCGGCGGCAAGGCGGACAGTCTCGCCGATCACCTGCGAGCGATCCAAGTCGCCAAGGGCGTGAAAGGCGTCCGTCGCGTCGCCAGCGAGGTTCGCAGTCCCGATGCGGACGCGGACGCCGAGATCTTCAAGGACCGCGGCGAGGCGAAGGCGGAGGAGACCAAGGAGAAGGTGCGCGGGATCGCCGGCGCGGCGAAAGACGCGTGGGTCACCTCCAAGGTGAAGGCGGCACTGCTCACCGGTTCCAAGACGGCGGGCAGTGAAGTCAACGTCGACACCGATGGCGGCGTGGTCACGCTCTTCGGGACGGTTCCCAGCGAAGACGCCAAGCGCAAAGCCGAATCCGAAGCGCGCAACATCGACGGAGTGACCAGCGTGAAGAACGAGCTTCAGGTCGTGTCGGCAACGCGCGAGCGCGCGGTCGACAGCCGCGACGAAGACATCGCGGAGCGAATCGAATCGAAGCTCGACGAGGAGCCGGCGCTGCAATCGGCGGACATCGACGTGGAGGTGGCGAACGGAGTAGCCCGTCTGTCCGGCACCGTCGACACCGAGAAGGAGCGCCTCAAGGCGAAGACGCTCGCTCGCGAGGTCGAGGGCGTGAAGTCGATACAGGACGACGTCAAGCTGAAGAGTGGAGCGGCCGCGAGCCTCGGCGTCCACCTCGGTGACGACGATTCGGACAGGTGAGCGGATCCATCAGCACGACGGCGCGGGCGTCGACGCGCTCGTCGTCCATCCTTCTCGGGAGGGAATTCGAATGATCCGATGCGCGCATCTCTTCGCCTCTGGGACGCTGGCCGGCTTGCTGGCTTTCTCCTCCGCCTTTGCTGCGGACCCTCCGGACGTCGGGCAAGATGCGGAGCACGGCGGCATCGCCACGGAGCCGGGGCCGTCCGAGCACGCGAGCGATCCGGAGACGCCTCCCGGAGTGCACAACCCCGGCCGCACGACCGGCGTGACCATGCCGTCAGTGGCGGGTGACGCGACCGGCGCCCCCTCCACCGAGAGCGGAGAGCGAAGCCCGCGAACGGGGGCTCAGGGCGCACCGCGAGACGACAGCACCGGGGTCGTGCCGCCGAAGTCCGAGGTCGAGGGACGGGTCGATCCGGGCGCGAGCTCCGCCGAGCGCGAGACCCAGAAGAAGGCGCGCGAGACGGGAAACGACGCCGAGCTCCGCCCCGAGCTCGGTGACAAGCCGGGTTCGTAGCTCGTCAGGCGGAGCGGTTGCGCGCGGGTCCTGCCGGAGTCTTCTCCGGGGTCGACGGCAGAGCATCGGCCGCCAGGGGCAGGCTGACGAAGAACGTGCTTCCCGCTCCCTCGCGGCTCTCGACCCAGATCTCGCCGCCGTGAGCCTTGACGAGGCCGCGCGCGACGGCGAGCCCGAGCGATGCTTCCCTCGGCGCCGTCTCCGGCCGCCGCCAGTAGACGTCGAAGACGTAGGGAAGCTGGTTCGTCGCCATTCCCGGTCCGTCGTCGGTGACCGAGAAACGGACGCGGTCGACCAGGCGCTGCACCGCGGTGCGGATCGTGCCCCCTTCCGGCGAGGAGCGGATCGCATTCGCGATCAGGTTCGCGAACACGTCGAGCGCACGGTCGCGATCGGCGAGCACGTTCGGCAGATCGGCCTCGACGGCGCAGTCGATGCGAACGCCGCGCCATTCCGCCTGTGGCCGCATCCGCGCTACGGCTTCCTGCATCAACAGGCCGGCGGACTCGGCCACCGGACACACCGTGAGGCTGCCGTCCTCGATCAGGCCCAGGTTCAGGAGATCCTGGATGAGAGACCGCATCTGTTCCGCCGACCGTTTGATCGTCACGGCGTATTCGCTGCGCCTCGCCTCCGGCAGCCCCGGCTGCAGCAGCAGGTTGGCGATGATCGAGATCGCGTTCAGCGGGCTCCGCAGGTCGTGCGAGACCACCGCCGTGACGCGGTCGCGCGCCCGCACCGCGTGCTCCGCGTCCTCGTAGAGCCACGCATTCTCGACGGCCACGGAGGCGAACTGGGCGAGCTGCACGAGCAGGCTCTGGTCGCGCTCGCCGAACTCCCCTTCGAGCTTGTCCGACAGTTGGATCCAGCCGAGCGCCTCTCCGCCTCCGCCGACGAGCGGCGCCGCGAGACAGTCCGGCAACGGCGGCTTGCTGGCGGGCTCGAGCCGTTGCCACCCCGGGTGTTGCTGCAGCTCCTCCGCGTTCGCGCGGAACGGCGCGGGGAAGTCGATCCCCACGCTCAGGAACGGGAACAGGTCGAGCGACGCGGGTGCGCCGCACGCGGAGGCGTACTTGTCCGAGAGCGATGCCGTGAGGATCCGCGGGATCGCTTCCTCACGCGGACGCAGGTGCGTGATCGCGACGTGCGCGCCGATGATTCGCCGCGCCGTGGCGGTGATGAGATCGAGCCGCTCCTCGATGCGCGGTGCCGACGTGATCGCGACCGCCGCATCCGCGAGCGCTCGAAGCTGCTCCGTGTGCTGCGTGCGCTCCTCGTCTGCCGCATTGCGGTCGCGCGTCTCACGAAGGTTCACGACCAGCGCACCGATCGTCGGCTCGTGGAGCAGGTTCGTCGCCACACCCTCGAACCAGCAGTGGTGACCGTGGTTGTGCCGCAGCCGGAGCTCGCCGCTGCAGCGGCGAGCCGGCTCGGCGAGGAGATCACGCACCATCGTGTGCGCGACCTCGCGGTCGTCCTCGTGAGCGAGATCGACGAAGCTCGTGTCGATCAGCTCTCCGAGGTCGTGACCGAGGGTCCGCTCGACGGAGGGGCTGGCATAGGCCAGCGATCCGTCCCGGCGGAGCAACAATATGATGTCGAAGCTGTGCTCGATGATCGTGCGAAAGCGGGCATCGGGAAGGTTACCGCTCACCTCGCTCGGAAGCGGCGACGCGCACGGGGCACCCTGCTCTGACATCGGAGTGCTCTGAAGACATACCCCACCAGGCGGGTCAAGGTGACGGCGCTTTACACCCGTTGTCGTGAAAGTTACAAAGTCTGCCTCGTGCTTCAGGCGTCGGTTCTGAACGACGAGACGGCGGCGCGCCCCGCGCTCGCCGGCTCGGTCTGGTCGGAAGGCTGCACGACCGGCGGCCATGCCGCAGGTTTCGCCGAGCGTCTGCGCCACGAGCGGATCGTTCAGTGCAGCCGGCGGCTCGCGCTCGTGCTGTGGGTGGCGTGTGCGGGCGCCCTGAATGCCGCCGCCGTGCCGACGACGGCGGTGACCCCGGAGATCGAGGATCGGCTCTCGTCGGACGTGCTGCGACCCGATCCCTCGGCGACGACGATCCGGCGGCTCCACGACCAGCTCGATCGCCAGGAGGAACGCCTTTCGAAGACGGAGGAGGACCGCTCCGCGCTGAGCCAGGCGCTCCGGGACCTCGACCTTCGCTTCGCGTCGACCGAGGCCTCTCACGATACGGAGCTTTCGCGGCTCCGCTCCCTGGTGGTGTTGCTCGGAGTCGTGCTCGCGGTGGCGCTGGCGTCGCTGATCGCGGCGTGGCGAAAGGTCGCCCAGCTGGAGGAGCGATGGCGGCCGGTGCCGGCGCATCGGGACACGCGGCAGCTTCTCGAGCAGCTCTATGGGGAGCGGTTGGAAGATCCGGCAGGCACTTTGCCCGGCGACGACCCGCAGCGGAGCTCCTGAGCCCGCCGTCAGCGAAGGATCGCGGATACGCCATGGCAGAGGTGCCTACGATCGGCGACTACCTCCTCGATCGTCTCTACGAGGCCGGCGTGGAGCACGTGTTCGGCGTTCCGGGCGACTACGTGCTCGGCTTCTACGATCAGATGGTGCGGAGCCGCATCCGACACGTCGGCACGACGCGCGAGGACACGGCGGCGTTCGCCGCCGACGGCTATGCGCGCTGTCGCGGGCTCGGTGCGCTCGCCGTCACGTACGGCGTGGGCGCCTTGAACGTCGTCAACGCCATCGCAGGCGCGCACGCGGAGTCTTCTCCGGTGGTCGTGATCAGCGGCGCTCCGGGGGTGCGCGAGCAGCGCGAGGACCCGCTCATCCATCATCGCTTCGGGCCGTTCACGTTCCAGCGGGAGATCTTCGATCGGATCACCTGCGCGACCGCCGTGCTCGACGATCCGCTGATCGCGTTTCGGCAGATCGATCGCGCGATCGCGGCCGCGCGCCACCAGCGCCGTCCCGTCTATCTCGAGCTGCCGCGGGACGTGACCCGCCTCGCCGGCTATCCGATGCCCGCCGACCCGGTCCTGGTCGCGAGCAGCGACCCCGCCGCGCTCGACGAGGCGGTCGCCGAGACTCTCGACCTCCTGGAGCGCGCGGCCAGCCCGGTGGTGCTCGCCGGGGTCGAGGTCCACCGGAGCGCGCTGCAGGACGCGCTCGTTCAGCTCGTCGACAAGGCGCGGCTGCCGATCGCCGCGACACTCACCGGCAAGTCGGTGATCGGCGAGCGGCACCCGGGTTACCTCGGCGTCTACGAAGGAGCCATGGGTCCCGAGGACGCGCGTGAGTGCGTCGAGAGCGCGGACGTGTTGCTCCTTCTCGGGGTCGCGTTGAACGACGTGGACCTCGGCGTCTACACCGCACGCCTCGATCCGAACCGCATGGTGCGCGCGAGTCAGGGCGAGGTGATGATCCGCCATCACCGCTACCCGAAGGTTCAGCTCGAAGACTTCGTCGAGCAGCTGATCGCCCGTTGCCGTCCGTACCGAGAAGCCTTCGGCGAAGTCTCCTCGGGGCCGCGAGCCCCCGGGTTTCCCGAACGCGGGCGTGCGATGAGCATCGGGCGTCTGATCGGCCGGCTGAACGAGGCGCTCACGCCCGAGATGATGGTGGTGTCCGACACCGGCGATTGTCTCTTCGCCGCCGTCGAGCTCCGCGTCCACGAACGGACGGAGTTCCTCGCGTCCGCCTTCTACACGACCATGGGTTTCGGGGTGCCGGCGGCGCTCGGCGCCGCGGTGGCTCGGCCTGACCGCCGGCCGCTCGTGCTCGTCGGCGACGGCGCGTTCCAGATGACCGGCACGGAGCTCTCGACGCTGGCGCGGATCGGCTCGAACGCGATCGTCGTGGTGTTCGACAACGGCGGGTACTCGACGGAGCGCTTCATCCTCGACGGGCCGTTCAACGACGTCCATCCCTGGCGATTCGCTCGGCTCGGCGAGGTCTTCGGACCTCTCGCCGGCTTCGACGCCGGTACGGAGGAGGAGTTCGAGTCCGCCCTCGTCGCAGCGCTCGCCACACGCGGCCGCCCGAGCCTGATCCGCGTGGCGCTGCCGCGCGACGACCCGTCCCCGGCGATGAGGCGGCTCGCCCAGGGTCTGCGTTCGCGGATTACCGAGTGAGCGGTCAGGGAGCTGCGCGAAGCGCGGCGCGGAGGTTCGGATCGTCGAGCGCCTGTGCCGCCACCTGGTGCAGCGTGTCCGCGACGAGCCCTCGCAGCTCCTCGATGCCGCTGGTCGCGTCGCCGCCGACCGCGAGCGCCCCCGGTTTCTCGTTCACCGCCGTGTACGTGTTCGCGAAGAGCTCCCGACCGGTCTGCCGCTCGGTGACCATCACACGGATGCGCGCCCGCGCCTCGCTCCGGACGTAGCGGTTGCCGCCGAGCTCCTCGATCCTGCCCGACAGCAGATAGACGCCCCCCGCGGGATCGGCGAGCAGGCCGCGCTCCTGCAAACCGCGCGCGAACGCGGCGGCGACGAGCTGGCTGACCGGAGCCGTGCCCTCGAGTGTGTAGAGCGGGTTCCCGAGCGGCCCGCGGATCGATCCGATCCAGCGGCTGGATTCGCCGCGGTCGTCCGCGAAGGATCCGA